>NZ_JAHUWF010000004.1:0-466054 GCF_019219205.1 Pseudomonas sp. PDM27 | reverse complement strand
CTTCATCTCCCATTACAACCATCGCCGTTGCCACTCTGCCTCGAACAACTTGCCGCCTGCGCTGTATGAGCAACAGGCGGCTTAATGCTCCTACAGAGCGGTTCAAAAAAAATGAACCACTACACCGCAGGCTGCGATCTTTTCAGCAGACACACGGATGATGTCGGCGATTTACATCAAGGATTCACCGCAACACCAAAAACAATAACCACCGATCCTGGCGGTGCCCTCAAGGCCCCGTCACGGTTTCGGACATCCGAAATCTGCCGATTTTCCGGAGCAATCACACATGAGTGCATCACCCGATCTCTCTGCAGCCGTTGCCGACAGCGATGCCGAGCAACTGCGCAAACTGGGTTACACCTCCAACTTCAATCGCAGCATGAGCCTGTGGGAAAACTTCGCCCTGGGCTTTACCTACCTGTCCCCGGTCGTCGGGGTTTATACCTTGTTCGGCCTGTGCCTGGCCGCAGGCGGGCCACCGATGTTCTGGGCCTATTTGCTGGTCGGTTGCGGCCAGCTGCTGGTATGCCTGATCTTCGGCGAAGTGGTTTCGCAGTTCCCGATTTCCGGCGGCGTGTACCCATGGGCCCGTCGTCTGGTGGGCAAGCGCTGGGCGTGGATGGTCGGCTGGATCTACTCCATCGCCCTGTGCGTGACCATCGCGGCGGTTGCCGTGGGTGCCGGTCCGTACCTGGCCGCCATGATGGGCTTTGAACCGAGCAACAACACCAACATCATCATCGCCCTGTTCCTGACGCTCTTCGCCACCCTGGTCAACCTCAGCGGCACCAAAGTGCTGGCGCGCATCGCCATGTTCGGCTTCCTCTGCGAACTGGTCGGCGCAGTCATCGTGGGCGTTTACCTGCTGATCTTCGAGCGTCATCAATCGATCAGCGTGTTGTTCAACACCTTCGATATCAGCGTCGACGGCTCGTACCTGCCGGCGTTCCTCACCGCTTCGCTGGCGGGGATGTTCCTGTACTACGGTTTCGAGGCCTGCGGCGATGTGGCCGAAGAAACCCCGAACCCGAGCAAGCAGATCCCGGTGGCGATGCGCATGACCATCTACATCGGCGGCATCGCGGCGATGTTCGCTTGCCTGGCGCTGATCCTCGCGGTGCCAGACATGCAAGCGGTGATCAATGGCACCGACAAGGACCCGGTCACCACCATCCTCAACAACGCATTCGGGCCGGTGGGTTCGAAACTGGTGATGGGCGTGGTGATGATTTCCTTCATCTCCTGCGTCATCAGCCTGCAAGCGGCGGCCAGTCGTCTGCTGTATTCCTACGCCCGTGACGAAATGGTCATCGGCAGCCGACTGCTGAAGAAGATTTCCCCTACGACGCAGGTTCCGGTTGCCGCATTGTTCGTGTCCGGTGTCCTGCCGGCGCTTATCATCATCCTCGGCTTCTTCCTGCAGGATGCGGTCGCCACCATCGTCAGCTTCGCGGCCATCGGCATCTACCTGGCGTTCCAGATGATCGTGCTCGCGGCCCTGTACGCCCGCATGAAGGGCTGGAAACCGAGCGGCAAATTCACCCTCGGCGCCTGGGGCTGGGCGGTGAACATCGGCGCACTGGTCTATGGTGTCGGGGCCATTATCAACATGGCCTGGCCACGGACACCGGATGCCGCGTGGTACATCAACTACGCCATGGTACTGAGCACGGCCATCGTGATTGGCCTGGGCCTGCTCTACATGTGGATCGCCAAACCCTATGACCACGGCACCGCCCCGGCGGGCGATGCCTGGAAAGTCAGCCGGTAACGGCATTCGCCCCGGTGCCATTGTGGCGCCGGGGCGATCTGAAAAACCAACAAGGATTGAATATGGATATCACCCGCCGCGACTTTCTCAACGGCGTCGCTGTCACCATCGCTGCCGGCATGACCCCTCTGCAACTTCTCCAGGCTGCCCCTGACGGGCGCTACTACCCTCCAGCACTGACCGGCCTGCGGGGTAACCACGTCGGTTCGTTCGAAATGGCCCACCAGATGGGTTGGGAGAAAAAGGTCTTCGACACCGACAAGCTGCCGATCACCGAGGAATATGACCTGGTGGTGGTAGGAGGCGGCCTCAGCGGACTGTCCGCTGCGTGGTTCTACCGTGAGAAACATCCGAAAGCGCGCATCCTGATTCTGGAAAACCACGACGACTTCGGCGGCCACGCCAAGCGCAACGAATTCTCCGCCGGTGGTCGCATGATCATCGGCTACGGCGGCAGTGAAGCCTTCCAGTCGCCAAATCATCTGTACAGCCAGGAAGTGAACGGCCTGCTGAAGAAGCTCGGGGTGAACATCAAACGCTTCGAGACCGCATTCGATCGCCAGTTCTACCCGGGCCTGGGCCTGTCGCGCGGGGTGTTCTTCGACAAGGAAAACTTCGGCGAAGACAAACTGGTGACCGGCGACCCGACGCCGATGGTGGCCGACGACATCGCCCCGGGCCAGTTGCACGCCCGCTCCATCCCGGACTTCATCAACGACTTCCCGCTGCCGCAAGCCGACCGCCAGGCGTTGATCGCCTTGCACATGACGCCCAAGGATTACCTGCCCGGCAAAACCACCGAGGAAAAAACCGCGCACCTGGAAGCCATCAGCTACCAGGATTTCCTGCTCAAGGACGTAGGCTTGTCAGCTCAAGCGGTGAAGTATTTCCAAAGCCGCACCAACGACTTCATGGCCCTGAGCATCGATGCGGTCGCCGCGTCCGACGCCTACTCAGTCGGTTTCCCAGGCTTCAGCGCGATGAACCTGGAGCCGATCAGCGAAGAAGCCCGGGCGGAAATGGAAGAGCCCTACATCTACCACTTCCCCGACGGCAACGCCTCGCTGGCGCGCTTGCTAGTGCGCAGCCTGATCCCGGCCGTGGCACCGGGGAACACCATGGACGATATCGTCCTCGCCCCGTTCGACTACGCCAAACTCGATCAGGCCAAAGCCCCGGTGCGCATCCGCCTCAACAGCACAGCGGTGAGCGTGCGCAACGTCGGCAGCGGCGTGAACGTCGGCTACAGCCGCGGCGGCCAGCTCAGCCAGGTGCGCGGCAAGCACTGCATCATGGCCTGCTACAACATGATCATCCCGTACCTGCTGCGCGACCTGTCGCCGGAGCAATCCCACGCCCTGAGCCAGAACGTGAAGTTCCCGCTGGTGTACACCAAGGTCGTGATCCGCAACTGGCAGTCGTTCCAGAAACTCGGCGTGCACGAAATCTATGCGGCGACCCAACCCTACAGCCGGATCAAACTCGACTATCCGGTAAGCATGGGCGGCTACGACCACCCGAAAGACCCGACGCAGCCGATCGGCCTGCACATGGTCTACGTGCCCACCAGCCCCAACAGCGGCATGAACGCCCGCGACCAGGCCCGCGCCGGCCGTGGCCGCCTGTACGGCCAATCGTTCGAGCAACTGGAAGCGCAACTGCGTGACCAACTGCAACGCATGCTTGGGCCTGGCGGCTTCAATCACGAAACCGACATCCTCGCCATCACCGTCAACCGCTGGTCACACGGCTACGCGTACTTCTCCAACAGCCTGTACGACGATGCCGACGAAAGCGAAAAACTGATGAACCTGGCCCGTCAGCCTGTTGGACGCGTGAGCATCGCCAACTCGGACGCGGCGTGGAGTGCGTATGCCCATGCGGCGATCGATGAGGCGTATCGGGCGGTGGGGGAAGTGGGTTAACCCCACGTCGTTGGATTAGCATCTGGCAATACATCCTTCCCTCTCGTTCGTGTTCGCCGCACTAGAGTTTCGTACAGCCCATGCACGCCTGCGGTTGACGAAAACCCCGGCTCGGCCTAGGGTGTTTACGTCGTTTACAGCGTATACACCTTAGGAGAGCCATCATGGCCTCACCCGTTTTGTCTTTTCGCGTCGAAGAACATTTGGCTCAGCAGCTGGATTTATTGGCTGCGGCGACCGACAGAGATCGTCAGTACCATCTCAAGCGTGCATTGGTTCGATATGTGGAAGCCGAGTCCTGGCATCTGCAAGCCATCAGTGACGGCATCGCCGATGCCGACGCGGGGAAACTCACCGATCTGGATGCCGTGAAGGCTAAGTGGGCAAAACGTGCCGAGCGTAGTACTGACTGAAAAAGCCGAAAGCGATCTCGATGCCATCCACGAGCACTACCGAAAGGTAGTTGGCGCAAAAGTCGCCTTCGAAATCATTTCCACAATTTTGCAATCCCTTGAACTATTGGAACAGTTTCCCGGCTCGGGCAGGCCTTCAGGCATGCCCGATGTCCGAGAGTTGGTACTTGGCCGTTTTCCCTTTATCGCCCCTTATCGATTTTCCCATGGCCAGGTACAAGTTCTGCGCGTGCTGCATCAGCGATCCGAGCGCTCTCAGGATTGGTAATAAGGGGCATCCAGCCAGGACGGGATGCCCCATTTGCTTCAAAACCGCGAAACACTCCTCATCGCATCCACCAGATACCTCATCGCGATCCTGTCGCTCTCCGACAACTCCCTATATCGCTCCACCAGTTTCATTTCCTCGTTATTAAGCCGGCGCCTGCGTCGCCCGATGGCCAGGCACGGAAAGATTCCCAACATTTCGGTGATGCCTTGTACTTTCGACATGGACGATGTCCTTCTCTATACGTCAAAGAAAACTGCAAAAAACCGCATCGCCCTATCCCTTTTTCAGCAGCCGCTGGGTGCCCGCTGAACCGCACCGGTCCGAAGGGCATAAACCGGTCATGTGCACAGAATAGAAATATTCCGGGCGCTGAAAAGCGGTTTTTAGAGTAATTAGTCGAAAAAAGCAGAAATGCCCTGTAAATCAGAAACCCCTGTCGGAATTGTTTCCCGACATGTCTTGTTTCATTGCCGAGCCGGCGCTGTGCCATCAATCAATTTTGCTCTGCAATCGAACGGTTTAAGCTGTCGGGCATCTGTTCTACAGTCCGTTGCGTTTGGCCGAAGGCATGTCCGAACCGTTTTTTCTGATCCAGCACGTGCCAGGAACGGCGCGGGATTGCTCACGACAGGTTGTATTTATGCACCGCAGGAACTTGCTCAAAGCCTCCATGGCCATCGCGGCCTACACCGGTTTGTCCGCTACAGGCCTGTTGGCCGCCCAAGCCTGGGCCGCCAGTGGCGGCACCGCTGATGGCGAGGCCAGCGCATTCGATTTCGAGGCGCTGAAGCTCCAGGCCAAACAGCTCGCCAGCAATCGTTACCAGGACACCAAGCAACAGTTGCCGCCGACCCTGGCGACCATGACGCCGCAGAACTTCAATGCGATCCGCTACGACGGCAATCATTCGTTGTGGAAAGAACTCAAGGGCCAACTGGACGTGCAGTTCTTCCACGTCGGCATGGGGTTCAAGCAGCCGGTGCGCATGTACAGCGTCGACCCGAAAACCCGGATGGCCCGCGAGGTGCATTTCCGCCCGTCACTGTTCAACTATGAAAACACCACGGTCGACACCGCTCAGCTCAAGGGCGACCTGGGTTTCTCCGGCTTCAAGTTGTTCAAGGCCCCGGAGCTGGACAAGCACGACGTCGTGTCCTTCCTTGGCGCCAGTTATTTCCGTGCGGTGGACGCCACCGGCCAGTACGGCTTGTCGGCCCGCGGCCTGGCCATCGACACCTACGCCAAGAAGCGCGAAGAATTCCCCGACTTCACCAAGTTCTGGTTCGAGACGCCGGACAAGGACAGCACCCGCTTCGTGGTCTACGCCCTGCTCGACTCGCCGAGCGCCACCGGTGCCTACCGCTTCGATATCGACTGCCAGGCCGAACGCGTGGTGATGGAAGTCGATGCCCACGTCAACGCGCGCACCGCCATTGACCAGTTGGGCATCGCGCCGATGACCAGCATGTTCAGCTGCGGCACCCACGAACGCCGCATGTGCGACACCATTCACCCGCAAATCCACGACTCCGACCGCCTGGCCATGTGGCGCGGCAACGGCGAGTGGATCTGCCGCCCGCTGAACAACCCGGCGACCCTGCAATTCAATGCCTTCGCCGACAAGGACCCGAAAGGTTTCGGCCTGGTGCAGACCGACCACGAGTTCGCCAGCTATCAGGACACCGTCGACTGGTACAGCCGCCGCCCGAGCCTGTGGGTCGAACCGACCACCGCATGGGGCGAAGGCTCGGTCGATCTGCTGGAAATCCCTACCACCGGCGAGACCATGGACAACATCGTCGCCTTCTGGACCCCGAAGAAACCGGTGGCTGCCGGCGACTCGCTGAACTACGGCTACAAGCTCTACTGGAGCGCGCTGCCACCGGTCGGCACGCCGCTGGCGCGGGTCAATGCCACCCGTTCCGGGATGGGCGGTTTCACCGAAGGCTGGGCGCCGGGCGAGCATTACCCGCCCGTCTGGGCCCGTCGTTTTGCCGTGGACTTCACTGGCGGCGGCCTGGACCGCCTGCCCGAAGGCGCGGGCATCGAGCCGGTGGTCACTTGTTCGAACGGCGAGGTCAAGGATTTCAGCGTGCTCAAGCTCGATGACATCAAGGGTTACCGTGTCCTGTTTGACTGGTACCCGACCAATGACAGCGTGGAGCCTGTCGAACTGCGCCTGTTCATCCGCACCAACGACCGCACGCTGAGTGAGACCTGGTTGTACCAGTACTTCCCGCCAGCGCCGGACAAGCGCAAGTACACCTGATGATCGGGTAGCACCCTGCCACCATTCGGTTTTCCGAACGCGACCTGCGGGTCGGTTCGGTTAACCGGATCGTCCCACTGAAATTTCAGCGCAAGAAAAACTTAATTTCCTTATAAATCAATACCTTGACTAATAGCGACTGGTCTGGCACGAGTCATGCTCTACACTTCTTCGACGAATGTCCTTTGCGCTCACTCATCGTAGCGCTCAGGTGTTTTGCAGCACAAAAGGGCCGATGAACTGGCTCCATAAAAAAAACAAAGTCGAGGAAAATTTGATGCGCATCGTTCCCCATATCCTGGGCGCAGCCATTGCTGCCGCTCTGATCAGCACTCCGGTTTTCGCCGCCGAACTCACCGGCACCCTGAAGAAGATCAAAGAGTCCGGCACCATCACCCTGGGCCATCGCGACGCTTCCATTCCGTTTTCCTATATCGCGGATGCTACCGGCAAACCGGTCGGCTACTCCCACGACATCCAGCTGAAAGTCGTCGAAGCCCTGAAAAAAGACCTCGACATGCCGAACCTCCAGGTCAAATACAACCTGGTGACTTCGCAAACCCGTATCCCGCTGGTGCAGAACGGCACCGTGGACCTCGAGTGCGGTTCCACTACCAACAACGTCGAGCGCCAGCAGCAGGTTGACTTCTCCGTCGGCATCTTCGAAATCGGTACTCGCCTGCTGTCCAAGGCAGACTCCAAGTACAAGGATTTCCCTGACCTGGCCGGCAAGAACGTCGTGACCACCGCCGGCACCACGTCCGAGCGCATCCTCAAGGCGATGAACGCCGACAAGCAGATGGGCATGAACGTCATTTCCGCCAAAGACCACGGCGAGTCGTTCCAGATGCTGGAAACCGGCCGTGCCGTGGCTTTCATGATGGACGACGCCCTGCTGGCCGGTGAAGCGGCCAAGGCCAAGAAAGCAAGCGACTGGGCCGTGACCGGCACTCCACAGTCCTACGAAATCTACGGCTGCATGGTGCGCAAAGGCGACGAGCCGTTCAAAAAGGCTGTAGATGACGCCATCAAGGCCACCTACGCATCGGGCGAGATCAACAAGATCTACGAAAAATGGTTCATGCAGCCAATCCCGCCAAAAGGCCTGAACCTGAACTTCCCGATGAGCGACGAACTCAAGGCCCTGATCGCCAATCCGACTGATAAAGCGGCTGACGACAAGAAGTCCTGATTTCTGACTAACCTTATCCCCTGAAAGGGCCGTAGCCCTTTCAGGGGAATGCACTCCCTGCTGGCATTTCTGGAAACACTCGAACCGGTGGCTGTCGAGCCGAGCGCGTGTGCCTGTCCCCCAAGGACAGGCGGGAACGGAGCTTCCCCCAAGCGGGCATTTGTACATCGATCGAATCCGAGGGGAGACCCTAATGAATTACAACTGGGACTGGGGCGTGTTCTTCAAGTCCACCGGCGTGGGCAGCGAGACCTATTTCGACTGGTACGTGTCCGGTCTGGGCTGGACCATCGGCATCGCCATCGCGGCCTGGATCATCGCCCTGACACTGGGCTCGATCCTGGGCGTCATGCGTACCGTGCCGAACCGCATCGTATCGGGCATCGCCACCTGCTACGTCGAACTCTTCCGTAACGTGCCGCTGCTGGTTCAGCTGTTCATCTGGTACTTCCTGGTACCCGACCTGCTGCCGGCGGACCTGCAAGAGTGGTACAAGCAGGATCTGAACCCGACCACCTCGGCCTTCCTCAGCGTCGTCGTGTGCCTGGGCCTGTTCACCACCGCCCGGGTGTGCGAACAGGTGCGCACCGGTATCCAGGCCCTGCCCAAAGGCCAGGAATCCGCGGCCCGCGCCATGGGTTTCAAGCTGCCGCAGATCTACTGGAACGTGCTGCTGCCCCAGGCTTACCGGATCATCATTCCGCCGCTTACCTCGGAATTCCTGAACGTCTTCAAGAACACCTCCGTGGCCTCGCTGATCGGCTTGATGGAACTGCTCGCGCAGACCAAACAGACCGCCGAGTTCTCCGCCAACCTGTTCGAAGCCTTTACCCTGGCCACGCTGATCTACTTCACCCTGAACATGAGCCTGATGTTGCTGATGCGCCTGGTCGAGAAGAAAGTCGCCGTACCGGGCCTGATCTCCGTAGGGGGTAAATGATGGAATTCGATTTCTCGGGCATCATCCCGTCCCTGCCGGGCCTGTGGAACGGCATGGTCATGACCCTCAAGCTGATGGCCATGGGCGTGGTCGGTGGCATCATCCTCGGCACCATCCTGGCGTTGATGCGCCTGTCCCACAACAAGCTGCTGTCAAACATCGCCGGCGCGTACGTCAACTACTTCCGCTCGATTCCGTTGCTGCTGGTGATCACCTGGTTCTACCTGGCGGTACCGTTCGTGCTGCGCTGGATTACCGGCGAAGACACGCCGATCGGCGCGTTCGCCTCGTGCATCGTGGCGTTCATGATGTTCGAAGCGGCGTACTTCTGCGAAATCGTCCGTGCCGGTGTGCAGTCGATTCCCAAGGGCCAGATGGGTGCAGCCCAAGCCCTGGGCATGTCCTACGGCCAGATGATGCGCCTGATCATTCTGCCGCAGGCGTTCCGCAAGATGACGCCGCTGTTGCTGCAGCAGAGCATCATCCTGTTTCAGGACACCTCGCTGGTCTACGCCGTCGGCCTGGTGGACTTCCTCAATGCTTCGCGCGCCAGTGGCGACATCATTGGCCGCTCCAATGAGTTCCTGATTTTCGCGGGTCTCGTGTACTTCATCATCAGCTTTGCCGCCTCGCAGCTGGTCAAGCGTCTGCAAAAAAGGTTCGCCGTATGATCTCTATCAAAAGCATCAACAAGTGGTATGGGGACTTCCAGGTTCTGACTGATTGCAGCACCGAGGTCAAAAAAGGCGAAGTGATCGTGGTGTGCGGGCCATCCGGTTCCGGTAAGTCGACCCTGATCAAATGCGTCAACGCCCTGGAGCCGTTCCAGAAGGGTGACATCGTGGTCGACGGCACCTCCATCGCCGACCCGAAGACCAACCTGCCGAAACTGCGTTCGCGCGTGGGCATGGTGTTCCAGCACTTCGAGCTGTTCCCGCACCTGACCATCACCGAGAACCTGACCATCGCGCAGATCAAGGTATTGGGCCGCAGCAAGGAAGAAGCCACCAAGAAAGGCCTGCAACTGCTCGAGCGCGTCGGTCTCTCGGCTCACGCCCACAAGCACCCGGGCCAATTGTCCGGCGGTCAGCAGCAGCGTGTGGCGATTGCCCGTGCGCTGGCGATGGACCCGATCGTCATGCTGTTCGACGAACCGACCTCGGCGCTGGATCCGGAAATGGTCAACGAAGTGCTCGACGTGATGGTGCAACTGGCCCACGAAGGCATGACCATGATGTGCGTGACCCACGAAATGGGCTTCGCCCGTAAAGTGGCCGACCGGGTGATCTTCATGGACCAGGGCAAGATCATCGAAGACTGCAAGAAAGAAGAGTTCTTCGGCGACATCAGCCACCGGGCCGAGCGTACGCAGCACTTCCTCAACAAGATTCTGCAGCACTAAGAAAAACACCGCTCCTACTTGTGGGAGCGGGCTTTTGTGGCGAGGGGGCTTGCCCCCGTTGGGTCGCGTAGCGGCCCCAGAACCGGCAGACGCATTTTTACTGACTCACCGCGTTGGCTGAGATTGGGGTGGCTTCGCCACCCAACGGGGGCAAGCCCCCTCGCCACAGAGTCAGCCCCACAGGAATCTGTGGGGGCTGAAGATTTGTGTGGTGGTTGACCCAAGGCATCTGTGATGAAATGCGACCCCAATCTTTATCGCGCAACGTCGCCATCACTCGCCGTGAAACCCCGTCTGGTTCGTCATTTGTTCCTGCCGCCACTGATCATCGCCATGATGATCGGCCTGGGCTATATCGGCTTCTGGATCAGTGAGCACTATGGCATCCGCAACCTCGGCGAGAACGGCCAGCGTCAGCTGGAATTGCACGCCCGTGCCGTCGAAAGCGAAATCAGCAAATACACCTACCTGCCCAGCCTGCTGGAGCTCGAAACCAGTGTTTCGCAGTTGCTGGCCGACCCGACCCCGGAACACCGGCAAACGGTCAACGATTACCTCGAAGGCCTGAACCGGCGCAGCCGCAGTCGGGCCATCTACGTGATGGACACCACCGGCCGCGTCATGGCCACCAGCAACTGGCGCGATGTCGACAGTTACCTGGGTGAAGACCTGTCCTTTCGCGCCTATTTCCAGAACGCCGTGCGCGGTCAGCCGGGGCGTTTCTACGGCATCGGCAGCACCAACGGCGAACCCGGTTACTACCTGGCCCATGGCCTGGAAGAACACGGCAAGATCATCGGCGTCGCGGTGGTCAAGGTGCGCCTGGAAGCCATGGAAGAACGCTGGCAACGGGCGCGGCTGGAAGCCTTCGTCAGCGACGAGAACGGCATCATCATTCTCTCCAGCGATCCGGCTCGACGCTTGAAATCGGTGGTGCCGCTGAGCGAAGAAACCAAGGAAAAACTTGCCCGCAGCCTGCAGTACTACTGGTTCCCGCTCAACGAACTGCAGCCGCTGGCCCGGGAAACCCTGTCCGAAGGCGTGGAAAAACTCACGTTCCCGGCCAACAGTGAACTGGTGTCCGACGATGAAAACATCAGCTACCTCTCGCAAACCCGGCCCTTGAGCGATACGCCGTGGAACTTCACCCTGCTCACGCCGCTCCAGGACTTGCGCCGCGAAGCGATCAACCAGGGGATTCTGGTGGCCGTGGCGTTTGCCCTCTGCGCCTTCCTGTTGATCGCCTGGAACGAGCGGCGCAAGGTGATCGCCACCCGCCTCGCAGCCCGGGAAGCCTTGCAGGAAGCCAACAACCAGCTGGAACGTCGGATTACCGAACGCACCACCGACCTGCGCGCCAGCAACGAACGGCTCAAGGGGCAGATCCGCGAACGCCGGCACGCCGAAGAGACCTTGCGCCGCGCCCAGGACGAACTGGTACAGGCCGGAAAACTCGCGGCCATCGGCCAGATGTCCACCAGCATCGCCCACGAACTGAACCAGCCGCTGGCGGCGCTGCGCACCTTGTCCGGCAATACCGTGCGCTTCCTCGAACGCGGCCAGCTCGACGTCGCCAGCACCAACCTCAAGACCATCAACGAACTGATCGACCGCATGGGCCGCATCACCGCCAGCCTGCGCTCGTTCGCCCGGCGCGGTGACGACAAGGGTCAGGCCTGCCTTGGCAAAGCGGTGGACGCGGCCCTGCAATTGCACGGCGCACGGGTGGAAAACACGCCTTTGCAATTGCACCGCCATTTTGACGCTGTGCAGGTGCAAATCGACCAGACCCGCCTGGAGCAGATTCTGGTCAACCTGATCGGCAACGCCCTCGACGCCATGCAAGCGCAGCCGCAACCCGAGCTGTGGCTCGAAGGCGAAACCTTCGATGGCAAATACCGGCTGCGCGTGCGTGACAACGGCCACGGCATCGACGCCGAAGCGCGCAAGCACCTGTTCGAACCCTTCTTCACCACCAAACCCGGCGAACAGGGTCTGGGCCTTGGCCTGACCCTTTCCGCCAGCCTGGCCGCCGCCACTGGCGGTCACCTGGGTGTCGAGCACCCGGCCAGCGGTGGTACCGCATTCGTCCTCAGTTTACCGTTGGTAAGCCCCACTCCCGCCGAGCCAATATGAACAACGACCTTAGTGTATTGATCGTCGAAGACGACCCCCATGTGCTGCTCGGCTGCCAGCAGGCGCTGACCCTGGAAGACATTCCCTGCATTGGCGTGGGCAGCGCCGAAGAAGCCCTGGAGCGGGTCGGCGACAACTTCGCCGGCATTGTCGTCAGCGACATTCGCCTGCCGGGCATCGATGGCCTGGAGTTGCTGACCCGGCTCAAGGAGCGCGACCGCAGCCTGCCGGTGGTGCTGATCACCGGCCACGGCGACATCTCCATGGCCGTCGGTGCGATGCAGAAAGGCGCCTACGACTTCATGGAAAAGCCGTTCTCCCCGGAGCGCCTGGTGGACGTGGCCCGCCGCGCCCTCGAGCAACGCAGCCTGGCGCGGGAAGTGTCGTCGCTGCGCCGGCAATTGGCTGAGCGCGACTCCCTCGAAGGTCGGATCATCGGTCGCTCGCCGGCCATGCAGAACCTGCGGGAACTGATCGCCAACGTCGCCGATACGTCGGCCAACGTGTTGATCGAAGGCGAGACCGGCACCGGCAAGGAACTGGTCGCGCGCTGCCTGCATGATTTCAGTCGACGGCACACCAAGCAGTTCGTCGCGTTGAACTGCGGCGGCCTGCCGGAAAACCTCTTCGAAAGCGAAATTTTCGGCCACGAAGCCAACGCCTTTACCGGTGCGGGCAAGCGGCGGATCGGCAAGATCGAACACGCCGACGGCGGCACGCTATTCCTCGACGAAGTGGAAAGCATGCCCCTGCCCTTGCAGATCAAACTGCTGCGGGTATTGCAGGAACGCACCCTCGAACGCCTCGGTTCGAACCAGAGCGTGGCGGTGGATTGCCGCGTCATCGCGGCGACCAAGTCCGACCTCGTCGAGTCGAGCAAGGCCGGCGAATTCCGCAGCGACCTGTATTACCGCCTCAACGTGGTGACCCTGGAACTGCCGCCGCTGCGCGAGCGCCGCGAGGACATCCTGCAACTGTTCGAACACTTTCTGCAGCAGTCGTCCCTGCGTTTCGACCGCGCAGTGCCGGAGCTGGACAACCATACCGTTTCAAACCTGATGAGCCACGACTGGCCGGGCAACGTGCGTGAGCTGCGCAACGTTGCCGAGCGCTTTGCCCTGGGCCTGCCGGCGTTCAAGAAAACCGGTGCCGGCGGCAGCAATCAAGGCCTGGCGTTTGCCGAAGCGGTGGAAGCCTTCGAACGCAACCTGCTCAGCGATGCCTTGCAACGCAGCGGCGGCAACCTGACCCAGGCCAGCCAGGAACTGGGCATGGCCAAGACCACGCTGTTCGACAAAGTGAAAAAGTACGGCCTGAGCCATTGAGCAAAACCTGATCCCCTGTAGGAGCTGCCGGAGGCTGCGATCTTTTGATCTTGAAATCAAAAGATCGCAGCCTCCGGCAGCTCCTACAGGGGATCGGGGGTTAGAGCAGATTGTGATCGGCCACAGGCTCGATCTGCGCCCAGTGCGAAGTGTCTTCACGGTGCTCGCGCAAGTACGGCAACACCGCCCCCAGCAACGGCGCCTTGAACGCCTCCTGGAAACGATGGGCCAGGCCCGGAATCAAGACCAACTGGCTGCCACGCAGATGCGCCGCCAGATGCACCCCATGCATCACCGGCAGCAAGGGGTCGGCCGTGCCATGCACCACCAGCGCCGGCACCCGCAACTGGTTGAGCAGCGCGACCCGGCTCGGCTCGGCGAGAATGGCCATGATCTGGCGTTTCACACCCTCGGGATTGAACGCCCGGTCATAGGACTGCGCCGCCTGATGCAACAGAACCTGACGATCATCGCTCACCATCGGGCTGCCCAGCGCCGCCAGCAAGTCGGCCTGTTGTTCCAGGGCCACCTCGCGGTTCGGTGCGCCACGTCGCGCCAGTAATTGCACCAGCGCCGCACTAGGCGCGGGCAAGCCTTCGGCCCCGGAGCTGGTCATGATCAGGGTCAGGCTCTCGACCCGCTGCGGTGCCATGGCCGCCATGTGCTGGGCGATCATCCCGCCCATGCTGGCGCCCAACACGTGGAATTGATCGATGTGCAAGGCATCCATCAAGCCCAGGCCATCGTCTGCCATGTCGGTCAGCGAGTACGGCGACGACACCGGCAAGCCGAGTTTGTAGCGCAGCACTTCGAACGTCAGGTTGGCTTCGGCCGGTGCTTGCCGCCAGGTCGACAGGCCGACATCGCGATTGTCATAGCGGATCACCCGAAAGCCCTGCTGACACAGGGCGACCACCACCTCGTCCGGCCAGTGGATCAACTGCCCGCCCAGGCCCATCACCAGCAGCAAGGCCGGATCCGACGCACGACCGATGCTCTGGTACGCCAGGCTTACCTGGGCCAGATCCACCCGTTCGGTCGCAACATTGACGTCACAACGCGAGGCCGCCAAAGACGGCAGGCCGAACAACAATGCGGCCAGAAATATGATTCGTGAAAAGAATGCAGCACCCATGGAAAAACACCAAAACGCAGAACCCCAGTAGAGCGCGAGTCTGATGAAGTTTGTTCAAGCGCGCTGCCACAGTTCCATGACAGTTTGATGAACAGCGCCGGGCGGTCATCCGGCGTCACACCCGGTTTCGCGATAACTATGTACCACCCGACCTCCTGCCGACTGCCGCCTAATGCCCGTACCGCCGGCACGGTTCGGCTTTCTGGAGACTCATCGTCATGGTTGACGAAACCACCCCCCTTACGGCCGATTTCGGCCTCATCTACCCATTGCCCGCCAACCCGGACCAGGGCCTGAGCCTGAGCGCCTTGGCACGCTGGGAAGAATGCCGCGAGCAGTGGCTCAGCCTCATGGCGAAAAGCTCGCAAGCCCAGCTCGACACCGCTTGGTGGAGCGCACGTGCACTCGGCACCGATCGCTCGCGTCGGGAACAAGCCATCCGCTTGTATCGCCAGCATTTCGAGGTGTCGAGCCAATGGGCGTTTGCCCAAGGCATCCTCGATGACGGGCAGATCAAAACCTTACTGGCGCTCATCGACCCGCCAGCGCCAACACCAACGCCTGACCAGCACCCCGTGTACGTCGAACAGTTGAGTCTCATAGATGACAATGGCCTGTCTACCCCGCTGTCGGGCGCGCTGGTCATCACCCGGGATACCGATCAACCGGTCGCTCAGCTGTTGTATCTGCCTTCGCACTCATCCGTCTGGATGACCTTTCAAAGCCGGATTGAGCTGGAGCGCTGGTTGACCGAGCATCAACCACAGCGGTTCGACCAGCCCCGGCTGTCGATGGACAAGGGCAGCGTCGATTACACCGTCCTCGACAAGGCTGTGCTGCACACCGGCGCCGAAGCCCTGTTGTCGCGCTTGTCCGTCGCCCCCGCGGACCGGCCCGGCAATGCTGCCGTGCTGGCCGCGCCCCCCGACCTGCCACGGGTGGAGACTGACGACAACGCGGCCCTGTTCGGCCAGCTCAGCCCCGATATTCCCTTGGGCCTGCGTCACCGCGCGCTGGCACAACAACGGACGGCCCTGGAGAGTCTGCTCGGCGATGACTTTGCGGGGGATGCCAAGGATCCGCGCCTGCAACGCCTGCAACAGCAACTCGAGGCCCTCAGCGCTGCCGAGCAGGCCAGCAACGCCGCCGCGACGGCACTACTGAACGCCGCCGATGACCTCAAATGGCTGGAGCTGCGCCACCAGCCGGGCCCGCATTACGCGGCCCTGCTCCAGGCACGCCAAGACGGTTTGCGCGCCGAAGCCGAACTGCAATTGAGCCTGAATCAGATCAACAGTGAAGAGCATCAATGGCTCATCAGTGTGCTGGATGCCCCCGATCAGCCCCGCGCGGACGACCTGGTGGTCGCGCGGCTGGAACTGTCGGCAACCGACACCGAAGGCGACACCCGCCGCACGCAAACCGAGGAACTGGACGGCGTTCTGCTGTTTGCAAAACCCTCGGCGCTGCTGGCCCATTCGACCGACAGCCTGTTGCTGTACTGGCCCGGACGCTTCGGGGGACTGCAACGGTTTGCCTCTCGACAGCTGCTGGAACAGTCGCTGTTCAAACGCCCGGTCAACGACCCTGCCCTGGCAGTGCACGTTGTGCCGCTGAGCGGCTCGCCGTTTGAATACGCCCTGCAAATCCAGCTCCACAGCTGTGAACAACAAGCTGCCCGAATCATTGCAGCCAATCCTGTTCCGCTTCGTACCAGCCAGCGTGCGGCCGAACTGGAAAATCTGCGCGAACAGACCCTCGCCTGCCTGACCGTCCCCCAATCCGCCGCCCGGGACTGGGTTTACGCACGCCTCGTCGAGCAAAACCAGAGCAGTGCACTGGCCGCTCAATTGCCGTCGTGGCATCGCGAACTGCCCAGCGTGCAGCGTGACCGGCTCAAGACGCTGCTCAAATCCTGGATCGCCGCGATGCAGCGCTCCCACGCGTGGTTCGAACGCGAACTGCCGCCACGGGAAGCCTTCGCCATCAAGGCTATCGACGCCCGGTTGCGCCAGGACTTCGACCTCACTCAAGCGGTGCAGGTGCTACTCGATGTTCCCGATTCCACTCGATGGCAGAAAGTGGTGATTGAAGGCGCCGCTCCGGGCACCCCTCAGAAAAATGTGCTGTTCGCCAGCGAGCAGCGCAGCAAGCTGTCCCTGGGTGAGCTGGCGCTGGGCAACATCGATCAGGAAATGGGGTGGCGACTGTCGTTCATGCAGGTCGAGGTCAGCGGTGCCGACGTCACACAACAGCAGAAACTGAAAAGTGCCATCACAACGTCCTGGCTGAGCACGCTGGTCACCGAGCTGGATCTGGCCGGGCAATATGAAAGGCTGATCCGCGAGACGTTCCTCGGCACCTCGACGGCATCGACCTTCAGTAATGAACATCGGCGCGAATGCCTGAGTGAGCCGTGGCGCCTGATGCTTCGCCTGCAAGGCGAATTCGCCGAGTTGGCAAAGGACATCGATGCCAACGGCCGGCAAGTCCTGGAAATCGCCATCGACGCCAACAGCCGTGAAGCCTTTGCCAGCGACGGCAAGCGCATCGAGTTGCTGCCCGCGCACCTGACCGTGGGCGGCAAGGACACCCACGCCCAGGGACCGAGCACCTTGTCCGGCGTCACCTTTATCGTGGAGCAGGTCAGCGGCCTGACCCTGCTGTATCTGCCCGACAGCCCCGACGGCGTTTATCTGCGCCAGTTCGACAGCCTTGAACAGGCACGGATGCGCCTGTTCAACGATTGCCTGCGCAGCTCGATGGTCAACTATCTGGCCGACCGGGCCTTGACGGGCGATGTCGCCCACCACGTCAGCCGGATCAACCAGGCCCTATTGAAAAACTTCGACGGGCTGATCGGCGTCGGTACGCCCTGGCCAGCCAGCACTTCCCTGGCAGCGCACCTGCTGAATGTGCACATGGGCCGTTTGCTGGAAGCCCATCGGGCGACATCGCGCTCCAATGATGCGTTGTACCTGGAGCAGGTCGCCTTGAAGTCCGGCGCAATGTTCAACTACCTGAAAATGGCCGTGGGCATGCTGCCCTTCATCGGTACGAGCATCGCCCTGTACGACGCCTGGAACAGTGCCAACCTGGCGGTCGCGGCCTTCCTGCGTGGCGATGTCGGCCATGGCCTGGCCGAGGTGGAGGCGGTGCTGTTGTCGCTGATCGACGCGGCCATGGACATTCTCCCCGGCACCACTGCCAACCCCGGTGTCGCCCGCGTCGCCACGCGCAGTCGTCAGTGGCGGGCGCTGGGCAAAAGTCCGCGGGCCTTGCAGGTATCGACGCAACGCCAGGCACGGCGGTCGCTGGAACGCTTCAAGGGGTATGAATATGAAAAACCGATTTCCCTCGCGGGCCTGCAACCGGGCAGCGAAGGCATTTATCGCAACGTGTATCGCCATGCCGACGGCGACTTCATGCTCAGCCAGGGACGAATCTATCGCATCGAGCTGGAAGGCGAACCACCCCGCTGGCGTTTGAGTGGCACCAGCAGCCGGACCTACAAACAGCCAGTCGCCCTCGATGAGTCAGGCCACTGGAACACCCACTACGCGGTGTACGGCACCGTGATCGAAGGCGGCGGCGTGGGCGGTGGCGCGGTGCTTGGGCACATGGCCGACGGGCTTGATCCACTCTGGCCGGCCGCCATTCGCCGCTGGCTGCCGCGCTGGTGGACGGACCGCGCCTTGCGCCGGCAATTGACCCTGACCCAGACCGCCGACGCCTACACGCGACGGCTCGATACCCAGACCCGCAGCACCAACGTCACGCTGGAGCACTACTTCACCCTCGAACCCGGACAGCGCCCAGCCCTTCGCACCCGTGCCGATGTCGCCTGCGCGAACGATATCGCCCTTGCCCAGGCGCAATACCTGAATCTCGATGAGCTGATGCTGTACAGCCATGGCCGCAAACGCGTGCAGATCGAAGACATCCAAAGCCGCTGCGCCTGGATCATCGTCGACCGTTCGGTGCGGCGGATCGGCCTGGCCAAGGAACGGCTGGTGGAGCACCTCGACCGTATCGATCAGTTGATCGCCCGGTCAGATGCCACACCGCTCACCGATACCACCGCGCACTTGCAGCTCATGGCACAACGCAAGGAGGTCCGCAAAGACCTTCTCAAAGACTTCGATCAGCTCCATACGACAGTCGAGGAAGCCAATCGCTGGAACCGCCGGATCACTAACCGGGCGCAAAAAGCGGAGATGGCGCAGAGCATGACGACCGTGAATGAGAAATTCAGCGACGCCAATCACTTCTACCTGAAAACCGCGCACACCCTGGAAGTCGTCACCCGTTATGACGCGGTGACCGACCTGTCCTGGACGTACTTCCACGTGCAGTTGAAAGCAGCCCGCAACAAGGTCGGCCGCGCGCTGCTGACGCAACATCAGCTGCCCCAGGTGAGCGCCAGCGTCAGCCAGCGCAGCAAAGTCCTCGAAGACTGCCTGACCACGTATACCGAGTTCCGCCGTCAGCTGGGCGCCTGGACACTCGGCTATCCGCAGCATCTGGACCTGGACCAAGTCACCGCGTTTCTGGACAACCTGGACAAGGTTGAAGATTTTGCACGCCAAGCCATCAAGACGCGACCTTCGGTGGTGCCCAAAGAAGGCCGACCCGGACAGCAACTGTTCGAGACCGAAGACAACCAGTTGCTGATCGGTATCGCCAGCACCGACGCCGTCACCCGGCAAAAACGCTTCACCATCGAAGGGGTCGATGGCCACACGGAAACCTGGCTGCCGCGCTCAAGCGGCAAATATCACCTCAGCGAGCCAACGAGTTCCGTGCAGCCGGAACTGCCGACCGATGTCGGGCAGCTGCTGACAGAAGCCAGGAACAGGCTAGAGGCGGCAGACGCCTACACCCGCAAAGTCGAAGGCTATGCGCGGCAGGACATGCGACCGGTCGACCTTGAGCACATGATGAGCAGCGAGGCCACGGAGTTGACCATGCGTGCCCGGGCCATCGAACGCTTGTCCCCCACCGATGCCGTAGCGCTGCAACTGCGCAATCGGGCGGATGAAATGTTGCGAACGGGGCGTACCTTGCGCATCAATCAAAGCATGAACAGCAAAACCCCGACCGAAGGTTATCTGGACTATCTGCGCGAACAACAAGTGGTGGACATCCGCAAGGAGGGTAGCTTGCGCGACCTGGGCAAACGCGCCGACGGACGACGGGATTTCCTGCAGGAGTACGAAGTGCGCGACCTGCGCAGCGAACCGGCGCAAACCCTGTGGTACGCCCACTTCCACTACACCTCGGCCAAGCCGGCATTCGGTGACTTCGTCAAAGGTCATCTGAAACTGCCGGAACAACGCAACCTCGGCCTGAAATGGCAGCAGGACGTGGCCGCCAGTGGTGGTACGGTCGAGGCGATCTGGCGCGGCGACATCGGCAAACCGCTGGGCAACAAACACTTTTCCACGCTGTAAAATGACAACGACGGGGCACGCAATGTGCCTCGTCGTGGACAGCGCCTTCAACATGAGACAAACTCAACCTTTTCGATTTCTCTACAAATTTTACTCATGGAGTCACCGGTGCTTGAAATCCGTCACCTCAAGACCCTGCACGCCTTGCGCGAAGCCGACAGCCTGGTGGATGCGGCCGATCGCCTGCACCTGACCCAGTCGGCCCTGTCTCATCAGTTCAAGGAGCTGGAAGAGCGCATGGGCATGCCGTTGTTCGTGCGCAAGACCAAACCGGTGCGCTTCACCAGCGCCGGTTTGCGCCTGTTGCAATTGGCCGACGCCACCTTGCCATTGCTGCGCGCTGCCGAACGCGACATCAGCCGCCTGGCCGGGGGCACCGCCGGTCGTCTGCACATGGCCATCGAATGCCACAGTTGCTTCCAGTGGCTGATGCCGACCATCGACCAGTTCCGCGATGCCTGGCCGGAAGTCGAGCTGGACCTGGCCTCGGGCTTCTCCTTCGCCCCGCTGCCGGCCCTGGCCCGTGGCGACCTGGACCTGGTGGTGACCTCCGACCCGCTGGATCTGGCCGGGATCACCTATGTGCCGCTGTTCACTTATGAAGCGATGCTCGCGGTGGCCAACCAGCACCGCCTGGCCGGCAAGGCCTATATCGTCCCCGAAGACTTGCTCCCGGAAACCCTGATCACCTACCCGGTGGAACGGGACCGGCTGGACATCTTCACCCGCTTCCTCGAACCCGCCGACATCGAACCGGCCCAGGTCCGCACCTCGGAACTGACGGTGATGATGATGCAGCTGGTGGCCAGCGGTCGTGGCGTGTGCGGCATGCCCCATTGGGCGCTGCATGAATACAGTGCACGGGGTTATGTGAAAGGCAAGCGGCTGGGTGAGAAGGGGTTGTTCGCCACGCTGTATGCGGCGATCCGCGCCGACATGCTCGATGCACCGTACATGCGCGACTTCTTGCTGACGGCCAAGGACACGTCGTTTTCTACATTGGATGGTGTGAGTGCCGTACGCTGAAACCATCAGACGATGCAGTCTTTGTGGCGAGGGGGCTTGTCGGAATGCCGCACCACCCCGTTCGGCTGCGCAGCAGTCGTAAAACCTGTGCTTACGGAGTCACTAATGGAATGCAGGGGAGCGCTTCGCACTCCAACGGGGGCAAGCCCCCTCGCCACAACAGCTCGCTCCCACAGGGGATCTGCGGTGGCTTCAGAGCTCGCGCCACATGTGGATCTTGTCGAAATAGTCTTCCCCCACCCGCACGGCCATCGGTTCCAGGCCGAACTGGACGAAACCGCAGCGCCGGTAGAGGTTGAACGCAGCATCGTTGCCCGCGGTGACGGTCAACTGGATCAGGCGCAAACCCGCATGGTGCTGCGCCTCGGTCAGTGCCGCCTGAACCAGTTGATAGCCGAGCCCGCGCTGGCGGACACCAGCGGTCACGTACATGCCAAACAGCGTCACCTTGTGCCGGGCCTTTTCCCGAGGCTCGAAGGCGAGGCCGACAATGCCGGCCAACCGGCCGTCCTCGAACGCCCCGAGCACCACGTCCAGCTTGCTCGTCAGGCGCGATTCCCACCAGCCCAGCGGCATCGCCGCCCGTTCACGCACACTCGAGGTAAAGGCCTGCGGGTGCAGATCGTAGGCTTCGAGCATCAGAGCCCGATAGTCCAGGGCATGGCTGGCATCCAGTCGCTCGATCCACATGCTCAGGCCATCCGTTTTTGCTCAAGCATCAGCCGCAGCGCCAGTGCCGACAATACGAAACCCATGAAATAGCGCTGCATCGCCAGCCAGGTCGGATTGTTGACGAACCACGAGGCGATACCCGCGGCAAACATGGCGATCAGCAGGTTGACGCAGAAACTGACGCTGATCTGGGTCAGGCCGAGGACGATGCTCTGGCTGAACACCGAACCGTGCTCCGGCGTGATGAACTGCGGAAACACCGACAGATAGAACACCGCGATTTTCGGGTTCAGGGCACTGGTCAGAAAGCCCATGGTGATCAGCTTGCGCGACGAATCCGGGGGCAACTGCTGGGCCTCGAACGGCGAGCGTGCACCGGGTTTGACCGCCTGCCAGGCCAGCCACAACAGGTACAGGGCACCGGCCCACTTCAACACCTCATAGGCCATCGGCACCGCCAGGAACACCGCGGTCAAACCGGCGGCCGCAGCAAACAGGTGCACGAAAAAACCCGCGACCACGCCGAGCAAGGAGATCACCCCAGCCTTGCGCCCCTGGCAGATCGAACGGGAGATCAGGTAGATCATGTTCGGCCCCGGCGTCAGTACCATCAGCAACGCGGCAGCGGCAAAAATCAGCAGGTCTTGAAGCGGGATCATGGGCGAGGTCCTTTGCGTGATGATCAGGCGATCGCAGTCAGCGATGCTCGATAAAACGGCAGGATCAGGTCCCTTGTCAATGGCGCCAGACAGACACCGCCGTCGGTCACCGGGTCAATCCAGATCACCTCTTCGATCTCCGCCGCCGGGGTGACGTCTGAATCAATCTTCAGCTGAAACAGCTCGGCGTGTACGACAAAACCCGGCTCATTGGCCGCCGGTGCCGAAAAGTGACCGAGGTAAACGGCCTGCGCCGGGTCGATGTCCAGACCCAGCTCCTCTTCCAGCTCCCGGGCCAGCGCATGAACCGGCAGCTCGTGAGGCTCAATCTTGCCGCCCGGCTGCATGAACGCCGTGGTACCGCGCTTGCGCACCAGCAGCGTGCGGCCGTCAGGGCCGATCAGCAGGGCTGCGGCGATGCAGATGGTCCCGGAGGCAGGCATGGAAAACGTCGACATAAACAGAAGGCCTTTGACTCAAAAACGCCAAGGATCACATGTCCGCCAGCCGAGATCAAAAGCCACCTGTAGGAGCTGCCGAAGGCTGCGATCTCTTGATCTTCAGCCCTTGGGAATCATCAGCTCGCGCAATCCGCAAGCATGCTCAATCACCTCCCCCGGCAACCTCAGCCGCTGATCATCCAGGTACCGATAATCCTGACGCGCCGCCGTCAACTGCTTCAGGTCCAGCTCAACGGCAAACTGCCCCTCTTCGCGTCCGGCCTCGAACAGCAGCGTGCCCAGCGGATCAACCAGCGCACTGCCGCCGGCAAACAACAAACCGCCATCCCCCTCTTCCACCCGGTTGACCATCAGTGCAAACGCCTGGTTTTCCTGGGCGCGGGCCATGATGGCGGTGCGGTGGGTCGGGCCGTAGGGGTCCATGTTGCCGTTGGTGACGATCAACAGCTCGGCGCCCAGTTGCGCCAGGGCGCGGGCGCTTTCGGGGAATTCGATGTCGTAGCAAATCAGCAGGCCCACGCGCACGCCGTTCCACAGGCAAGTGGCGTAGCGATCACCCGCCTCGTACACACCGCGATCCGAGGCCCACAGGTGGGTCTTGCGGTACTTCAGCGCGATGCCTTCAGGGGTGATCAACAGCGTTGTGTTATAGAAGCGACCGTCGTCGTTCTCGGCCATGCCGATGGCCACGGCGATATTGTGCTCGCGGGCAGCGACGATTAACGCGCTGACGGACGGACCGTCCAGCGGTTCGGCGACATCGGCCACGGACTCCGCCGAAGGGAAGCCCATCAAGTGACCTTCAGGGAACATGATCAGCTGCGTGTCGGCTGCGCACGCGGCGATGGCCGCCAGGGTGCGTTCGAGGTTGTAGGCCGTGTCGTTGTCACGGCCTGCCAATTGGGCGAGTTCGACCTTCATGGGTATTCCTTGTCAGGGGCCGGGCGGCAGAAAGATTGCCCGGTCGTTGTCTGTGCGCCAGTATGCGCAGCAAGCAACCGGGCGGGGAATTACGCCGCCGGGGTAACACGATAGGGGTAGATGCATGACACTCTCGTTGGACGACATCGCCTGGCACCGCTCGGTGGGGCAACTGATCGACGCCCTGGACAAGCCCAACTTCTGGACCCAGCTGGTGCGTTTGCTGGATCAGTACGTGCCCTTCGACAGTTGGGTGGCCCTGCTTTTCAGCGCCGATCAGCGCCCGCTGGTGTTCGCCGAATGCCCTGGCGAGGACGGCAGCCCCGACCAGTTGTTCCAGGATTACCTGCGCGGCCTGTACCTGCTCGACCCCTTCTACATCGCCTGCCGCGAGCAGTCGCGCACCGGGCTGTATCGACTGTCGGAAGTGGCCCCGGAGCACTTCGAGCTGACCGAGTATTACCAGCGCTACTTTCGTCTGAATGTGGTGGCCGACGAAATCCAGTTCAATTGTCAGCTCGAAGGCGACCGCACGCTGTGCCTGTCCCTGGGCAGCACACAGCGCTTCAGCGGTCAGCAGATCGCCTTGTTGTCGCTGATCCAGCCATGGGTGCTCGGCCTGTTGCGCCAGCGCCTACCCTATGAAATCAACGAAGCGGTGGCCCTCGCTCCCGCACCGCCACAAGCCGACTGGCGGGTGCAACTGGAGGCTTCGGTGCAGCAGCTCAAGGGCGCACAGTTGACGGCACGGGAGCTGGATGTCGGGCGTTTGATGCTCAGCGGTTGCTCCAGTAAAGAAATCGCCCGTAAGCTGGAAATCTCTGTCGAAACCGTGAAAGTCCACAAGAAACACATGTACAGCAAGCTGGGGATCAAGTCCCAGTCCGAGCTGTTTTCGATTTTTCTCCAGGCACAAAATGCCTGAAAAGATCGCAGCCTTCGGCAGCTCCTACATGGATCGCATTCCCCTGTAGGAGCTGCCGAAGGCTGCGATCTTTAAAACTCAAGGAAACCGTATGAGCCTGTCACTCCTGAGCCGCTACGCCTTCTTTGCCGTCTGCGTAATCTTCACCCTCGCCAGCCTGCCCTTTCTTGACTATGACTGGCTCTGGCCGATCACCGTCGTCACCGGTGTCCTCAGCCTGATCGGCCTGTTCGATCTGCTGCAGAGCCCCCACGCGGTACGGCGCAACTACCCGATCCTGGGCAATATCCGCTACCTGGTTGAAGGCATTCGCCCGGAAATCCGCCAGTACCTGCTCGAATCCGACAGCGAAGCCCTGCCCTTCTCCCGGGCCCAGCGCTCGCTGGTTTATTCCCGGGCCAAGAACGAAACCGCCGACAAACCCTTCGGCACCCTGATCGACGTGTATCAGTCGGGTTTCGAGTTCATCGGCCACTCCATGCGCCCGGCGCCGTTGAGCGACCCGAGCAGTTTCCGCGTCACCGTCGGCGGCCCGCAGTGCACCCAGCCGTATTCGGCCTCGGTGTTCAACATTTCAGCCATGAGTTTCGGTTCCCTCAGCGCCAACGCCATCCGCGCGTTGAACCAGGGCGCCAGGCTGGGCAATTTCGCCCATGACACCGGCGAAGGCAGCATCAGCCCCTATCACCGGGAACACGGCGGTGACCTGACCTGGGAACTGGGCAGCGGTTACTTCGGCTGCCGCACCAGCGACGGTCGTTTCGACCCGGAACGCTTCGCCGCGCAAGCCCGCACGCCACAGGTGCGGATGATCGAAATCAAGATGAGCCAGGGTGCCAAACCCGGCCACGGCGGCATCCTGCCCAAGCACAAGGTCACCAAAGAAATCGCCGAAACCCGCGGCATCCTGATGGGCGAGGACTGCGTGTCACCCTCGCGCCACACGGCGTTTTCGACGCCGATCGAAATGATGCATTTCATCGCACAACTGCGGGAGTTGTCCGGCGGTAAACCGGTGGGCTTCAAGTTCTGCCTCGGCCATCCGTGGGAGTTCATGGGGATTGCCAAGGCCATGCTGGAGACGGGCATCCTCCCGGACTTCATCGTGGTCGACGGCAAGGAAGGCGGCACCGGCGCCGCGCCCGTGGAGTTCACCGACCACATCGGCGTGCCGATGCGCGAGGGCCTGCTGTTCGTGCACAACACCCTGGTGGGCCTGAACCTGCGGGACAAGATCAAACTCGGCGCCAGCGGCAAGATCGTCAGCGCCTTCGATATCGCCAGCGTGCTGGCCATCGGTGCCGACTGGGCCAACTCGGCGCGCGGCTTCATGTTCGCCATCGGTTGCATCCAGTCGCAGAGCTGCCACACCAACAAATGCCCGACCGGCGTCGCCACCCAGGACACCCTGCGCCAGCGCGCGCTGGTGGTGCCGGACAAGGCCCAGCGCGTATTCAACTTCCACCGCAACACCCTCAAGGCCCTGGCGGAAATGCTCGCCGCCGCCGGCCTCGAACATCCGTCGCAGTTGTCGGCCAAGCATCTGGTGCGACGCATGTCGGCGACCGAGATCAAGCTGTTCTCGCAGCTGCACGTGTTCCTCAAGCCGGGGGAATTGCTGACTGGCGAAGTGAACGGCGAGTTCTACTCGCGGATGTGGCAGATGGCCCGGGCCGACAGTTTCGAGCCCAACGAGGTAGCTGCCGCCTGACCCAGCCCCATCCTGTAGGAGTTGCCGCAGGCTGGGATCTTTTGATCTTCACCCGTCACCAACGCAACGATTTGCTCCGGGCCGGCTCCTTCATCACGATAAAACCGTAATCACCGATCAGGTAAATCCGGTAGAACTGGCTGTCCACCAGCGCCGGATAGCCCTGATAGCCAACCCGCGTCGCATTGCGCCGCTCGCGCTCCGCCACCACATTGGTGATGCCCGCTTTCGGCAGGTTCTCGGCCAGCATGTAAAAATCGGTATTGAGCAGGTAGTGCAGCACCGGCATCTGCTTGAACGAGCCTGCCGCCGCCACCAACCAATAGTCGGAGTAAGTCACCGAGAGGTAGATCCGCCTGGCCTCGCGCAGCGACTGATGGCTGGCGATGTCGTACGCAAGGCTGGCCAGTGCCGTGGACGCAAAGGTTTTCTGCACCGTCAGCACCCGGCCATAGGCGAACGACAGCGACAGCATGGCCAGCAGCGGAATGATCAACAACAATGGCAGTCGCTCATGAATCGACGCCAGCGCCAGATGGCTCAAATAGCACAGCAACACCAGCAGCACGGCGAAGCCCATCAAGGTGCGGGCGCCCTCGTTGAAGTCGCGGAAAAACAGCGCGACACCGGACACCAGCAGTGTCACCACCGGCACTGTCAGCAAGCACATCAAACCGATCAACAGCTTCTTCGGCCCGTCGTCCTGACGCGCCGCTACGTTCAATCCCAGCCGCACCGCCCCGGCTATCGCGAGCAACAGCAACCCGCCGAACACCCAGAGCCATCCGCCATGGAAAAGCAGCACGACTTTCTCCAGGACCCGGTCAATGTTGATCTGGATCTGCAATAAAGGATGCGCCGTCCAGTCAAGCAGCAACGTGCGATTGGAGTCCATGAACAGATAAGCGCTGACGCTGTAGATCAACCCGCCGAGGATGACCTGGGCGGCTTTCCAGCCCAGCAGGTCGCGCCATGGCACCGGGGCGGTTCTTTCGTTAGCCGCCCTGAGCAATTCCAGGCAACACAGGCCCAGGAACACATTCAGGCTGATCTGGTACAACCCCAGCGCCAGTGCAATCAGGAACGAGGGCACCAGCCATTGCACGCTGCGCCACGGGTGACGAAAGGTGATGGCGTAGATCACCGCCACCAGGCTCAGGGTCGTGGTGGGACCGTCGTATTGATAGGACAGGTTCTGCAGGAAGAACGGGTTGTACCAGAGCGGCAACAGCACCAGGCAACAAGCAATGGTCGGCTGGCGAAAATAATGGAAAGTCAGGCTGGTCAGCGCGGCCGCCATGGCCAGTGTGGCGACCAGCAAGGGCAAAGGAAAAATGTTCGGCGCGGCATGGCTGAAGGTCAGCGCGTTGTAAAACAGTTGGGCGAAGAGTCGGCCCTGTTCGGACCAGGCCATGCCCGCCGCCAGCGAGCGCCAGTTGTCGTCGATGTAGGGATAGTCCGCGAGGATCAAGGGCAGGACATACACCAGGGTGGCGAGCAGAAAAAACCGCCAGACCTGATGCCGGCTGAGCTCGCGAACGAAAAAGTCGCTGAACCGGCCCATGCTAGTGCCCGCCCCGGTCTTTGCCGCCGACGATGTCCTTGATCACATAACGCGGTCGGTGCTTGGCCTCGATATAGATGCGACCGATGTACTCGCCGAGGATGCCGATGCCGATCAGTTGCACGCCACCGAGAAACAGGATCGCGGTCATCAACGACGGATACCCGGGGACGTTGTTGCCGAAGAAAATCTTGTCCAGCACCATGTACACCGCGTAAAACACCGCGAAAACCGACACCGCGCCACCAACGTAAGTCCACAAGCGCAGCGGCACGGTGCTGAACGAGGTCACGCCTTCCAGGGCCAGGTTCCACAGCTTCCAGCCATTGAACTTGCTGCTCCCCGCCACCCGCCCGGCCCGCTCGTACTCCACCATCACGGTGTTGAACCCGGCCCACGACAACACGCCTTTCATGAACAACTGATGCTCGGGCAGGGAACGGATCACGTCGACCACCTTGCGATCCATCAGCCGGAAATCCCCGACGTTTTCCTCGATCCGGGTGTAGGCGATGCGATTGAGCACATGGTAGAAAATCGACGCGCTGTGGCGCCTGAGGTAGCCGTCGACGTCCCGATTGCGGCGCTTGGCGAGCACCACATCGGCGCCCTTCTGCCATTGCTCGACCAACAGCGGGATGACGCTGATCGGGTCCTGCAGGTCGACATCCATGGGAATCACGGCATCGCCGCTGGCGTGCTCCAGGCCGGCAAACAGGGCCGGTTCCTTGCCGAAGTTGCGCGAGAAATTGATCAGCAGCACCTGCTCATCCGCCTCGGCCAGTGCCGTAGCCTGTTCGGCCGTGCGGTCGGAGCTGCCGTCGTTGATGAAGACGATTTCGACCTCGATGTCGCCCAGTTTCAACTCGTGGCGCACCGCCTGGTAAAACAGGTTGATCGACTGCTCCTCGTTGAACACCGGGACGATGAGCGAGATTTTCATTGATCACGCTCGCGAAACACCACGTACTTGGAATACAGGAAGCCAAACACCAGGCTCAACGCGGAAAACAACACGACGGTGAGCAGGCCATGCAGGCGCCACACATCACCCAGGTGGCCGACGCCCAGGCTCAGTGTCCCCATGCCGAGAAGAAACAGCAGATAACCGCCGATCGTGGCACTGGCGGCGAAGGTAAATTGCGCATTCATGTAGAAGGAAAACGACGCGGCCACACAGAAGGCTGCCAGGTTGCTGAGTGCCTGGCTGAGGCCGGTCGCCACGCTCAACAGGAAAAAGACCTGCCAGTGAATCAGGGTGTTGGCGACCCCGATCACCGTGTAGCTGGACAGCCCTTTCCACAACAGTCTCATTGGAGGCTCCCGTTTCAAGAACGTTGCACTTATGAGTATTTGAGCCTGTCTGCTGTCAGAAATCGCAGATTGACCGACCTTTCAGACCAGCGGTTGAGCCTTGGAGCAACGCCCGAGACATCCGGTAATATCCCGGTTTTGCAATTCACTGCGAATCACGCCACCCTGCGCGCCGCCGACTTGGCGCGCGGCCCTATGCGCCCGCAGCCAATCCCATTTTCACTCGCTGATACGAGCCTGCTGTCATGACGTTAGCGCGCGATCACCGGATCGACTTTTTTCGTGGCCTGGCACTGATCTTCATCTTTTGGGATCACGTGCCCCACAACCCATTGGGGCAAATCACCCTGCGTAACTTCGGTTTCAGCGATGCGGCCGAGGTTTTCGTGTTTCTGGCCGGTTACGCCGCGGTGCTGGCGTACGGCAAAGTCCTGGCGCGCGAAGGCTTTCTGATCGCCTGCGTGAAGATCCTGCGCCGGGCGTGGGTGCTCTATGTGGTGCATATCTTCCTGTTGGCGATGCTGATGGGCATTGTGTTTTTCGCCAACAGTCACGTGGAAACACGGGATCTGGTGGAGGAAATGGGCATGCATCATTTCATCAGCAACCCTCAGCAGGCCCTGATCGATGAACTGCTGTTGCGCTTCAAGCCCAACCTGATGGACCCGCTGCCGCTGTACATCGTGCTGCTGGCCGGGCTGCCCCTGGTGCTGCCGATACTGGTGCGCAAGGCCTGGGTGGTGGTCGCGATGTCAGTGGCGTTGTACCTGATGGTGCCACTGGCGGGCTGGAACCTGGCGGCCATCAAGGACGGCGTGTGGTACTTCAACCCGGTCGCCTGGCAGTTGCTGTTCGTGCTCGGTGGCGCCGCGGCGATTCACAGCCAGCGCCCGCGCTTGCCCGAGACCCGCCCATTGGTACGCCAGCCTTTGTTTGTGAGTGCGGCGCTGTACGTCGTGGTCGCGGGGGTGTTGACCGTCCTGTGGCGTTGGCCGGACCTGCACGATGCCGTGGTGCCGGCGAGCCTGCAAAACGTCCTCTACCCCATTAGCAAGACCAACCTGTCCCCCGTGCGCCTGCTGCACTTCCTCGCACTGGCCTACGTCACGGCGAAACTGATTCCCGACAGCGGATGGACGCAAAACTGGCTGGCACAGCAAAGCTGCCGCATGGGCCGTTTCTCGCTGGAGATTTTCTGCCTGGGCGTGCTGCTGGCGCCGTTGGCGGACATGGTCAATGCCCTGACCGACGATGCGTTTGCCATGCAGATCTTCACGGCGCTGGTGGGAGCCGGGCTGATGGCGTTGCTGGCGATGTGGCTTGAGTTCAACAAGCGCTTGAACCAGACAATCAAAAGATCGCAGCCAGGCATGTCCTTGTAGGAGCTGCCGCAGGCTGCGATCTTTTGATCTTCAAAAAAAGCCCCGGCCAATGGACCGGGGCACATTCACGAAACCGAACGCACCGCCCCCTGCGACACATGGGTCGGTTGCAGCTTGAACACGTAGAACAACACCGTCAGCAGCACCAGGAACGCAGGCCCCACATACAACGCCACGCGGGTGTCCGGGAAGTACGCCATCAGGCCGACCACCAGCACCAGGAACGCCAGCGCCAGGTACGAACTGACCGGATACAGCCACATGCGATACTTCAGGCCGGCCGCTTCGCTGGCGCTCAGGCCTTTGCGGAACTTGAGCTGGGCCAGCAGGATCATCACCCAGGTCCAGATCGCGCCGAAGGTGGCAATGGCCGTCACCCAGACAAACACCTTTTCCGGCACCAGATAGTTCAGCAACACGCCCAACAGCAACGCGCCAATCGACAGCAGCAATGCACGACGCGGCACGCCGTTGTTCGAGGTCTTGGCAAAGCCGGCCGGGGCCTGGCCGTTCTGCGCCAGGCTGTAGAGCATGCGCCCGGTACTGAAGATGCCACCGTTGCAGGACGACAGCGCCGCCGTGATCACCACGAAGTTGATGATACCCGCCGCAGTCTTGATGCCCAGACGCTCGAAGGTCATCACAAACGGGCTGCCCTGGGTGCCGATTTCATTCCACGGGTAGATCGACAGGATCACGAACAACGCACCGACGTAGAACAGCAGAATCCGCCAGAACACCGAGCCGATCGCGTTCGGAATGGTCTTCTGCGGGTTCTTCGCCTCACCGGCGGTCAGGCCGATCATCTCCACGCCGAGGTAAGCGAACATCACCATTTGCAGGGACATCAACACGCCTTGCACGCCGTTGGGCATGAAGCCGCCGTGGGTCCACAGGTTGGAAATCCCCAGGGCCACGCCGTCATTGCCGAAACCGAAGGCGATGATGCCGATGCCGCCGAACACCATCGCAATGATGGTGACGATCTTGATCAAGGCAAACCAGAACTCGAACTCACCGAAAGCCTTGACCGCGATCAGGTTGATCGAGCCCATGCTGATCAACGCAGCGAGCGCCCAGATCCAGCGCGGTACATCGGGAAACCAGATGCCCATGTACACCGCCACGGCCGTGATTTCCGCGACACAGGTCACCAGCCACAGGAACCAGTAGTTCCAGCCGGTCAGGAAGCCCGCCAACGGGCCCAGGTAGTCTTGAGCGTAACGGCTGAACGAGCCGGCAACCGGGTTGTGCACGGCCATCTCGCCGAGGGCGCGCATGATCACCAGGATCGCCAGACCGCCGATGATGTAGGACAGCATGATGGCCGGGCCGGCCATTTCGATGGCCTTGGCCGAGCCCAGGAACAGGCCGACGCCGATACAGGCACCGAGTGCCATCAGGCGAATATGCCGCTCGCCAAGTTCACGTTTGAGCGGACCGCCCTGAGCGGTCTCGCCTTGGGGCAGGTGATTGCCTACGGGCATGGGGGACAACCTCGTCTTGTTATTGGATATGACCACCGAGTGGCGAAGCGCAGGCCGATAAGCCATCGCCTCCCGAACCGGCCCTGCCTCGTGGGCAACGCCGTCCTGTAGGAAAAACCCGCAAGATCAGTGGGAAAAGCGGCGCCGAGTATTGCACAACAATGGTGCATCGTCATGCCCCTGCCAAAGCCTGGAATGCTCTAACTCAGGTGTTTCAGACAGCTATCTACTGTGGCGAGGGAGCTTGCTCCCGCTCGACTGCGCAGCAGGCGCAAAACCTGTAACTGTAGTTGCAGGGTTTGGGGCCGCTTCGCAGCCCAGCGGGAGCAAGCTCCCTCGCCACAACAGCGCTACCTGGATCCGAATCCTTCAATGAGTTGGGAGATTTCACTCAGCCAATACAGGGTCAAGCAGGAAAACGAGGAGCTAGCGTACTTAGACAACAGTTAAAGGACGCAACGGAATGCACCCACATCCAAACTCTCATCGACTGCGTTACGGACGGTACTCAGAACCAGGACGGGGCTATCTGTTAACCGCAGTCGTGCATCAGCGCCGCCGAATATTCGCAAACTGGCGGGTTGGACGCCTTTTGGTTGAAGAGCTCAGGCGAGCCCATGATCAAAAATGGGTCGATTCAATGGCTTGGGTCATCATGCCGGACCACTTCCACTGGTTGATCCAGCTTGAGCAGCAAACGCTGGCGCAACTCATGCAAGCCATCAAATCCCGGAGCACCCACACCATCAACCGGGCATTGAACGAAAGTGGAGCCTTCTGGCAATCCGGCTACCACGACCGGGCCATTCGCGATGGAGAGGACCTTCTACCGTTCGCTCGCTACATTGTTGCCAATCCACTCAGGGCTGGGCTTGTGGATAAAATTGGCGACTACCCGCTCTGGGATGCGTGCTGGCTGTAAACGCAGCGCCCATGGATCAAGCTCTTTGTGGCGAGGGGGCTTGCCCCCTCGCCACAAGTGCTTCAATTGGCCTGATTGTCGGTGCGTCCGTGCATCATTTTGCCCTTCACATTTTTTTCACCCTCGCCAACCACCGTCTAAGCTTGAGTCAAGTCCGATCAATCTGCGTGAATGGATCAGTCGACTATGGGCGCTTTATGGCAAACCGATTCGAGTAAAACCGTGGTTCCGACTGAGAGTGTGGATGAAGCGCCTATACCTGAAAAACCCCGTCGTTCCAGGCACGGATGGGGAGCGTTCTGGCTATTGCTGTTGATTATCGCGATTGTCGTGGGGCTGGCCGCCATGAGGGAGATGCGCACCTCGAGGTTCCAGGCCCGGGAAGTCAGCAAATATGCCGCGTCACTGAACTATGAGCTCAAACCCGGCCCCAGCGATGCGATTCGCTATCCGGGCGACGGCCCGTTCGATCGGCGCCTGGGCTACAGCTCGCTGGATGAGTTCCTGCCGCGCCTGATCAAGCGCAACTTCGTCGTTGAAGCGCAATCCCGCTTTTCTCCAGAGCTGTTGAAGTACACCGACAAAGGCCTGTTCGTGCCTTATGCCGAAAAAATCCAGGCCGGGCTGTCGATCACCGATTGCCGCGCAGCGCCGCTGTACCAGTACAACTACCCGCAGCAGCTTTACTCAACCTTTGCCTCGATCCCGCCGGTGGTGGTCAACAGCCTGCTGTTCATCGAGAACCGCTTCCTGCTCGACCCCAGGCAGCCGCTCGCCAACCCGGCGGTGGACTGGCCGCGGTTCGGTATGGCGGCGTGGTCCCAATTGGCCAAGATGTTGCACGTGCCTGGCCAGTCCGCCGGTGGCAGTACCCTGGCCACGCAACTGGAGAAGTACCGGCACTCCCCCGATGGCTTGACGGTCAATGGCGCGGAAAAAATCCGCCAGATGATTTCTGCCACCGTGCGCGCCTATCAGGCCGGGCCACAAACCCTCGAAGCGCGGCAGAACGTGGTTCGCGACTACCTCAACAGCGTGCCGTTGTCAGCCGTACCGGGCCACGGTGAAGTGCATGGCATGGCTGAGGGTTTGCGTGTGTGGTACGGCTCCGATTTCGATAGCGCCAACAAGGTACTGAACAGCACCGCGACGGATCCAAAAACCATGGCGGAAAAAGGCCTGGCCTTGCGTGAAATGCTGTCGTTGATGATTGCGCAGCGCCGCCCGTCGCATTACCTGACCAAGGGCCATGACGAACTGGCCGACCTCACCGACAGCCATATTCGCCTGCTGGCGCAAAACCATGTGATCGACGCCGATTTCGCCGCCGCCGCCCTGGCCAGCAAAGTGACCTACCGCGACTGGGCCACCCAGCCGACCATGCAACCGATCGAAACCAACAAGGGCATCAGCGTGGCGCGCAGCCGTCTGGCCGGCATGCTCAACCGCCCGCTGTATGACCTCGACCGCCTTGACCTCTCCGCCACCAGCACCCTGCAGGGCGAGTTGCAATCCGAGGCCACCACGTACCTGAAAAAACTCGCCGACCCTGAGTTTGCCACGCAAATCGGCCTGATCGGCGAACGCCTGCTGACCACTACCAGCACCACCCAGGTGCGCTACAGCTTCACCCTGTTCGAACTGACCCCGGACGGCTCGCGGGTTCGGGTACAGACCGACAGCACCGACCAGCCCTTCGACATCAATGAAGGCAGCAAACTGGAACTGGGTTCCACCGCGAAAATGCGCGTGCTGACCACCTACCTGCAAATCATCGCCGAGTTGCACGACAAATACGCCGGCATGGCCGTTCCGGAACTGAAGAAAGTCGAGGTGCCGGATCAGGACCGCCTGAGCCGTTGGGCGGTTGATTACCTGATCGAAAACAAGGACCGCGACCTGAAAAAAATGCTCGGTGCAGCCCTGGACCGCAAATACTCCGCCAGCCCCGGCGAGGCGTTTTTCACCGGGGGCGGCCTGCATGTGTTCAACAACTTCCGCAAGGAAGACAACGGCCGGATACCGACCCTGCGCGACGCCCTGCGCGAGTCGATCAACCTGCCGTTCATTCGCCTGATGCGTGACCTGGTGCGCTACACCACCTACTCCGGCCCCAACAGCAGTGCCGAACTGCTCAAGGACGACCGCGACCCGCGGCGCCAGGAATACCTGGCCGAATTCGCCGACCGCGAAGGCACTTCGTTCCTGCTCAAGTTCTGGAAGAAGTACAGGAACAAGGACACCCAGGAACGGCTCGAAACCTTCCTGGACGGCATGCGCCCGACGCCGATCCGCATGGCCGCCGTCCATCGCTACCTGTTGCCACAGGCCAGCCAGGAAAGCTTCAACGCCTTCGTGCGCTCGCACCTGACGGGGGCCAAGCTCACGGAAAAACTCACTGACGAACGTCTCGTGCGGCTCTACGAAGCCTACGGTCCCGGCGCCTACGACTTGCCGGACCAGGGCTTCATCGCCAAGGTTCACCCATTGGACCTGTGGATGATGGGCTACTTGCTCAATCACCCCGACGCCAAGTGGGCCGACGTCGTCAAAGCCAGCCAGTTCGAGCGCCAGGAGGTCTACAGCTGGCTGTTCAAAAGCCGGCACAAGGGCGCCCGTGACAGTCGCATCCGCACCATGCTGGAGATCGAGGCATTCCTCGACATTCACCAGCGCTGGCAGAAAGTCGGTTATCCGTTCGACCACCTGGTGCCGTCGCTGGCCACCGCCATCGGCAGCTCCGGTGACCGTCCCGCCGCCTTGGCCGAATTGATCGGCACCATCCTCAACGATGGCGTGCGCATGCCGACCCTGCGTATCGACAGCCTGCATTTCGCCGCGCACACACCCTATGAAACCCAACTGATCAATGACCCCGACGTCGGCAAACGGGTGATGCCATCCGAAGTCGCCACGGCCATGCGCGAAGCCCTTTCGCAAGTGGTGGATGCCGGTACGGCCAAACGCGTGTCCGGCAGTTTCAAACTGGCCGACGGCAGCCCGCTGGCGATGGGCGGCAAGACCGGCACCGGTGACAACCGCATCGAAGCCATCGGTTCGGGCAGGCGGATCCTGAGCTCCAAATCGCTCAACCGCACAGCCACGTTCGTGTTCTACATCGGCGATAACCATTTCGGCACACTGACGGCGTTCGTGCCGGGCCGCTCGGCGGAGAACTTCACCTTCACCTCGGCGTTGCCGGTGCAGGTGCTCAAGGGCATGGCGCCGATCCTGACGCCGTACCTGCAACCGGGCACCCACACGATGTGCCAGCCAAAGGCGGCAACCGAGGCAACCGCCCGCCGCTAGGCATGGATCGGCAGATACGCACGCGTGGCAGTAACTATGTATTTTTCACTCCTGATTTTTACCGGGTTCGGGGCGCAATCGACGTCGTTCCGAACCGGTTTTTGCGCTTTTTTTGCGGTTGTCGCCTGCCTAGCCTGATCACTCCATCCATGATCAACGGACGATCAGGCAATGCCCCACCCACATCGAATTTCAGACCCGGATCAAAGCATCCACTTCGACCTGGTCAGGAAGGCCATCCCCTCCTGGCTATCAGAGGCTTCACTCACCCGTATCAACGCACTGAAAGCTGACCGGGTAAGCATTCCCGACTGGCAGGCTGACGCCGCAAAAGCGTTACAGGAGCGTTTGAAACAGGGGATCAAGCTCGGCTGGAACGCGCAAAACGATGTCGATAGAGCGCTCAGCAAACTGCAGGATGTCTACGCCTTCGCCAAACCCTTGTTGCAACAGGCACTGAACGAACGTTTCGGTGTTGAAGATGACGTCGAAGAGACCTGGTTGCGGCTGTATGCACCAGCACAGTCATGGGGTCATAACTTTACCGGCGCAACCACCAGCCGTACCGTCTCGCTGCTGGATGCCGCCCTGCACAATTTTTCCAGTGACGAGGCGTTCACCCAGGACTCCGAATTCATCACCCGCCCCGAAGTACGCGGGCATTTCAGCGTGGTACAGCTCAAGCACAAGCTGAGTATCGAGCAGTTCAAGTCGCTGTGCCGCGAACTGGATATCGGCAGCCGTTACCAACAACACCTGAGAGATTTCCTGCTGCCGCATAACCGGGTGGCCAGCAACGTCCTGCGCCACAAAGTCAGCCTCAGCCACAAGACCGCGCTCAACATCGCGGCGAACATGGCGCTGATGAAAAACGACATCGGGCAGGATGCCTTTGACCTGGTGCAGGGACTGCTCGATGACCGCAAGAACCTGCGCTGGAGCGGCCGCTCCATCGACTGCTACAACCTGTCGATGATGGACATTCACCTGACCGGCATCGTGCTGATCGCCCCTGATGCCAACACCGCGACCGATCCCGTGCCCGTGATCGCCTATGTTCCCCATGACCCGCAGCACCCGCTCAAGCAGTACCCGTCGTCGCTCGAATTCATGGCCGAACTGACACGCCAGCTGCGCGATGCCAGCGCCCCCCGCAGCTACCAACAATTCTTCAGCCAGTTCGTGCCCCATCAGCAGCGCGGGCATTTCTTTGCCGGGTTGAACGACCGACTGAGCAAGGTCAAATGGCAACCGGCCCCGGCCGGCTCCAACTTGCCGAGCTGGCGGGAGACGCCGGTGGATAACCCCAACCTGCAATTTCAGCTGTCGAGCGTCAGGAACGATCGGGACACTGTTTTCAACGGCGACCTGTGGGGCTACTTCCACCGACAAAAAATCAACAAGGTACTCAACGACGCATGGGACATCGCGATTTCCACCGAGTACGCCGACCGCATGGCCCGCTGGGCCTGGTGGGACAACCTGGAAAAAATGCTCTCGGGCATTCTCAATGCCGCGTTGCTGGTGGTGACGCCACTGGTGCCCGGCATGGGTGAACTGATGCTGGCCTACACCGCGTATCAACTGACCGATGAGGTGGTCGAGGGCCTCGTCGATTTGGCCGAAGGCCGTGTCGCCGAGGCTGGCGAGCAAGCCATCGGCGTACTGCAAAGCGTTGTGCAACTGGGTGCGTTCGCCGCGGGAGGCGCGATCGGCAACGTCGCAAGAGCGAAACTCTCGCCGTTTTTCGAAAGCTTGAAACCGGTGCAGTTGGCCAATGGTGAGACCCGTCTGTGGAACCCAGACCTCAACCCCTATCAACGCACCGACGTGGACTTACCCGCGGACGCCCGGCCTGATGCACAGGGTCTTCACCAGCATCAGGGCCGGCGCATCCTGCGCCTGAACGATCAACACTTCGAAGTGCTGGAAGATCCGGTCACCGGACAACAGCGCATCCGCCATCCGCAGCGTTTCGATGCCTACGCACCGACCCTGCGCCACAATGGTCACGGGGCCTGGGTCTGCGAAACGGAAAACCCGCGCCAGTGGCAAGGCTCGACACTGATGCGTCGCCTCGGCCACAGCGTCGATGGTTTCGACAATGAACAACTGGAACAGATTCGCCAGATCAGCGGCACCCATGAAGCCGCACTGCGGCGGATGCACATGGACAACTCGGCACCGCCGCCATTGTTGACCGATACCCTGCAACGCCTGGGCTCACCCGTGCCTGCCAGCACCCCGCTACCCGCCGACAGCGTTGCACTGTTCAGCGAATTCCCCGACCTGCCCGACACGGTGGCGCAAGGCATTCTCGCCAACGCCAGCGCCGCGGAACGCCAACAGATCGAGCAGAAAAAACGCCTGCCGCTGCGCCTGAAAGGCCTGGCGCGGGAACTGCAATTCGAGACGCAATCGGTGCGCGCCGCCCACGGTCTGTACGATGACGCGTTGATCAACATCGACACAGAACGCCTGGTGCTGGGCACCTTGCGCATCAACAGCGACACCTTCGGTGAGCTGCGCGTCGAGATCAGGGAAGGCACATTCGACGGTGAACTGCGCTGCAGCGCCGGGCCTGAGAGCGCAGCGCGGGTCCGGGTATTGATTCATGATGACGCGGGAAATTATGAGGTGCGTGACGGGTCGAATCAGCCGATCCATGCAGCGCAGGGTTTTTTCGAAGCCTTGCTGCAGGCGACCCAGCACAATGGGCAAAACGCGCTGGGCTTCAAGGCGGGGGACGCCGAACGCCTCAGGCAGTGGGCCATGGTCAAGATCGAGCCTCTCGGCGAACGTCGAACGATACTCGCCGCACCGCCCATCCGCGCCGTGCCCGAGCATCAGACACTGCTGCTGGTGCGAGGCGCATTCACCAGCCGGGCCGGTGAAACCCTGCACGAGCGTATCCTCGACCTGCACAAGGATTTCAGTGACCGCGAAGTCGATGCCTTCGCCAATGCCCTGATCGCCAAAGGCGAGCCGATGCAAGCCATCGAGCAGCGGGAAAACGAGCTCGATGAACTGCGCGTGATCCTCAATCGTTGGGAATACATGCAAGAAAACACCTGGGGGCCGTACAGCACTGCTTTTCGTGATGAAGGCGGCCAACATATCGCCGAATGCCTGCTCAAGAGCTTCAAGCGTAAATACTCGGAAATTGGCAACCGTAGCGACCCGGACAGCTACGCACTGGATCTCTCCACCGAGATGCTGCCCCTGAGCCTGGAAACCTGGTGGTCCAAACGCCCCCCGGAGCTGCAAAAGTTCCTCGACAAAATCACCGTCCTGAAACTCGGCAATACGCGGTTTTCCAGCGAGGCGAACGGCTTGCTCAAAGCCTTCCCGAACCTTCGCGAACTCAGCGCCAGACGTTGCGACCTGACCCGTCTTCCACACAGCATCGGCTCCCTGCACCGACTGGAACGACTGCAATTGAGCGATAACGCGATCGTGCTGGATGCCGGCGCCGTCAAACAACTCAAGGACCTGACCTACCTGGAAATCCTCAGGCTCGACGGTAATCCGCTGGGGTTGTCGCCAGACATCAGCCGCATGCCGAGGCTGAAAGTCGTGGGCCTGAAAAAAACCGGGCTGACCACATGGCCCGAGGGCACGCTGGCGAAAACCAGACCGCGCGGCTTCTTGCTGGACCTGCGGAAAAATCCCATCGACCTGATTCCCGAAGTCGTCCCCGGCTCGGCACGCGCCTGGGTGATCGCGCGTACCCGACTGGATGTCGCCAGTCTGTCGGAGCTGAACCAGCTGCGATATCAGGAAATCCGCCGTTCACTGAATTTGCCGCCGGAGCCCCTCGAGGCATCCACCAGTCCGACAACCGTGACCGTCAACGCCATCGACCCGAACAACTGGACCGATGTGCCCGGCTGGGGAGTAGACCGGGAGACTCACTGGCTTGAACTGACCGACGACCCGCAGGCCCATCGGTTCCTGACCGTGGTGCACGAAACGAAAAACTCCGCTGACTATCGCCTCGGTGGCGAACCCCGCAGGCAACTGCTGCAGCGCGTGGTGCGCATGCTCGATGCCGTCTACATCGACAGCGCACTGCGGGAAAAGCTCTACACCATGGCAATCGCCCCGGTCGATTGCGCCGATGCCGGGGCGCAGTTGTTCAACAACATGGGCATTCAGGTGCTCGCCTCCGAGGCTTACTCCTACTCCACGGACCCCGCTGAGCTGGAACGCAAACTGGTCACCCTGGCCAAAGGCGCCGCGCGGCTGGAGCACGTCAATGAGATTGCCCGCGCCGATGTCGCCAGCCGTGGCGGCGACCCGGACGATGTCGAGGTCTATCTGGCTTATCAGACCGGTCTGGCGGATCGCTTGCAGCTGCCCTGGCAATCCGAAGGCATGCTGTTCAGGCCGGTGTCCGGTGTCACCGACGCCATGATCGATCAGGCGTACGACACGGTGCTGGCGCTGGGCGAAGGTGATGGACTGGTGAACAAAATGCTTGAGCAGGCATTCTGGGAAACCTGGCTGGGTGAAAATTACCCTGTTCAGATCGAGGCGAACAAACGAGAGTATCTGAACAAATACGAGTGGCTGGAGACCCTGCGATCCACCCAGCGCGAATGGGTCGAATCCACGCAATTGACGGATGTGGAACGAGCGGCATTGCGCAACAGGCTGAAAGACCTGGCCAACGACCTGCCGGTTCCCGAGACGGTTGTCTTTGCCGATGAACCGATAAGTGACGCGAACTTCGACCGGTTCCTCGTCGATCTATGGGACGGCGAAAAAGAACTGTCCAGGCGTTTGACGCGCGCGGCGTTGAGCAGGGCCGGGTTGTAATAGCGATTGCATCGTGAGGCAAACCTGGCGGCATACATTGCGCTCAGGTTTGCCGCATCCACCTCAGATATCCGAATCCCAGATCACCGTGACATTGCCCGAATAGCGGCTGGCCACGCCCGGTTGCAGCATGAACTCCATCTGGTTTTGCGCAATTTCGAAATGCAGAGTCCCAGGCGCCCGATCGACATAGAAACCAGGTTGAAACTGTTGCGATTGGGCTTGCCCGGTTCGCAGGCGCTGACGCCTGACCGGTTGCCCGGACAGGTCCGTCAGGCCATTGGGCAGACTGACGCTGACCTGAAGCTCGACCGATCGCTTGGAGACGGGATCATTCAACATGCATTCGTATGGGAAGCCACTGAACTGGCACTCCATCTGCATCTTGAAGCGCGATGATGCCGAGATATTGAAGGTCTGGTCCCGGAACAAACGCGTCGGCCTGCGCCCCGATTGTAACCAGCTCTGCCAGCCACCAGCGGGGACCAACTGGACCTTGTTGCCGCCCGGTGGAATATCGACTTTCAAGGTGTGCTGCACGTCCAGTACAAAACTCAAGGTCAAATCACTGTCGGTTGGCAGCATCACATCGCCCATGTCGAAGTCCCCGCCGGGACCGATACGATAGCTCAGGTCACCGGTGTAAAGTCCCGACGACATGCCAAGAGGATTTGGCGTTCGCAACTCGTAGGCGAAATCCAGGTATTCATAGGACATTGCCGGTACCAGGAATTTAGCTGTTTTGACACAAGCCGCTTCAACCGGAGTTTTCCAGAAAAAACGAAACGCATGATCCGTATAGAACCCGACACCGCTGTACAGGCAGGGAGGTGACGCGTTGACCCAGGCACCTGCCACGCCCCCCGACCACAAGCGTTGGTGTCCTTGCGCCGCACTCGGTGCGCCTGTCAGATTCGCGGCCGTATCGCTCAGGGCGTATCGGGAACCGATGCCGGCAATACGCACCTCGACTTTTTCAGATTCCTGCGTAGCCACGTTGGTCACCGTCAATGTCCGCCACTGCGCAGGTACTTTGAACATGGCGCTATTACGCGACACATCATCAGGTTGCATCGCTCTGTTCGATTCGAAGCGCATGGGCAACCGGATGCTGAACATCTCGTTGTCCCGGCATTCACTGGGGGCATCCGCGCAGTAGCCACTGGACGGTGTTTTATTGATGAACTTGTTGCTTTGCGGATTGGCTGAGTCGGGCATGAACAATGCCCTGATTTCCTGATTCACCGCCTCGGCCGAAGTCGGCACAAACAACACCAGCAAGCACAGCCATCCCGGCAGACAAGTATTGAGATTCATGAAAGCTCTCTCCGATATTACAACGAATGGCCGGGTTCAAGGCGCCGCCGCACTGAAGACCAGATTCACGTTGCCGTAGTAGCGACCCGGCTTGTACCCGCCCGCGGGCACCTTCGGCTGGATCTGCAGGGCAAAGCGCCCGCCCGCGACAGCCTGCTCGCGCGAGAGCACTTCAAGGGGTTGCGGGTCGTGGCTCAACGTCTTGCCGTTGAAGCTGACGAGCAAGTAGATGTTCTGCTCGTCGCGGCCGTTGGACAGGTAGGGCTCGCTCTCCAGCCGCGCGTGGATGGCGCTGGTGTCGTGCTTGACGTCGAAGTTCTTGCGCAGTCCTTCCAGCGTCGAGGTGTGGATGTTCCACGGCAGGGTCTGCTCGAGATGAATCCAGTTCGACTCGGCCGGTATCACATAAAAACCCAAGGTCGGGATATCCACCGACACTTCGAATCGGTGCTCTTCGCGGGCGGCGAATACCAGGGAACTCATCAGTGCCGCGACGCCTGTCCCCAGGGCGATGGCCGATAGCTTGATCATTTCAGGTACCTGTTACGTCAAAAAAAGCGGCGGGCAATGGCGGCCACGCATGTGTGCCGGTGGTTACTGGCTGGCAATGCGCAAGGCCTTTTTCGATGCGCCCTCGACCAGGTTGAAGCGGTATTCACGTCCCGGCTTCTTGTCGAATGCGAACTCTTTTCCCGCACGGATGTGGTGCTTGGTGGTGGGCTCGCATTCGTTTTCCTGCTTGATCGAGCAGTTGCGGAATTCGTCGACCACCACCGACGTATTGCCGTTGTTGCGAATGCGATAAGTGCTGGCGCCGTTCTCGATCTGGCTGTCGTACCGGCTGTTGTTCGGCCTGACGAAGAACACCGTGCCGAACCCGGTCATGACGTTGACGCCGGCCGAGAGATTTTTTTTGTAGTCCTCGCGCTCTTCGCTGGACACCGCGAACTCGTCTTCCTTTTCCGGCACCACCGGGATGAAGCGCACGCGGAAATAGCGCTCGGTGTCGCGCTCGCCCATGAACAACAGGCGCGTGCCCTGCATGCCGTTGGCCGGAATGATCAGGCGCGCGGGGCTGGCCATCAGCCCGTCGCGCGATGTTGCGCCCGGGTCGCTTTTGACCGGCACTTCGCTAGGCGTGCCCTCGGCGTCGTAGACGATTTCCAGAATGTTGACCTTGACGAAGGCCGTGCTGTCACCGCTGTTGAACACGCGCTTGAGGTAGGTGCTTTTGTCGCCATCCAGATAGTCGTACACCGTTCCGACATTGATTTGCGGCCCGGCCTGAAGCCCCAGGGAAAAACCGCTCAAACCCACCATTAGCAACAGACGTTTCATAACCTTAAAACCCCACGACATTGAACACAGTGCTGGCTCTATTTTTCGAGGCGCAGCCCGTCAGATCTCTGAATCCCAGATCACATAAACACCGCTGGAATAGCGGCTGGCCACGCCAGGCCGCACCATCTGTTCCACCCAAAGGGGCGGGATTTCGAAATGCAAAGTGCCAGGTGCCCGGTCCACATAAAAACCGGGTTTAAACTGCAGGGCATTCTCCGGACCCGGCCGCAATCGCTGGCGCCGGACCGGTTGCCCGGAGAGGTCGGTCAAACCGGGAGGCAGGCTGACGCTGACGAACACCGGGACTCGACGATTCTCATCAGAATTATTAATCGCGCATTCGGTCCTCTCATCCATGCTGACTCCACATCTCAGCTGCATCTTGAAATACGATGAGGCGGAGATATTGAATGTCTGGTCGCGAGACAACGTCACTGGGCGGCGCCCTGCCGCCAGCCAGCTTTGCCAGCCACCGGCGGGCAGCAAGTGGATTTTTTCGCCACCGGGGGGGATGTCGATTTTGAGCTCATGCTCGACGTCGAGGTGGAAATCCAGAACGATGACGTCGTCATTCGGGACCATCACGTCACCCAGGTCAAAGTCCTGATTCGGCCCCACTCGAAACACATGCTGCCCGGTGTATTGACCCGAGACCATGGCAAGGGGGTCGGGGGTAATGAGCTCATAGGTAAAGTCGAATGTTTCGTACTTGAAAGGCTGGGGAATATCGAACATCGCTCGCTTGGCGCAAACGCCCGCGTCGATCGGATGCCTCCAGAAACTGTTGAACCCGATGTCGTTGCCCGCACCAGCCAAGCCTGTGCATGGGGGGCCGGCATAGCTCCAGATCCCCCCTGCAAAAAGATAATCGTGCCCTGCCCCGTTCGTCAGCTCTGGCGCTGGCAGCGGTAGCTTGTAAGACACACCCATTCCGGCAACGCGAAATTTCACGACCTGCGGCGGGGCAGTCGGATGAGTCACGGTAATCGTCTCCCACTGCGATGGAATATTGAACATCGCGCCCTGCCGCTCATTGGTGTGCTCCCCCTGAATGGTCGCGTTCGAATAGGATTGAATGGGCAAGCGCAGACTGAACAAATTTGTAGCCTGACATTGGCTCGGGTTATCAAGACAAAAACCACTCACCGGGGTCGTGTTCTTGAACGCGTTGAATTGAGGATTCGCGGGGTCCGGTTTGAACACCGCCCTGATCTCCTGAGTTACGGCCTCGGCGGATGAGGGCAACAACACCATCAACACGCCCAGGAGGGTGAAGCGGCTCATTAGCGAGCCCGTTGCTCCTGACATATGCATCATTGATCCAACCCTCGAAATTTTGTACATCGGCTGTCGCTCAACCTGACTTCTGCGTGCTGAAACCGGCATCCGCCAAGGTGTCCGGCGAGCACCGCAGATCGCCGATCATCAACACGTTGTTTTCACTGCGGTGCTTGTCGGTATCGAGCCGGAACTGGCACAGCAACTGGTCGGCGTAACGCACTTCGAGGGTCGGTGAACCGGCATGCATTTCCATCGAGAAGAAGCCATCGACTTCACTCACCCCACGACTGGCGTGGTTGATCACGTGGTGGCCCTTGAGCGGCCGGCCTTGTGGATCGACGAGACGTCCGAGCACGGTCAGGGTTTTCATCACGTAGACCTTGCGGTACTCCACGCCGCCCTTGTTCAGGTGGTAGCGGGTGCGAGCCGGCTCAATGTTGGCCGCTGGCGCGTGATTGCCTTCGAAATCGAAGCTCACGGAACTGTTCCTGTAGGCCGTCAGCGGTATGAAATTGCGCCCCGGACGCAATGCCGCGCTGCCGCCGCTGAGGTCGTCGGCGCGTAACGCGATGCCGTCGATATCGGACTCGACATCGACAATCATCCCGGCCCCTCGTCCTTGATGCTGACTGGTCAGGGCCATGCGCTGGCCACCGACGACCACGGTGCTGTCCAGGTTCAAGCCGCCGGTGAAGTTGTCGTTGAACGACGAACGCTGGATAAAGCCGTCGCCGTTGATCGCGTCGGTGCGAAAGTTCGCCAGGCTCGACAGGCCGACGCCGTAGGTGTCGGTCAGCGCAGTCACCGAGACGCTCTGCAGGATGTGGTCTTGCAGGTCTTTGCGATAACCGAGCGAGGCGTTGGTGTCGCGGCTGCCATCACGGGCAGTGCGGCTGCCGATGCTGCCGGAAACCTGCTGCCCCGGCCCGCCGAGCGCCACGCTGATGCTCAGGTCGACCCCGCGATTGCGCGCATCGCCGCTGCTGTAGCTGCCGGGCCGATCGAACAGTGACAACCGCCAGTTGGCGTCGCTGCCCAGCAGCATGGTGCGCTGCGTCCAGCCCAGGTCGACGCCGACGCCTTCGACGTTGCCGTCACTGTGGGAGACCCGCGCGTTGAGCGAACTCTTGCGGCTGATGCGGTGGTTCAGCGCCAGCGATGAATTGCTGGTCTCGCCGGTGAACACATTGCGTTGGCGCACACGGGTGCCGTCGGGCAGCGTGTCGTAGGTGTTGGTGGTGTCGAGCCAGCTACGGTTGTGGCTCACCACCAGACTGCCGGAACCATAGTTGTAGAGCGCTTGCAGATCGGCGCCGGTGCCGTGGTCTTCGGTCTGGTACAGATTGGCATAGAGGCTGACGCTGTTGGCCAGGCTCCAGTCAATGGAACCGCCGTACTGCAGCGTGTTGCGCACCTGACGTGCCGAGAGCCCGAGGATGACCCGTGGGTGCAGCAGGTAATTGATCGCGGCACCCGCCGTCGCATCGCCACTGTCCTGTTGATCCCAGTTGCTCAGCAGCTTGCTTTCCTGGCCGGCGAACAGGTTGTAGCGCCAGCGCTCCTCAACGTTGCGCCAGTTGGTCGGTTTGTAGATCAGCTCCTGAGTGGTCGAGGTGACCTGGCCGTCTTCGATCAAGCGCACTTCCACATCGTAGATGCCGCCGGGCAACGGGCGGGTATCGAGGGTTTGCAAACCGGCGGGCACCGATTGGGTGTTGAGCAGCAGACCATCGCGATAAATTTCCACCGACGCCTGGCGATTGGCGGTGACATAGATCGGATAAACGCTGGGTTTGGGGCTGTCGATCGCCAGGCTGTCGGAGCTGCCGTACATCACGCCCACGGCGGTGTCGGGGCTGGTGCCGAACGAACGGGGCTGGCGGGTAAGGCCTTCGGAATTGGGGGTGAAGTAGCCCAGGCGGAAAAAACTGCCTTGCAGTTCGCGCTGGGTGTAGAGCTCATGCACCGCGTGATAAGTCTTGTCATCCGGCCCGCCGAGACGCGCCAGTTGCATGTTGAAGGTCTGGCTCCAGTTGCCCAGGCTGCCGCTGGCCTCCAGGCCATAACGTCCGCCCAGGTCCTGACCCTGGCCGCCGTTGAGGTTGAGCTGGTTGCGCACCATCAGGCCGTTGCTGCCGCCTTCGGGCTGATCGTAGAAACGCTTGGCCTCAGTGTCGCGCTCGGCATTTTCGGTGACGATCGACAGCAATGAGTTTTCCAGGTTGTAGTGCACCGCCAGCATCTGCTCGGGGCATTGGCCGCTGCAGGTGCCCAATGCCACGCCGGGTTTAAGAATGCCGGCCCAGGTGTCGCGTTCGCCGACGCTGAAACGGCTGTCGCTGGTATCGGTGAAATCGAGCAAGGTGACCCGGTCATCCCGGGACAACACGATCATCGCCTCGCCAAGGGGTTGTTGATCGAGCTCGATCCGCACGGCCAATGGCACATCGAAGAAATGTTCCTCGAAATCGGCCGGCAGACCCTTGGCCTGGGCCAGTAAACTTCGAGGCGTATTATCAACGGAAGTCGGCGCCGCAAATGCGCTGCTACATAACAGCAACGCAAGCGTTGCCGCGATGGGCGTCATCGGGAACATGAACAAATACTCTGATTACAAGGAAGTCAAAGCCCGGTCGGCAAACTTGATAGTTTGCCGACCGGTTACGTTACTTTGAGCAAGTAAACGTTTTACCGTCGCAGCTGTTACTTATACGGAAGGTTCAACGACCAGCATGACGACACCGGTGTAATCACCTGCATCAGGTTTACCGCCCAGTGCACTGATCTTGAACGGTGCGCGATAGCGGACGTTGGACTCAGCTTCGCCAACAACTTCCTGCGAAGTGGTGGTCAGGGTTTTACCGTTGAGCTCGACTTTCAAGTCAATGGTCTTGTTTCCGGCGATCAGTTTCGGCACGCCTTCCAGGCGGGCGTTCACTTTGCCGGCGGTGTGCAGCACATCAAAGTGCCCGTCGACGGTCTTCATGGAGTCAGTGCCCGGGTTGTAGCTCATGTCCTGGTCCTTGTTGACCAGGTCCGAATCAACCGGCACCGCGTAGAAATCGTCGGATGGAACATGGGCCACAATGCTGATGGAGTGCTTGGCTTCGGTGGCGGAAAACGCCATCGAGGAACTCAGTGCCAGAACAGCCAGAGGAGCAGCGAACGCGATTTTCTTGAACATCTTTCAGTACCTGTCGTTTAAAAAAAGGATCTAAGTATTGAAAGTTTCGCTGAAGCAAAACAGTCACGAGCAGTGATGTTCCAGCGCAACTCTCAACGCCGAAAGATGATCGTTCAAACAATCTGGAAAGTAAGCAGGCAAGTTCCTCAAAGCGCGTAGCCAAAGGGCCACGACCATGGCATGAAAAATACTTTAATATTGATAAAGTCACTGTTCGACTGTCAGATCAAGACTACATAAAGCCAAATTACAGGCATTTAAGGTCGACAACGACACAGTAACTTCTGTAGGAGGGATATTACAAATCCAATGTATTAAGGCGTGAATCGGCAATTTAGAGAGTTAACACTAATTCCAACTTGTTCGCCTGTTCTAAAAGCCATTTTCGGAGCCGCGAAAGCGCCATTTTCAGTGGCGGTTTCGCCTCGCGTGGTGATCAGCCGTTGGTCGGGGGGTCTTGCGAATCACTAAAGATATATCTTAAGTTGTATCTAAACACGACGAGAGAGAACGCAAAAAATGAGAGACCATCATTCCCCCCACCGCGAACACGGCGACGGCCGCGACGGCTTCGAGAAACGCCCTGGCCGCGAACGCGGTGGGCGTGGCCCGCGGGTATTTGCCCCCGGCGACCTGAAACTGCTGCTGCTGGCGTTGATCGCCGAACAGCCGTGCCACGGCTACGACCTGATCCGCCAGATCGAAGGCATGTTCGATGGCGCCTACAGTCCCAGTCCCGGCGTGATCTACCCGACCCTGACGTTTCTTGAAGAAAGCGAATTGATTACCGGCGATGCCGAAGGCGGCAAAAAACGCTACAGCGTGACCGACGCCGGACGCCAGTCCCTGACCGATCAAGCCGTCGCCCTTGAAGGTGTGCGGGTGCGCATCGATGTCAGCAAGCGTTCGTTGCGCGGCCATGATCGCCCGGCCGAAATCCACGAGGCGGTGCACAACCTGCGCCATGCCCTGCAACTGCATCACGGCCGCTGGAGCGCGGAAGAAATCCAGCGCGTTGCAGCCCTGCTCAACGACACCGCCAAAGCCATCGTCGACGGCCCTGCCGTTCAACCCGTTCAGGAGAAAGCCGAATGACTGAAGTGATCGCGCAATCCATTCACCGCGTCATGCATGAGATCAAACGCCGTCGCCTGGAGGTGTTGCGTGTGGTCGACCTGACCCCGCGCATGCGCCGGATTACCCTGGGCGGGCCGGAGCTGGCAGGCTTCGTCAGCCTGGGTACGGACGATCACGTCAAACTGTTGTTCCCGCAGAACGCCGAGCAGGCTGCGGCACTGGAAACCCTGGTGCTGGGCGCCGGCAAGGACAACGGCCCGCTGCCCGAGATGCGCGACTACACGCCGCGCCGCTATGACCTGAACACGCTGGAACTGGACATCGACTTCGTGCTGCACGGCGACGGCCCGGCCTCGACCTGGGCCGAACAGGCCAAACCGGGGCAGTTCCTGCACATCGGCGGGCCGCGGGGTTCGATGATCGTGCCGGACATGTTCGACAGCTACTTGCTGATCGGCGACGAAACCGCCCTGCCCGCCATCGCCCGGCGCCTCGAAAGCCTGGCGGCCAACCGCCGTGCGCTGGTGATCGTGGAAGTGGAAAACGGCAAGGAGCAGCAAGTGCTGGAAAGCGCTGCCGAGGTCAATGTGATCTGGGTGCTGCGCGAAGGTGGCAAGGACAATCTGCTGACCACCGTGCGCCAGATCCAGGTGCCGGCGGGCAGCCTGTACGCGTGGGTGGCGACCGAGAGCAAGGTGTCGCGGCAGATTCGTCGGGTGTTGCTCGATGAGCATGGGCTGGATGATCAATTCGTCAAGGCGGTGGGTTACTGGCGGCTGGATGGCACTGACGAGGAGTGACCACCTTACCTGTGGCGAGGGAGCTTGCTCCCGCTCGGCTGCGAAGCAGTCGCAAAATCAGCAACCGAAGTTATCCAGACACAACCCGGTTGCAGGTTTCAGCACTGCTGCGCAGTGCAGCGGGAGCAAGCTCCCTCGCCACAAAAGTGCCTACATTCGAGCGCGCCACCGATCCAGCGCCACCACCCACAACGCAATCACCACAAACCCCAGCAACAATCCCCCGGCGTTGATGAACACCTGTGGATAACCCAGTTTGTCCACATCGATGAACGGGTACGGATAAGTCGCCAGCAAATGCCCGCGCAGCAACGAGTAAGCGAAGTACACCAATGGATAAATCACCCACAACGCGATATGCCCCCAGCGCACCGAGCCTTTCGGTACACAGAACCACCAATACCCCAGGAACAGCAGCGGCATGACGTCATGCATCAGCTCATCGGCCAGCCATTGCCAGCCTTCGGGATGCCATAGATGACGAAGCAATACGCTGTACGCCAGGCCGACGACAGTGATGCTCACAGCAACGCCACTCATGACCCAGGGCTGTAAAAACCAGCGTCGCGCGGCGGACTCGCGGGACGTCAGTTCACAGGTCAGCACCGTCGCCACCAGGGTGTTGCTCAGCACGGTGAAATAGCTGAAAAAACTCACCAGCCCACCGATCAGGCTGGCCCCCAGCGTCCAGCGCGAATAGAAAATCAGGTACATCTGGATGCTCAATCCCGCCCAGCCGAGCATGGCAGCCACGACCACAAAACGGCGGCGCAACACGCAAGGATTGACCATGTTCAGAGCGGTCGTTTGGTGCGCATCAACTTCACATACAGACGTTCGACCTTCTCCCGCGCCCAGGGGGTTTTACGCAGGAACGTCAGGCTCGACTTGATGCTCGGGTCGCTCTTGAAGCAGCGGATATCGATGCGTTCGGCCAGCCCCGACCATTCGTAATGTTCAACCAGGGCGTTGAGGATTTGCTCCAGCGTCACGCCGTGCAGCGGGTCGATGTTGTGTTCGGTCATGCCGGGCCTTTAAGCAGAGTGGGAATTGGAAGTCGCGCACCATAGCCGAGGGTTTCGTCGGGTGGAAGCGATCTATCAAATGTAGGTGAACTTGTAGGAGCGAGCTTGCTCGCGATGGACTCGAACGAAAACGCGTCAACCCGGAATGAACGCGTTATCGTTAGCGACCATCGCGAGCAAGCTCGCTCCTACAACTGTTACCAAATCCGAAAGGCTGCATGTCAGTAAAAGCCCTTTCTCTATTTGTAACAGATCATTATCCTTGCACCCGCTTTAGCTGAAACGCTTCTGCTAGCCATTTCTTCCGTTCAATCCCCAGAAAAAGATCAAGAATTTCTTCTCTATGCCTGATTTCCAGCTTTCGAAAGACAGCGCTGTCTTCAAACCTGTTGCCTGCCGAAAAACCTTCAGCCTGATAGGCGGACTCACCGCTTTGGGCCTTGCCACTTGCGCTCACTCGGCTCCTGCCTTCGATAGCGATTCACCGTGGATTCTCGGCGACTGGAACGGCACTCGCAGCGAACTTGCGGAAAAAGGCTACGACTTCAAAGCCGATTACACCGGTGAAATGGGCAGCAATCTGCATGGCGGCTACGACCACGACCGCACCGCCCGCTACAGCGACCAGTTCGGCCTGGGCACCCATCTGGACTTGCAGAAAATCCTCGGCTGGGACGATGCCGAGTTCCAGCTGACCATCACCGAACGCAGCGGCAACAACATCAGCAACGACCGCATCAACGATCCGCGTGTCGGCGGCTTCACCTCGGCCCAGGAAGTCTGGGGCCGCGGCCAGACCTGGCGCCTGACGCAGATGTGGTACCAGCAGAAATTCTTCGACGAAAAACTCGACATCAAGGTCGGCCGCTTCGGCGAAGGCGAAGACTTCAACAGCTTCCCTTGCGACTTCCAGAACCTGGCGTTCTGCGGCTCCCAGGTCGGCAACTGGGCGGGTGACATCTGGTACAACTGGCCGGTCAGCCAGTGGGCGATGCGGGTCAAATATCACCTGACGCCAGAGCTTTATGCACAGGTCGGCGCGTACGAACAGAACCCGTCGAACCTCGATCGCAATAACGGCTTCAAGCTCAGCGGCAGCGGCACCCAGGGCGCGGTCCTGCCGGTGGAACTGGTGTGGACGCCGAAACTCAACGGCCTGCCGGGTGAATACCGCGCCGGTTACTACTACAGCAGCGCCAACGCCACCGACGTCTACAAGGACAGCAACGGCCAGCCTGCCGCCCTGAGTGGCGAAGCCTACCGCAGCGCCTCGAGCAAGCACGGCATGTGGCTGGGCCTCCAGCAGCAAGTCACCAGCCTGGCCAGCGATCATTCCCGCGGCCTGAGCCTGTTCGCCAACGGCACGATGCACGACAAGAAGACCAATGCCATCGACAACTACGTCCAGGCCGGTCTCGTCTACAAAGGCCTGCTCGATGCCCGGTCCAGGGACGACATCGGTTTTGCCATGGCCCGCGTCCACGTCAACCCGGCCTATCGCAAGAACGCCGAGGCGACCAACCAGGCCAATGTCGTTTTCGACTACGACAATCCGTCCTACCTGCCGCCCCAGGACACCGAATACAGCACCGAACTCTATTACGGCGTGCACGTGACCAACTGGCTGACCGTGCGCCCGAACCTGCAATACATCCGCCATCCCGGCGGCGTAAACGAAGTCGATGACGCGCTGATTGGCGGGATCAAGGTCCAGTCGTCGTTCTGAGCAACCACACAAAACCTTTGTAGGAGCGAGCTTGCTCGCGATGGACGTCAACGATAACGCTTCGAGCCTGACACCCCGCGGCGTTCTCAGGTTTCTCGCGAGCAGGCTCGCTCCTACAAGGACTGCGTCAACCACACCGGTTTTATGAACCCTGCCCGCGCCGGATCGTCATCTACAGTGAACTGGCGCAGGACTACTTGAAACATCACGGAGAATCACACTATGAGCACTGATGGTGCCTTGGGTCGAAGCCGTCTGTTGCCGACCCTGCTCGGCATACTGCTTCTGCTAATGGGCCTGGCCATGCTGGCCGGGGGGATCAAGCTGAGCATGCTCGGCGGCTCGCTGTACTACCTGCTGGCCGGCATCGGCATTGCGCTGAGCGGCGTGTTGCTGATCGCCGCCCGCCGCGCGGCGCTGGGCCTGTACGCACTGGTGCTGTTCGCCAGTACTGTCTGGGCGCTGTGGGAAGTCGGCCTCGACTGGTGGCAACTGGTGCCGCGCCTGGCGCTGTGGTTCGCACTCGGCGTGGTGATGCTGCTGCCGTGGTTCCGTCGTCCATTGCTGATCAACGGCCCTGCCCCTCTGGGTACGGGCGCCTTGAGCGTGGCCGTGGTCCTGGCCGGTGTTACCGCCGTGGCCAGCCAGTTCACCCACCCGGGAGAGACCTTGGGCGAACTGGGCCGCGACACCGCGGACATGACCAGCACCGCGCCGCAAATGCCCGAAGGCGACTGGCAGGCCTATGGCCGCAGCGAATTCGGTGACCGCTACTCGCCGCTCAAGCAGATCACCCCGGCCAACGTCGGCAAGCTGCAAGAAGCCTGGCGCATCCAGACCGGCGATCTGCCCACCGCCGATGACCCGGTGGAGCTGACCAACGAAAACACCCCGCTCAAGGCCAACGGCATGCTCTATGCCTGCACCGCCCATAGCAAGGTGCTGGCGCTGGACCCGGACACCGGCAAGGAACTGTGGCGTTTCGACCCGCAGATCAAGAGCCCGGTGGGCTTCAAGGGCTTCGCCCACATGACCTGCCGCGGCGTGTCGTACTACGACGAAGCGGCCTACGCCCAGTCTGAAAACGCGGCCTCCGCCGTCATCTCTGAAGCCGGAAAAGCCGTCGCCCAGGCCTGCCCGCGTCGCCTGTACCTGCCAACCGCCGATGCACGCCTGATCGCACTCAACGCCGATACCGGCAAGGTCTGCGAAGGTTTCGGTAAAAACGGTGTGGTTGACCTGACCCAGGGCATCGGCCCGTTCACTCCCGGTGGCTACTATGCCACCTCGCCGGCAGCGATCACCCGTGACCTGGTGATCATGGGCGGCCACGTCACCGACAACGAGTCGACCAACGAGCCCTCCGGCGTGATCCGTGCCTTTGACGTACACGACGGTCATCTGGTGTGGAACTGGGACAGCAACAATCCAGACGCGACCGAACCACTGCCAGAAGGCGAACACTACAGCCGCAACTCGGCCAACATGTGGTCGCTGGCCAGCGTCGACGAAAAACTCGGCATGGTCTACCTGCCACTGGGCAACCAGACCCCTGACCAGTGGGGCGCAGACCGCACCCCGGGCGCCGAGAAGTTCAGCGCCGGCCTGGTCGCGCTGGACCTGGCCACCGGCAAGGTACGCTGGAACTACCAGTTCACTCACCATGACCTGTGGGACATGGACGTCGGCAGTCAGCCAACCCTGCTGGACATGAAGACCGCCGACGGCATCAAGCCGGCCGTGATCCAACCGACCAAGCAAGGCAGCCTGTATGTACTTGACCGTCGTGACGGCACGCCGATCATCCCGATCAAGGAAATCCCGGCTCCGCAAGGCGCCGTGAAAGGTGACCACACCGCGCCGACCCAGGCCCGTTCGGACCTGAACCTGCTGGCCCCGGAACTGACCGAAAAAGCCATGTGGGGTGCCAGCCCGTTCGACCAGATGCTGTGCCGCATCCAGTTCAAGGAATTGCGCTACGAAGGCCAGTACACCCCGCCGTCGGAACAGGGCAGCCTGATCTATCCGGGTAACGTCGGCGTCTTCAACTGGGGCGGCGTTTCGGTCGACCCGGTTCGCCAGATGCTGTTCACCAGCCCGAACTACATGGCCTTCGTCTCGAAAATGGTGCCTCGCGCCGAAGTCGCGGCCGACAGCAAGCGCGAGAGCGAAACAGCGGGCGTGCAACCGAACACCGGCGCACCTTACGCGGTGATCATGCACCCGTTCATGTCGCCATTCGGCGTACCGTGCCAGGCGCCGGCCTGGGGCTACGTGGCCGGCATCGACCTGACCACAAATAAAGTCGTGTGGAAACGCAAGAACGGCACCAGCCGCGACAGCTCGCCGTTGCCTATCGGCCTGCCACTCGGCGTGCCAAGCATGGGCGGTTCGATGGTCACCGCCGGCGGCGTCGGCTTCCTCAGCGGCACGCTGGATCAGTACCTGCGCGCCTATGACGTCAACACCGGCAAGGAGCTTTGGAAATCGCGCCTGCCGGCTGGCGGTCAGGCTACGCCTATGACCTACACCGGCAAGGACGGCAAGCAATACGTGCTGTTGGTCGTCGGTGGCCACGGCTCACTGGGCACCAAAATGGGTGACTATGTGATTGCGTACAAACTGTCCGAATAAGTTTCAGCGGCAGTCAAAACGAAGGCGACTCCTGCGAAGGAGTCGCCTTTTTTATTATCACCACCATCCTCTGTAGGAGCTGCCGCAGGCTGCGATCTTTTAACCTTGGAAAATCAAAAGATCGCAGCCTTCGGCAGCTCCTACAAAAGCAAAGGCGCGGAGTGTGCGCAGAAATCCAGCTAACCTGTCTCTGCGCTGAACACGCCTTCGAAACACGGCGTTGCAGAAAATGACCGTTGAAACCACCGCCAACCTGCCCCATCTAAGACCCATACCCATTGTGCAGGTGCCCCCATGAGCGACCAGCAAGAATTCCCCGAAGACCCGAGCGAATACGCCGATCCGCAAAGCGCTCCACAGCACAAACCCGGCAAAGGCCTGGCCCTGCCCGGCCAGAACCTGCCGGACAAGGTCTACATCATCCCGATCCACAACCGGCCATTCTTCCCGGCCCAGGTCTTGCCGGTCATCGTCAACGAAGAGCCGTGGGCCGAGACCCTCGACCTGGTGGCCAAGTCCGAACACCACTCCCTGGCCCTGTTCTACATGGACACGCCCCAGGAGGACCCGCGCCACTTCGACACCTCGGCCCTGCCGCTCTACGGCACCCTGGTCAAGGTCCACCACGCCAGCCGCGAAAACGGCAAACTGCAATTCGTCGCCCAGGGCCTGACCCGTGTGCGTCTGAAAACCTGGCTCAAGCACCATCGTCCGCCGTATCTGGTGGAAGTCGAATACCCCCACCAGCCCACCGAGCCGACCGACGAGGTCAAGGCCTACGGCATGGCGCTGATCAATGCGATCAAGGAACTGCTGCCGCTCAACCCGCTGTACAGCGAAGAGTTGAAGAACTACCTCAACCGCTTCAGCCCCAACGACCCGTCGCCGCTGACCGATTTCGCCGCCGCGCTCACCTCGGCCACCGGTAGCGAGCTGCAGGAAGTGCTCGACTGCGTGCCGATGCTCAAGCGCATGGAAAAAGTCCTGCCGATGCTGCGCAAGGAAGTCGAGGTCGCGCGCCTGCAAAAAGAGATTTCCGCCGAAGTTAACCGCAAGATCGGTGAACATCAGCGCGAGTTCTTCCTCAAGGAGCAACTCAAGGTCATCCAGCAGGAGCTGGGCCTGACCAAGGACGACCGCAGCGCCGACCTCGAACAGTTCGAACAGCGGCTGGTGGGCAAAGTCCTGCCGGCGCAGGTGCAGAAACGCCTGGAAGAGGAAATGAACAAGCTGTCGATCCTCGAGACCGGCTCGCCAGAGTATGCGGTCACCCGCAATTACATCGACTGGGCGACCTCGGTGCCGTGGGGCGTATACGGCGAGGACAAACTCGACCTCAAGCACGCGCGCAAGGTGCTGGACAAACACCACGCCGGCCTCGACGACATCAAGGACCGCATCCTCGAATTCCTCGCAGTCGGCGCCTACAAAGGCGAGATCAGCGGCTCCATCGTGTTGCTGGTCGGCCCGCCGGGCGTGGGCAAGACCAGCGTCGGCAAATCCATCGCCGAATCCCTGGGCCGGCCGTTCTACCGCTTCAGTCTTGGCGGCATGCGCGACGAAGCCGAGATCAAGGGCCACCGCCGCACCTACATCGGCGCGCAGCCGGGCAAACTGGTGCAGGCGTTGAAAGACGTCGAAGTGATGAACCCGGTGATCATGCTCGACGAGATCGACAAGATGGGCCAGAGCTACCAGGGCGACCCGGCCTCGGCCTTGCTGGAAACACTCGACCCGGAACAGAACGTCGAATTCCTCGACCACTATCTGGACCTGCGGATGGACCTGTCGAAAGTGTTGTTCGTGTGCACCGCCAACACCCTCGACTCGATCCCCGGCCCGTTGCTCGACCGCATGGAAGTGATTCGCCTGTCGGGCTACATCACCGAAGAAAAAGTCGCCATCGCCAAGCGTCACCTGTGGCCCAAGCAGCTTGAGAAAGCCGGTGTATCCAAGGGCAGCCTGAGCATCAGCGACAGCGCGCTCAAGGCGCTGGTCGACGGCTATGCCCGTGAAGCCGGCGTGCGCCAGCTGGAAAAAAACCTCGGCAAACTGGTGCGCAAAGCGGTGATGAAACTGCTCGACGATCCGAAAGCGGTGATCAAGCTTGGTCCGAAAGATCTCGAAGCGTCGCTCGGCAAACCGGTGTTCCGCAACGAGCAGGTGCTGGCGGGGGTCGGCGTGATCACCGGCCTTGCCTGGACCAGCATGGGCGGCGCCACCCTGCCGATCGAAGCCACGCGCATCCACACCCTCAACCGCGGGTTCAAGCTCACCGGGCAACTGGGTGACGTGATGAAAGAGTCGGCGGAGATCGCCTACAGCTACGTCAGCTCGCACTTGAAGTCCTATGGCGGTGATCCGAAGTTCTTCGACGAAGCCTTCGTCCACCTGCACGTGCCGGAAGGCGCCACGCCGAAAGACGGCCCGAGCGCCGGCGTGACCATGGCTAGCGCCCTGCTGTCGCTGGCACGCAACCAGCCACCGAAAAAAGGCGTGGCCATGACCGGTGAGCTGACGTTGACCGGGCATGTACTGCCGATTGGCGGGGTGCGCGAGAAGGTGATTGCGGCGCGGCGGCAGAAGATTTTCGAGCTGATCCTGCCGGAGGCCAACCGGGGTAATTTCGAAGAACTGCCGGAGTATCTGAAGGAGGGTATTACCGTGCACTTTGCCAAGCGGTTTGCGGATGTGGCGAAGGTGTTGTTCTGATGGTCATGTAGCGCCTGCTCCACCGCTATCGCGAGCAGGCTCGCTCCCACAGGATTGAGTCGGTCACAGAATTTGTGTACCCCCTTAATTACTGTGGGAGCGAGCCTGCTCGCGAAGGCGTCCTCCCAGACACCGCTGTACAGGCTGACTGTCACACTTTGTCTCATCTTAAGTTATGCTCGCCGTTCGTCGCCAACGCCGGAGCCCCCGACCCCATGTCCTCCATTCGCCTGCTTGTCCCCCTCGCCCTCGCCTTGCTGGCCGCGTGCGCCACGCAGCCTGCACACAACGTGACCGTGGAAAAACAGAGCGAATGCCCGGTGAAACTCAGCAACGGGCAAAACCTGATCCTGACCCTGCCGAGCAATCCGACCACGGGTTATCGCTGGGCGATCCAGGATTCCGCCGGCGGCGTACTGCACGCCTTGGGGCCTGAGGTGTATCGAAATCCGGAAGATGCCGGCATCGTCGGCTCGGCCGGGGTTTCGACCTGGCGCTTCCAGGCTTTTGCGAGCGGCACGGGACGTCTGCGCCTGACCTCGCAACAGCCGTGGGCGCCGGAAGTGCTGCCGGTGGACTCGTTCGACTGCGCGATTTCGGTCAACTGACCGTGGGCTGGCTGATTCTGGCGCTGATGGGCGCGGTGACTTTCCTTTATGGCTTGAGCGTGCATGCCTCGATGCTGTGCCTGCTGGTCAAGCCGCTGCCGGTGCTGGCCTTGCTCGGCTGGCTGCACGACGCACCACCCGGCGAGTACCGGCGCTGGCTCAGCCTGGGCCTGATTTTCTCCTTGGTCGGCGACGTGTTGCTGGCCTTGCCGGGGGACTTGTTCGTGTTCGGCCTGGGCGCATTCCTGGTCGCCCACCTGGCGTATCTGAAAGCCTACTTGAGCGATTGCCGGCGCCTGGCTCTTTTACCCCTGATCATCGCCCTCGGGGTGGGTGCGGTGCTGTTGGGGATTCTGATTTCTCATGGATTGGGGCCACTACTGGTTCCGGTGATCGTCTACGGCCTGGCGATCAGCGCCATGCTCTGGCGCGCGCTGGCGCGGCTTGGCACCGACGTGCCCAAGCGCTCGGCCTTGCTGGCTGCCGGTGGTGCGGTGGCGTTTGTGTTTTCGGACAGTGTGATTGGCATCAGCCGGTTCGTGGTGCCGTTCGATGCGGCGCCCTACGTGATCATCCTCAGCTACTGGCTGGGGCAGTGGGGCATCACGGCATCGGCGTTCTCCCAAAGCAAACGCTGACCCCTGTGGCGAGGGGGCTTGTCGGAATGCCGCACCACCCCGTTCGGCGGCGCAGCCGTCGTAAACCCTGTTAGTCGGGTGTATCTGTGATTACCCGGTTGCATGGTTTTGGGACTGCTTCGCAGTCCAACGGGGGCAAGCCCCCTCGCCACAAGAGCACTCTCGGCTTTCAAACTGCATCAACCCACCCGCTTTATCAGACAACCCGCGCATCCCCACGCCAACTTGGCTAAAATGCCGGCCTTTTCACCGATACCGCTGGAACCGCCGTGAGCAAAGAACCCGATCGCCTTTTCGCCCAGCCTTTGGCCCAGGTGCCTGACTTCGCCTTTAACGAGGACGTGGTGCGGGTGTTCCCGGACATGATCAAGCGCTCGGTGCCGGGCTATCCGACCATCGTCGAAAACCTCGGCGTGCTCGCCGCGCAGTTCGCCCAACCAGGCAGCGTGCTCTACGACCTGGGCTCGTCCCTGGGTGCCGTGACCCAGGCCCTGCGCCGGCATGTGCGCACCGACGGTTGCCGCGTCATCGCTGTGGATAACTCCGCCGCCATGGTCGAGCGCTGCCGCGAATACCTCAATGGCCAGGACTCGATGTTCCAGGAGTTGTTGCCGGTCGAGGTGATCGAGGGCGACATCCTGGCGCTGGAGTTCCAGCCGGCCTCGGTGGTGGCGTTGAACTTCACCCTGCAATTCATCGCCCCGGACCAACGCACCGCGCTGTTGACGCGCATCCGTCAGTCGCTGTTGCCCGGCGGTGCCCTGATCCTCTCGGAAAAACTGCGCTTCGAAGACGAGCAGGAACACGCGTTGCTCACCGACCTGCACATCGCCTTCAAACGCGCCAACGGCTACAGCGAGCTGGAAATCGCCCAGAAGCGCAGCGCCATCGAAAACGTCATGAAGCCCGACAGCCTCGAAGAACACCGCGAACGCCTGTTGGCCGCCGGGTTCTCGAAAGTCGTGCCGTGGTTCCAGTGTCTTAACTTTGCCTCGTTGATTGCCCTGCCATGATTGATCTGTCTCCCCTCGCCCGCCGTCTGGCCGGCACGCCGCTGGCCGAATGGGCCAACACCCTGCAGGCGCAACTCGACAAGAAAATGGAAAAGGGCCATGGCGACCTGGAGCGCTGGCAAAGCGCGCTGGACGCCCTGCCAAGGATCCAGCCAAGCGAAGTCGATTTGCTCAACGGCCTGAAGCTGGACACCGATTGCAGCGACGAGACACGCGCGCAAATGCGTTCCGCGTTGATGGGCCTGTCGCCGTGGCGCAAGGGGCCGTTCGACCTGTTCGGTGTGCATGTCGACACCGAATGGCGCTCGGACTGGAAGTGGTCGCGGGTCGCCCCGCATCTGGACCTTGCGGGCAAGCGCATCCTCGATGTCGGCTGCGGCAACGGCTATTACATGTGGCGCATGCTCGGCGCCGGTGCCGACAGCGTGATCGGTGTCGACCCGAACTGGCTGTTCTTCTGCCAGTTCCAGGCGGTGCAGCGCTACCTGTCCGAACCGAACGCCTGGCACCTGCCCTTCCCCTTCGAAGACCTGCCGCCGAACCTCGAAGGCTTCGACACGGTGTTTTCCATGGGCGTGTTCTACCATCGCCGCTCGCCCATCGAGCATTTGCTGGCGCTGAAGGATTGCCTGGTCAAGGGCGGTGAGCTGGTGCTGGAGACGCTGGTGGTCGAAGGCGACAAGCACCAGGTGCTGGTACCGGAAGACCGCTACGCGCAGATGCGCAACGTGTGGTTCCTGCCGTCGGTGCCGGCGCTGGAGTTGTGGTTGCGACGTGCCGGGTTCAGCGATGTGAAGTGCGTGGATGTGAGCACCACCACGGTCGAGGAACAGCGCGGGACGGAATGGATGAAGTATCAGTCGCTGAGCGACTTCCTCGATCCCGAGGATCACAGCAAGACAATTGAAGGGCTGCCGGCACCGATGCGGGCGGTGATTGTGGCCCGTAAATAACAGCAAGATCAAAAGATCGCAGCCTGCGGCAGCTCCTACAGGGGGGGTCTGTGTTCAGTCGGAAGGTTTTGCTCTTCGGGCCTTGAAGAACTCACTTAAAACAGCCCCGCACTCCTCCGCCAACACCCCACCCTCATGCAACACCCGGTGATTCAAAAAGCCCTGGGTAAAGAACTGCCCCTGGCTCTGCACAATCCCCGCCTTGGGCTCCAGCGCGCCATACACCACCCGCGTGATCCGCGAATGCACGATCAGCCCAGCGCACATGCTGCACGGCTCCAGCGTCACATACAGCGTACTGCCGGGCAGGCGATAGTTGCTGACAGCCTCGGCGGCGGCGCGGATCGCGACCATCTCGGCGTGGGCACTGGGATCGCTGGTGCTGATCGGGCAGTTGAAGCCTCGCCCGATGATTTCACCGTCCTGCACCAGCACCGCGCCCACCGGCACTTCGCCCAGGGCCGCGCCCTGGGCGGCCAGGGCCAGGGCTTCACGCATGAATTCGCGATCACGGCTGCGGTCGATGATGGCGGCGGGACGAATCTGACGCATCACGCCACCTCGATGGCGGCCATCAGGCCGGTTTCCATGTGATCGATCACATGGCAGTGGAACATCCAGACCCCGGGGTTATCCGCCACCAGCGCCACTTGCGCGCGCTCGTTCTTGCCCAGCAGATAAGTGTCGGTGAAGTACGGAATCACCTTGTGCCGGTTCGAGGCGATGACCTTGAAGCTCATGCCGTGCAGGTGAATCGGGTGCTGATACTGGGTCATGTTCTTCAATTCGAAAATGTAGCTCTTGCCCTTTTCCAGCTTGGCAATCGGACGGTCGGCGCAGGTCTTGTCGGTGATGTCCCAGGCCTTGCCGTTGATCTGCCACAGGCTCGGCGGCTTGCCGTTGTCGACGTTGACCGACACCGAGCCGACCCATTCGAAATTGAAGTTGAGTTTCACGGCATTGGCCAGGTCCGGCTCGGCAATCGGGTTGGCCGGCAGTGCGGGCGGCCATTCGCTCGGTGCATCGGCATTGGCCACTGAACGCAAGGTACCCAGGCGCACCGGGCCGTTGCGCAAGGACAACTCTTCACCGGCCGGCGGCGCCTTGATCGCCAGACAAATGCGCATGCCAGGACCGAGCCAGTATTCCTTGCCCAGCGGGCGCGGTTCGATGGGGTTGCCGTCCAGCGCATAGATCTGCGCTTCGACGCCGGGAATGTTCAGGCGATAGGTCAGGGTGTTATCGAGATTGAGAATGCGCACCCGGGTGATCTGCCCGGCCGGCAAGTCGATCACCGCCTGCGGCACACCGTTGATGGTCGCCAGGCGTCCCGCCGTGCCGCCACGGGCCGCTTCCCGGGGAATGCTGAACTCGACGAAATTGCCGACCTCGTCGACATGCCAGCTCTTGAGGCTCAAGGTCTTTTCGTATTTGAAACCGGTGGGCTCGCGCTCTTCGATGATCAGCGGTCCCACCAGGCCACGGCCGAGCTCTTCGCTGCTGTTCACGTGCGGGTGATACCAATAGCTGCCGGCATCCGGTACGCGGAACTTGTAGTCGAAGTACTCGCCCGGCAGCACCGGCAATTGCGAGACGTAGGGTACGCCGTCCATTTCCAGCGGCAGGCGGATGCCGTGCCAGTGAATGGTGGTCGCCACCGGCAAGTGGTTGATGAAGCGCACCCGCAGCCATTCACCTTGGCGCACCCGCAACTCGGTGCCCGGCGCCGACGGGCCGAAGGCCCATGCCTGGGTCTTGTGCCCGGCCACCAACTCCACGTCCAACGGCGCCGCAATCAGCTCATAGTCGTGACCGGCATCCGCATCGGCCATCTTGCCCAGCCAGTAGCGCGACGCACCACCGGCTCCCACGCCAACGACAACAAGACCGGTCAGGCCACCGAGTATTTGGCGACGGGTAAAGGACATGAACTCAACTACCTCACAAATCAACGACAGGCCAGCGACCCGGAAAAGGCGAATACGATACACCTGCAACTGCGAAACAGTAAGGGCGATGCAGTGACGCACGCCGGATCGCCCATGCATATAACTATGTAGTACACCCCCTCTGAACGAACGGGTCATGCTCAATACTCGTTTCTCAAGGAGTGAGACTGCATGAATCCGAATCAAAACCGGCCCCTGCCCAATGCAGCCGACAAGGCCGCCCTCAAGGCCATCGCCACCCGCATCATCAAGACCTGCCCCAGCCTGCAAGACACCGCTCATGACGTCGCCGGTAACTTGCTGAAAAAAAGTACGGCATCACCGACCTCGATCCGGACCGGGTGTATTTCCACCGCTTCGACGCGTCGCAAAGCAGCTCGAAGGCCTTCTCCGGATGGGAGCATGTCAACGCCACGCCGACGTCGTCCATGACCCTGACCCAACTGGTGATCCACCGCTTCCGCGTCGTCGATCAGGACAATGCCGACCTGCTGGATGTGTATGCGGGTTTCTATACCGCTGGACCGCGCACCGGGACTTTCAATGAAACCAACGAAGTGCGCCTGCACGGTAACGACGTGCTGACGGACTTCTGGAGCATCGACTTCAGCGCGGTCTACAACGAACGGCTGACGAGCTTCTGGAACGAATCCGCCGCTGACTTCCGTACCCTGGCCAAGTGCAATTTTCTCATCAACGCCTTGCGGGCCCGCGACCGTAAAAAGCTCAGTGACGCGGACTTCAATGTCGCTGTCACGGCCGTCATGGGGCCCGTCACCTGGCCGGTCAGCCTGCAGATGTTGCAAACGCAATACGCCGATACGCATGCCCAGGTACGAATGCTGGATGTGGCCGGCTACCTGTCGAACAACATTGTGCGCATCAAGGCGCCCAAAGGCCGGCAGATTCTCTACCTTCCCGGAGAGGCCGAAGCCTTCAAGGTGCTGGAAACCGAAACGGACATGCACTTCTGGGTGTTGCTGCAAATGAATGACGAGGCGCGACGCCAGGCATTCATGGCGCACTTTTCCATGGCCGATCGCCAGGACATCGCTGACAACCTCCCGGACCTGATGAACCGCCTGGTGGGCAGCTGGAGTGTGTACGACCATCAGCTGATCAATCAGGAAAACCGCGGCATTGACGGTGACGTGTTCAGTTGGTTGCGAAACTCGACCAAGGCCGCGATGTCCGCCGAGGCCGCGCTGTCACTGACCTCCAATGGCGATCTGCGGGAAAAACTGTGGATCGGTTACCTCAGCGCCGGCGTGAAAGTGTTCGGTCCGATGGCGGTCGTCGGCTGGCCGGTCGCCCTGCCGGTGATCGGCGCCAGCATCGCCAACATGGGGTTGAACATCGATCAGGCGGTCAACGGCAAAACCGCCGAGGAACGCAAGGCCAGTGTGCTTGGCGCGGTGCTCAGCGGTATCGACATCTTGTTCAACCTGCTCGTCCTCAAAGGTCCCGGTTCGCTGGAAGAAGCCGGCCCCGAAATCGACGCCGCCGAAGCGAAGGAAATGGCTGAGCTGAAGGAGACAACACCAGCGACCAAAGCCCCCAAACCTGCACCGACCGAGATCAGAATGACACCCGGTGGCAGGATCAACCTGGATACTCCGCTTGGGCCGGCCTATGACTCCATGACGGTGGATAACCTGGGGGAACTGAAACAGGCACTGATAGAAAATGGCATGCAACCGATGGGTTGGCCGCCAGTGACTGGAGAGGCCGAGGGCGCGGCATCGGTGCTCGAGGATCTTGCCCAGGTACGACCTGAAATCCAGCTGCCGAACATACCCCAGCACTGGCAAGCCAACGAATTGCTGGAAGGGATAACACCCGAAACAACGCCCGGGAAATTCCAGGGTATCTATCGACTCGACGGCAATCCCTCGACAGCCATCACGCTCAACGATGCGGCCTGGTACGTGCGCTATGAGGCCGACGCCAACGGTGTCGGCACGTGGGCCATTATCGATCCTGAAAACCCGAACGCGTTTTCAGGCTCATTGCCAGTACGCCTGAACGCTCAAGGTGAGTGGGAGCTGGCACCACGGGCCGGCCTGAAGGGTGGCGGCAACAATCCGAAAGGAATGTCGCCAGGGGTCGCTCAACCCCAGCCGCAAATCACGCTGCGCAAACCCACCACAAGCTATGACGCACCGCAAAGATACAGCCTCAGGAAGCTGGCGATGGGTAAACCGGAGACCCATGTCAAAGTCAGCCGCTTGCCCGACGGCACAATGAAAGGGATTACCACCTACGACGAATACGTCGCCGCCCCTCGTGCCGAGTTGTCACGGGACGCTCGAAGCTTCTTTGCCCGCAGCGGATTCTCCACGTCCCTGCCTACCCGCCCGGCCCTCCCCGCCGTCACGCCCTCGACCACCGCCACAGAACTGATCGAGCAGGCGTTGGATGCAGCAAATGGCCTGGTCATCGGTGAGAGTCAGGACCGCATTGCCAGTATGCGTTTTCTCATCGAGAACATGCCGACACTCGCCAGACAGGGGGTAAAAACACTGTATTTCCATCGCCTGCTCAACGATTTCAGTCAACTGGACTTGAACACATTCTTCAGCACCGGGGAAATGTCCGATGACCTGGAGGAAACGCTGCAACAACTGCAAAGCGACCCGTCAGGGCGGTATACGCCGCTTGAAGTGGTCAGGGCTGCGCGACTCAACGGCATTCGGGTTCAGGCGACGGACTGCCTGGCGAGCTATCGCTATCCCACCTCGCCACTGCCCGACATGCATGAACAAGCCATAAAGAGCTACCTCACCCACACGATCATGCAGGCCAACGAATCCCTCAATGGTGCAGGTAAATGGGTGGTACTGACCGACCAGGAAAACATCAACACCTTTCGCGGCATGGCCGGCATCAGTGAAATACAGGGCGGTATCGGCTTGCGCATCGAAGAAGTGTTGCCCGAACAACACCTGCTGATCGAGTCAGACCGGGGCATCGAAGTGGGACGGGGCTTCACCACGCAACCGGACCATGTCAGTGGCGAATACGATACGTTGTACGCCGACCTGAGCCTGCAGATGCCGCTACCGCTGCTCGAGCGAACACCGGCGGAACTCAATCGGCTGCTGTTCCGGCAAGGAATGTTCACCTTCGAGAAGGTCGATGGAACCTGGACGTTGATTCATCGCGGCAGAGACCGCCATATTGCGCGAACGCTGGTCGAGCGTACGGTTGACGGCAAATACCTGATCAATCGTCCGACCTGGACTGATGTGCATCAGGTGCCATACGCCAGTATCGTCGAACTGTCCTGGGCCCTGAGCCGCATGGGCATGGACCTCGAAGGGCGTCTGCCTCTGTAATTCGTGCCTGTTTCTGCCACGCATGCATGCAAAAAGCCCCCGGTCTCGCGACCGGGGGCTTCCTTTACCGCTATCGTTTTGAGCCCGGGTTCACAGGCTCAAATACGATCACTCCCACTCAATGGTCGCCGGCGGCTTGCTCGACACGTCGTAGGTGACGCGGGAGATGCCTTCGATTTCATTGATGATGCGGCCGGATACGGTTTCCAGCAGTTCGTAAGGCAGGTGTGCCCAACGCGCGGTCATGAAGTCGATGGTTTCCACGGCACGCAGGGCCACGACCCAGGCGTAACGACGGCCATCGCCCACCACACCCACCGATTTCACCGGCTGGAACACCACGAAGGCCTGGCTGACCTTGTGGTACCAGTCGGCCTTGCGCAGTTCTTCGATGAAGATGTGGTCGGCACGACGCAGCAGGTCGGCGTATTCCTTCTTCACTTCACCGAGGATCCGCACGCCCAGGCCCGGGCCCGGGAATGGGTGGCGGTAGACCATGTCGTACGGCAAGCCCAGTTCCAGGCCCAGACGGCGGACTTCGTCCTTGAACAGTTCGCGCAGTGGCTCGACCAGTTTCAGGTTCATTTCTTCCGGCAGGCCGCCCACGTTGTGGTGCGACTTGATCACGTGGGCCTTGCCGCTTTTCGCGCCAGCCGACTCGATCACGTCCGGGTAGATGGTGCCCTGGGCCAGGTACTTGATGTTGTCCAGCTTGCAGGATTCGGCATCGAACACGTCGATGAAGGTACGGCCGATGATCTTGCGCTTCTTCTCCGGGTCGGCTTCGCCGGCCAGGTTGTTGAGGAACTGGTCCTCAGCATTGGCGCGGATCACCTTGACGCCCATGTTCTCGGCGAACATGGCCATCACTTGCTCGCCTTCGTGCAGGCGCAGCAAGCCGTTGTCGACGAACACGCAGGTCAGCTGGTCGCCGATGGCCTTGTGCAGCAGCGCAGCAACCACGGACGAGTCGACACCGCCGGACAGGCCGAGCAGAACGTTGTCGGTGCCGACCTGGGCGCGAACCTGGGCGATGGCGTCTTCAGCGATCTTCGAAGGCGTCCACAGCGCTTCACACTCGCAGATGTCGAGGATGAAGCGCGACAGGATGCGACCACCCTGCTTGGTGTGGGTCACTTCCGGGTGGAACTGCACGCCGTAGTAGCGACGCTCGTCGCTGAACATGCCGGCGATCGGGCAGCTCGGGGTGCTGGCCAGGATGTGGAAGTCTTCCGGCATCCGGGTGACCTTGTCACCGTGGCTCATCCATACGTCGAGGCCAAACAGGCCGTCGGCGTCGATGTGGTCTTCAATGCCGTCGAGCAGACGGCTCTTGCCGACCACGTCTACGCGGGCGTAACCGAACTCACGCAGCTCGGAACCTTCAACCTTGCCGCCCAGTTGCTCGGCCATGGTCTGCATGCCGTAGCAGATACCGAAGACCGGCACGCCCAGGTCGAAAACGGCTTGCGGGCAGCGAGGGCTGTTGGCTTCGTGGACCGACTCTGGGCCGCCAGCGAGGATGACGCCTTTAGGAGCGAATTCGCGGATCGCATCTTCGTCCATGTCGAACGGGTGCAGTTCGCAATACACACCGATTTCGCGCACGCGGCGGGCGATCAGCTGGGTGTACTGGGAACCGAAGTCGAGGATCAGGATGCGGTGAGCGTGAATGTCGAGGGCCATGATTCAGTCTCGTCTAAAAAATTCGGAAACAGTCGTGATTCAGAAACAACTCGGGGCTGAATAAAACAGCCCCGGTCGTTAACTTTTTGCTGGAAGGCTCAACCTACGCGGTAGTTTGGCGCTTCCTTGGTGATCTGCACGTCGTGAACGTGGGACTCGGCCATGCCGGCGCCGGTGATCCGCACGAACTCGGGCTTGGTGCGCATCTCTTCGATGTTGGCGCTACCGGTGTAGCCCATCGAGGAGCGCAGGCCGCCCATCAACTGGTGGATGATCGCGCTCAGGGTGCCCTTGTACGGAACACGCCCTTCGATGCCTTCCGGAACGAGCTTCTCGGCGCCTGCCGAGGAGTCCTGGAAGTAACGGTCGGAGGAACCCTGGGCCTGGGACATGGCGCCCAGCGAACCCATGCCGCGATAAGCCTTGTAGGAACGGCCCTGGAACAGTTCGATCTCGCCCGGCGCTTCTTCGGTACCGGCGAACATCGAGCCCATCATCACGCAGGAAGCACCGGCCACGATGGCCTTGGACAGGTCACCGGAGAAACGGATGCCGCCGTCGGCGATCAACGGCACGCCAGTACCTTCGAGGGCAGCGGCGACGTTGGCGATGGCACTGATTTGCGGTACGCCGACACCGGCGACGATACGGGTGGTGCAGATCGAGCCAGGGCCGATACCGACCTTGACCGCGTCAGCGCCAGCTTCGGCCAGGGCCTTGGCGGCAGCGCCGGTGGCGATGTTGCCGCCGATGACCTGCACTTCAGGGAAGTTCTGCTTGACCCAGCGAACGCGGTCGATCACGCCTTTGGAGTGACCGTGAGCGGTGTCGACCACCACCACGTCAACGCCGGCGGCGACCAGGGCGGCAACGCGGTCACCGGTGTCTTTACCGGTACCGACTGCAGCACCCACGCGCAGACGACCTTGATCGTCCTTGCTGGCCAGCGGGTAAGCCTTGGCTTTTTCGATGTCGTTGACGGTCATCATGCCCTTGAGGGCGAATTTGTCGTCGACGATCAGCACGCGTTCGATGCGGTGCTTGTGCAGCAGTTCACGCACATCGTTCTTGTCGGCGCCTTCCTTGACCGTGACCAGACGCTCTTTAGGCGTCATCACTTCACGGACAGTGGCTTCCAGACGGTTCTCGAAACGCACGTCACGGGAGGTGACAATGCCGACCAGGTCGCCATTGTGCAGCACCGGAACGCCGGAGATGTTGTGCATGCGGGTCAGTTCGAACAGTTCGCGCACGGTAGCGTCGGCGACGATGGTGATCGGGTCCTTGACCACACCGGCTTCGTAACGCTTGACCTTGCGCACTTCGGCAGCTTGCTGCTCGATGGTCATGTTCTTGTGGATGATGCCGATACCACCTTCCTGAGCCATGGCAATTGCCAGACGGGCTTCAGTAACGGTGTCCATGGCAGCGGAGACCAGTGGAATATTCAGCTCGATGCCACGGGTAAGGCGGGTCTTGAGACTGACTTCGTTAGGAAGCACCTCGGAATAACCGGGCACTAGGAGAATGTCGTCGAATGTCAGAGCTTCTTGGCTGATACGCAGCATCGCGGGGGCTCCCGAGCGGGAAAATGGAAGCGCGCCATTATAGTCAGACACCCCCTCGGGTTCAATGTAAAACTCTGACTATTATTGGCATTACTGACATACGGGGATTAATGCCCGAATCCAAGGGATTCACCACGTTCCTGTAGGAGCTGCCGAAGGCTGCGATCTTTTGATCTTGATCTTGAAAAATCAAAGTCAAAAGATCGCAGCCTTCAGCAGCTCCTACCGTCAGAGTTCGACTTTGACCCAACTGACTGGCTGATCGAGCCAATCGGCGAATTCGTCGAGAAAGCTCTGTTTGAACCCGGCTTCGGCCCAGTTGTTGAAGATGAATCCGAGGTTGGAGAAGCCGCATTCCTGCAGGAACAGGAAGCCGTTGATGTCGTCTTCATGTCCGCATTCCGGGCAGGTGAAGTTATCGGTGCGCCCCGGCATCCAGTCTTCCAGGCTTTCGAACAGGGCTTCACCGACTTCCTTGCGACACTCGGCGCAGCCTGCTTCCTCAAGAAAACCCTTGGCCGGCGTATAGATGCAGCGTTTGGTAATGATCTCCAGGCCATTGACCGGCTCGCCGAACGGCAGGGCTTCGGGGTGCAGGACCACTGCACGGGCACCGTCGGCGATGGCATGGGCCATGCGATTGCCGGTGCGGCCACAGGTGGTCAGCTCTTCCTGGATGATGTTCTTGCGCACCAGCCAGCGCACAACGGCCCGGGCCCGGGGCTCGTGCACCGGCAGGGTGGAGATTTTCGGGACGATGATGCTTTGGGAATTCATGGGGTACAGGCCTGGAGCATTGATAAATGACCTGTAGGAGCGAGCCTGCTCGCGATGGTCGTTAACGATAACGCGGGGAGTCTGGTTCCCCGCGGTGTTCTTGAGTCCATCGCGAGCAGGCTCGCTCCTACAGGTAAAGCAATGGTGCGATGCCTATAGAAGGTATAGGCCCGCCATAGCTGTTTTTACAGCTCGACGACAACCGCCTGCGAAGCACGGGTCGCCTTGGCACGGGCGGCTTCGATCGACTCGTCGCGCGCCAGGGCCACGCCCATGCGGCGCTGGCCATTGACTTCAGGCTTGCCGAACAGGCGCAGCGCGGTATCCGGCTCGCTCAAGGCGGCGCCCAGGTTGGCGAATGCGGTCTGGGTCGACTGCCCTTCCACCAGAATCACCGCCGAAGCCGATGGCCCGAACTGACGGATCAACGGGATCGGCAGGCCGAGAATGGCCCGTGCATGCAGGGCGAATTGCGACAGGTCCTGGGAGATCAGGGTCACCAGACCGGTGTCGTGCGGGCGCGGCGAGACTTCGCTGAACCACACCTGATCCCCCTTGATGAACAACTCGACGCCGAACAGACCACGGCCACCCAGGGCTTCGGTCACGGCTTTGGCGACGCGTTCGGATTCAGCCAGGGCAATCGGGCTCATGGCCTGCGGCTGCCAGGATTCCTGGTAGTCGCCCTTCTCCTGACGGTGACCGACCGGCGCGCAGAAGGTGGTGCCGCCGACGTGGCGCACGGTCAGCAGGGTGATTTCGTAGTCGAAATCGATGAAGCCTTCGATGATCACCCGACCTTTACCGGCACGGCCACCTTCCTGGGCATAGTCCCAGGCTTTCTGCACGTCATCGACGCTGCGCAGCAGGCTCTGGCCCTTGCCCGAGGAACTCATGACCGGCTTGACCACACATGGGAAACCGAGGTCTTCGACGGCCTTGCTGTAGTCCTCGAAGGTGTCGGCGAAATGGTACGGCGAGGTCGGCAGGTCCAGCTCTTCAGCGGCCAGGCGACGGATGCCTTCGCGGTTCATGGTCAGTTGCGCGGCGCGGGCGGTCGGGATCACAGTGAAACCTTCGGCCTCCAGCTCTACCAGGGTCGCGGTGGCGATGGCTTCGATTTCCGGGACGATGAAATGCGGCTTCTCGGCCTCGATCACGGCACGCAGGGCAGCGCCATCCAGCATGTTGATCACGTGGCTGCGGTGCGCCACCTGCATGGCCGGCGCGTTGGCGTAACGGTCCACGGCAATCACTTCAACGCCCAGGCGTTGCAGTTCGATCACCACTTCCTTGCCCAACTCGCCACAGCCACACATCAATACGCGGGTCGCGGTGGGCGACAATGGAGTTCCGATACGGGTCATCTGAAGGTCCTCAAGAAGCGGATCATCGAGGGAAGCACGCTTCCCATGGGGAGAAAGCGCGGCATTTTACATGAACTTCAGCTGACGACAGCCTGTTTGCGCAGGCGCCAGGCCATGATCAGCCACACGGCGGTGACCCCGGCGAATTTCGAACCCAGGGCGGTGAGGATCACCCCCGGCGTCAGGGCGTCGATCATGCCGAAAAAGATAAAGGTATCGAGGGGAATGCTCAGGGCCGAACTTATCCACAGGCGATCATGCAGTGGACGCTTGGTGATGCTGAACACCAGCCAGTCGATGCACTCGGAAACCGCGAACGCCGTGGCGCTGGCCAAGGCGATGGATGGATCGGAGGTGACGTAGGACAACACCAGCGCCACCAGCATCGCCACGAGGGCGCCATGCCCGAAACGGGTTTGCACCATGTCGCGCAGGATAAACACCAGCCCGCCCCAGGCCGACCAGATGATGTCCAGGTGGGGGGCGGTGGAGAAGGCGAAGTTGATCAGCACGACGCTGCTGATGTAGGTGATCAGGAAGAGCATGGGCTTGGAGGTACCTGTCAATTTGGCGCACAGGATACTGTAGGAGCGAGCCTGCTCGCGATGGTCGTTAACGATAACGCGGGGGAGTCTGGTTCCCCGCGGTGTTCTTGCGTCCATCGCGAGCAGGCTCGCTCCTACAACCGCGGTTTTGCCCCGATCATCCACACCAACCCACTGGCCTTGGCCCGCTCATGACACAACCCCAGCACCGTGCGCCGTTCGTCGTTGGTCATGCGGCTCCAGCGGGTGATTTCCTCAACCGTACGCTGGCAACCGGTGCAGATGTCATCGTCATCCAGCGCACAAATGCTCACGCAGGGCGATGCCACCGGGCGTTCGGGCGTGCTCATTCTTCCTGCTCGGCCAGATCGCGGGCATAACGCTGCGAGTTGTGCACATAGTGGGCAGCGCTGGCTTCCAGCATCCTGATTTGCGGCTCGGTCAATTCGCGCACCACTTTGCCCGGCGAACCCATGACCAGCGACCCGTCCGGAATCTCCTTGCCTTCGCCGATCAGCGAATTGGCGCCGATGATGCAGTTCTTGCCGATCTTCGCGCCATTGAGAATCACCGCGTTGATGCCGATCAGGCTGTAGTCGCCGACGGTGCAGCCGTGGAGCATGGCGTTGTGGCCGATGGTCACGCCGGTGCCGATGGTCAGCGGATAGCCCATGTCGGTGTGCATCACGGTGCCGTCCTGGACGTTGCTGTTCTTGCCGATCAGGATCAACTCGTTGTCGCCGCGCAGCACGGCGTTGAACCAGACGTTGGCGCCCTCTTCCAGCTTGACCTTGCCTACCAGCACGGCATTGGGGGCGACCCAGCTCTGTGGATGGGTTTCGACACGGGCGTCGCCCAGGCGGTATTTCATTGTTGTTTTCCTCAGGGCTCGGGCAGTGCCATTCGAACGATGGCTTCAGGTATTGATAAAGCTTTTGGGAGGTTGATGCAGGCTGATTTTGGCGTCATACAGCAGGTTGATCAACTCGACGATCATGATCGCCGTCAGCCCCCAGATCTTGTATTCGCCAAAGCGATAGCTCGGCACGTACCAGCTGCGGCCCTGATAGTCGATGCGATGGGTATGTTCGCGGGGGTCTTTGCGGAAGAACTCCAGGGGCACGCTGAACACCGCGGCGATCTCGGCATCGTTGGCCCGGTATTCGACAAAATCCGGGATCACCCCGACATAGGGCGTGACCATGATGCCATGCAGGCTGATCAGCGGGCTGAGCGGGCCGATCACCTCGACCAGCCCCGGCGGCAGGCCGATCTCTTCCTCGGCTTCACGCAGGGCGGTGAAAATCAGGTCGGGGTCTTCGGGGTCGCGGCGACCACCGGGGAAGGCGACTTCGCCGCCATGGGTCGACAGGCCGCTGGCACGCAGGGTCAACACCAGCTCGGGCTCGTCACTGCGGGTGATGGGCACCAGCACTGCGGCCTCGGGAAAACGACGATCGGTCTCCAGCGTGCGTGGAGTGTGGTGACTAACCCGATGCAGTAGCTCGTCCAGCATGAGTGTTCTCGATTTGTGCCTTACCCGGCATCATGCACCAATCGCTGCGGTCGCCCAACCCCCGCAACCGCCCCATGTCGCGAAACGACAACTTGCCGACCGGCACCACCGCACGCCAAGATAGGCGCAGCATTCAGGAACCCCAGCATGAAATTTTGCAGCCAGTGCGGTAACCCGGTGACCCAGCGCATTCCCGAGGGCGATTCACGCCTGCGTTTTGTCTGCGACAGCTGTCAGGCCATTCACTACCAGAACCCCAACATCGTCGCCGGCTGCGTGGCGACCTGGGGCAGCAAGGTGTTGCTGTGCCGGCGGGCCATCGAGCCGCGCCGCGGCTACTGGACCCTGCCCGCCGGTTTCATGGAGAACGGCGAGACCATCGAGCAGGCCGCCATTCGCGAGACCGCCGAGGAAGCCTGCGCCCGGGTGCGCAACCTGAGCATCTATACCCTGATCGATGTGCCACACATCAGCCAGGTGCATGTGTTCTACCGTGCCGAACTGGCGGACCTGGATTTTTCTGCCGGCCCCGAGAGCCTGGAAGTGCAATTATTCGACGAAGCGGACATTCCTTGGGATGAGCTGGCTTTCCGCACGGTGGGCCGTACCTTAGAATGCTTCTTCGCTGACCGGCGGACCGAGGTCTATCCCGTACGGTCTGAATCGATTCCGCCGTTGGTGCAGCCTGCCATTACCTGAATTCAGATTCGGCATCTTTACAGGCGCTAAAAGATCGCAGCCTTCGGCAGCTCCTACAAAAACATCTATAAATAAATAGTCGCGACACCTCCTGGGGAATCGTTTCAATGCGCTGGTTGCTTGCCCTGTTCTGTTTGTCGTTCGTCGCGGTGTCCCAGGCTTCTGCCCTGGAACCCCTGGACGGCAAGGTCATCGAGAAAATCCTGGTTCTCAAGTCGTCCCATCAATTGCAATTGATCAATGACGGCAAGCCGCTCAAGACCTATCGCATTTCCCTGGGCAAGCGTCCCAAGGGGCCGAAACTGATGGAAGGCGACAAACGCACCCCGGAGGGCCTCTACTGGGTCGACTGGCGCAAGGTCAGTGATAAATTCAACCTGGCGATGCACATTTCCTACCCGAACATCAGCGACTCGGCCCGCGCACGTCGTGAAGGCGTCGAGCCCGGTGGCATGATCATGATCCACGGCACCCCGGACACCGAGGACACCCCGGAAGACCTGTTCCACACCCTGGACTGGACCGACGGCTGCATCGCCATGCGCAACATGGACATGCGCGAAGTCTGGAACCTGGTGCCGGACGGCACGATGATCGAAATTCGTCCGTAATTCCCTCGACCATTGGTCGGCATCAAAAAATAAAATCAAAAGATCGCAGCCTGCGGCAGCTCCTACAGGGTGAATACCATTTCGCTCTGTAGGAGCTGCCGCAGGCTGCGATCTTTGTCGTTTTAAAGCCTACCGCTAATACCACTTCAAACCACCTACCCTCCAGCCGACCACAATCAGCCAATTCTTGTAAAACACCCGCGTTGACATGGTATGCAAGTGGTATTAGTTTCGCCTCACAACCGGGCGACAACAATCCTATATCCGCATCGGACATTGCCTACATGAACGACCTACAGGCCCTGCGCCCCGACGACACCCAACCCACGCCGTTGTACCTGCAACTGGCACGCAATCTGGAAGCGGCGATCCATGCCGGCCAGTGGAAAGCCGAACAGGCCATGCCGTCGGAGCGCCATCTGAGCGAGACCCTGGGCATCTCCCGCGTCACCGCCCGCAAGGCGCTGGAAGTATTGTTCGAACAAGGCCTGATCCGCCGTAACCAGGGCTCCGGCACCTTCATCACGCCGCGCCTGGAACAACCGTTGTCGCGCCTTTCCGGCTTCAGTGAAATGCTCCGCCTCAAGGGTTTTGTGCCCGGTTCGCAATGGCTGGAGCGGGAAATCACCCTGCCGACCCACGAAGAGCTGATCCGCCTCGGCCTGTCGCCCAACGACAAGGTCGCGCGGCTCAAACGCCTGCGCAAGGCCGACGACACCGTGATGGCCATCGAGATGAGCACCCTGCCCGCCTCGATCATTCCCAAGCCGCAATCGGTGGGTGATTCCCTCTACGAATTCCTCGACGGCATCGGCAAACCGGTGGTGCGCGCCTTGCAGCACATCCAGGCGATCAACGCCTCGGACGAGTTCGCCGCGCTGGTCGGCATCGCCCCAGGCACCGCGATGCTGCTGATGACCCGGGTCGGCTACCTGGAAGACAACACGCCCATCGAAGTCACCGACACCTATTGCCGCAACGACTACTACGACTTTGTGGCAGAGCTGCGTCGCTGACAAACAGCCGGCCGCTTAAAACCGAGATCCCGACATGTCCGAAGACAACATCCTCACCGCCCACGGCTGGGTTCGCGGCCGACTGGTCCACGCCCACGGCAAGGTCGTGTCCATCGAAGGCGTCCCCTGCGATCCGGCGGACAACGACCTGCCTTATCTGCTGCCGGGTTTCATCGACCTGCACGTTCACGGCGGTGGCGGCAAAGACATCATGGAAGGCACGCCCGCCTTCGAAACCATCACCCGCACCCACGTGCGCTTCGGCACCACGTCGCTGCTGGCGACCACCATGACGGCGCCGAGCGAAGAGATCACCAGCGTGCTCAAAGCCGTCGGCGAATTCTGTGAGCAGCGGCCACAAGGCTGCGCCCGGGTGCTCGGCGTGCACCTCGAAGGCCCCTACATCAACCCCGGCAAGCTCGGCGCGCAACCCAACTTCGCCCACACCGCGTTGCTGGCCGAGGTTGAAGCGTACCTGGCACTGGCGCCGATCCGGGTGATCACCATTGCCCCGGAAATCGCCGGTCACGATGCCTTGATCCGCGACCTCAGCCGCCGCGGCATCCGCATGCAGATCGGCCACACCCTGGGCAGTTACGAGGAAGGCGTCGCGGCGCTGGAGGCCGGTGCCAGCAGCTTCACCCATCTCTACAACGCCATGAGCCCGCTGCATCACCGCGAGCCGGGGATCGTCGGCGCTGCACTGGCCCATGCCAAATACGCCGAACTGATCCCGGACTTGCTGCACGTGCACCCCGGCGCCATCCGCGTCGCCCTGCGCTCGATCCCGTGCCTGTACTGCGTCACCGACTCGACCGCCGCCGCCGGCATGCCCGACGGCGAGTACAAACTCGGCAGCCACACCGTGACCAAGTGCCTGGGCGGCGTGCGCCTGCCCGACGGCACCCTGGCCGGCAGCACCCTGACCATGGATCAGGCTCTGCGCAACTTGGTGAAGATCGGCCTGCCCATCGCCGAAGCCTCGCAGCGCCTGTCGCAATTCCCCGCCGACTACCTCGGCCTCACCGAACGCGGGCGCCTGCAACCGGGGGCCTGGGCCGACTGCGTGCGGCTGGATCGCTCACTGAAACTGACCGCCGTCATGGTCGAAGGAGAAGACATTGACTTCAAAAATGCTTGAAGAGGCGCTGTCCTCGTTCGAGGCCGTGCAAGCCCAATTGCAAAAACTCGACCCGCAGATGATCGAGATCGCCGGGCGCCTGCGTCGTCAGCCCCCGCAAGTGGCCATGACCGTGGCGCGCGGCAGCTCCGACCACGCCGCCAGTTACTTCGCCTACCTGACCATGCAGCTGTTGGGCATCCCGGTGGCGTCGTTGCCGATGTCGGTGGTGACCATGCAGCAGGCGCCGCTGAAGGTCAGCGGCCAGGTGGCATTCGCCTTCTCGCAATCGGGGCAAAGCCCGGACCTGGTCAACAGTCTGCGCCTGTTGCGCAAGCGCGGCGCCTTGAGCATTTCGCTGGTCAATGCCGAGGACTCACCGCTGGAAGCCGCCTGTGAATTCAGCCTGCCGCTGTGTGCCGGCACTGAAAGCAGCGTCGCCGCGACCAAGAGTTTCATCGCCACCCTGAGCGCCAGCGCGCGGTTGATCGGGCACTGGAAGGAAGACGCCGAACTGCTCGAGGCCGGTTTGGCCTTGCCCGACGGCCTGCGCAACGCCGCGCAGCAGGACTGGAGCCCGGCCATCGAGGCCTTGCGCGATTGCCAGCGGCTGATGGTGATCGGCCGTGGCGCCGGTTTCGCCATCGCACAGGAAGCGGCGCTCAAATTCAAAGAGACCTCGGCGATCCAGGCCGAAGCCTTCAGCAGTGCCGAAGTCCGTCACGGCCCGATGGCCCTGATCGGCGACAACTACCCGCTGCTGGTGTTTGCCCCACGGGGCGCCGAACAGGCTGGTCTGCTGAGCCTGGCCGCCGACATGCGCCAGCGTGGCGCCCGTGTCCTGCTGGCCGCACCGGATGACGTGCTCGAGCGCGACCTGACCCTGACCCGCGCCGAACACCCGGCCCTCGACCCGATTCTGGCGATCCAGAGTTTCTACGTGATGGCCGCCGGCCTGGCCGTGGCCCGCGGCATGGACCCGGACCAGCCGCGGCACTTGAGCAAAGTCACCCGCACCCATTGAATCATTGTCCCCTGTGGGAGCGAGCTTGCTCGCGATGGACGTCAACGATGACGCGTTCTTCCTGAATGAACGCGTTGTTCTCAGGTTCTTCGCGAGCAAGCTCGCTCCCACAGAGAAGCGCGTTGATCCGAACTGTATTTTTTGATGAGACCGAGCCATGCATAACAACAATAAAGAGCTGACTTTAAGCGCCCCGCTCAGCGGCCCGGTGCTCACGCTCGCCAAAGTCCCGGACCCGGTGTTTGCCAGCGGCGCCATGGGCGACGGCATCGCTATCGATCCGCTCAACGACACGCTCCATGCCCCCTGCGCGGGTGTGGTGGTGCATGTCGCGCGCACTGGTCACGCGGTGACCTTGCGTGCCGACAACGGCGCGGAATTGCTCCTGCACCTGGGCCTCGACACGGTCGAGTTGCAGGGCCAGGGCTTCTCGATGCTGGTCAAGGAAGGCGCGCGCGTCGCCAATGGCCAACCCCTGCTGCGCTACGACCTGGACAAGGTCGCGCAACAGTGCAAAAGCCTGGTCAGCCTGCTGATCCTCACCAACAGCCAGGACTTTCAGGCGCGGCCCATCACCCTCAAATCGGTGAAAGTCGGTGAGCCGCTGCTGCACATCATTCGTCGACAGACATCGACCGCAGAGGTCGATGTCGAGTTTGCCGGCGCCGAGATTGTCGGCCTCGTACGCATTGCTCACCGTGGCGGCCTGCACGCGCGGCCGGCGGCGTTGATCCGTCAGACCGCACAAGGTTTCAAAAGCAAATCGCAGCTGCACTTCGCCGGCAAGTCGGCCACCTGCGACAGCCTGATCGGCCTGATGGGGCTGGCCATCGGCGAGCAGGCAGAAGTCCAGGTCAGTTGCCAGGGCCCGGACGCCGAAGCCGCGCTGCAAGCCTTGCTCACCACGTTATCCACAGCCCTGGCCGAAGACAGTCACACCGCCGCGCCACCAACGATCGCCCAACGCAATCGCCCCGCCGAAGCCGGTGTGTTGCACGGTGTCTGCGCGGCGCCGGGCCTGGTCGGCGGGCCGCTGTTTCGTCTGAATGCGATCAGCCTGCCCGTGGATGCCGGCCAGCATGATGCGCAACAGCAACGCCAGGTTCTGGACGCGGCACTGAGCCAGGTGCGCAGCGAAATCGACCACACCCTGGCCCAGGCAAAAAAACACAAGGACAGCGCTGAAGAGGCGATTTTCGCCGCGCACCTGGCGCTGCTCGAAGATCCGGCCTTGCTCGACGCTGCCAATCAATCCGTCGACCAGGGCACAGCCGCGACCCACGCCTGGAGCCAGGCCATCGATGTGCAATGCGAAGTGCTCCAGCAAACCGGCAGCACATTGCTCGCCGAACGTGCCAACGACCTGCGCGACCTCAAGCAACGGGTGCTGCGCGTATTGCTCGGCGATACCTGGCATTACGACGTGCCGGCCGGCGCCATCGTCGCGGCCCACGAACTGACGCCCTCCGATCTGCTGCAACTGAGCCAGCAAGGTGTCGCCGGGCTGTGCATGGCCGAGGGCGGTGCGACCTCCCACGTGGCGATTCTGGCCCGGGGCAAAGGCCTGCCGTGCATGGTCGCACTGGGCTCGACGCTGCTCGATCAGCAACAGGGGCAACCGGTGGTGCTGGACGCCGACGGCGGCCGCCTCGAACTGACACCCGGTACACAGCGCCTGGCCGACGTGCGCCAGCTGCAACAGCAACAGCAACAACGCCGGGCCGAACAACAGGCCCAGGCGCACACACCGGCGCTGACCACCGATGGCCTGCGCATCGAAGTCGCCGCCAACGTGGCATCCAGCACGGAAGCGGCAGACGCATTGGCCAATGGCGCCGACGGCGTCGGCTTGCTGCGCACCGAATTTCTCTTCGTCGACCGCCAGACTGCCCCGGACGAACAGGAACAACACCAGGCCTATCAAGCCGTGCTCGATGCCATGGGCGACAAGTCGGTGATCATCCGCACCATCGACGTCGGTGGCGACAAGCAACTCGATTACCTGCCACTGCCCGCCGAGGCCAACCCGGTGCTCGGCCTGCGCGGCATTCGCCTGGCCCAGGTCCGCCCGGAACTGCTCGACCAGCAACTGCGCGCGCTGCTGCACCTGAGCCCGTTGTCACGCTGCCGGATCCTGCTGCCGATGATCACTGAGGTCGATGAGCTGCTGCACATCCGCCAGCGCCTCGACGCCTTGTGCACCGAACTGGGTCTGGCGCAGCGCCCGGAGCTGGGGGTGATGATTGAAGTGCCGGCCGCCGCGCTGCTGGCCGAGCAACTGGCGGAGCACGCGGATTTCCTGTCCATCGGCACCAATGACCTGTCGCAATACACCCTGGCCATGGACCGCGACCACGCCGGCCTTGCCGCGCGCGTCGATGCGTTGCACCCGGCCCTGCTGCGGTTGATCGCCCAAACCTGCGCCGGTGCGGCGCAGCACAAGCGCTGGGTCGGAGTGTGCGGTGCACTGGCGTCCGATCCGCTGGCCACACCGGTGTTGATCGGCCTGGGGGTCAGTGAGTTGTCGGTGAGCCCGGTACAGATCGGTGAAATCAAGGACCGCGTACGTCATCTCGACGCCAGCGAATGCCGGCGCATCAGCCTGGGCCTGCTCAAGCTGAGCAGCGCCAGCGCCGTGCGTCATGCCTGTCACCAGCACTGGCCTCTGAGCTAGCTCTTTACAAAAGAAGAACAAAAATCCAGGGAGATCCGCCATGTACCAACTTTTCATTGAAGGCCTGCAACGCCTCGGCCGCGCGCTGATGCTGCCGATCGCGATCCTGCCGATTGCCGGCCTGCTGCTGCGCCTGGGTGACACCGACCTGCTCAACATCGCGATCATCCATGACGCCGGCCAGGTGATCTTTGCCAACCTGGCGATGATTTTCGCCATCGGCATCGCGGTCGGTTTCGCCAAGGACAACAACGGTACGGCGGGACTTGCCGGGGTGATCGGTTACCTGGTGATGATCGCCACCCTCAAGGTGCTCGACCCGAGTATCAACATGGGCATGCTCGCCGGGATCGTCAGCGGCCTGATGGCCGGCGCGCTGTACAACCGCTTCAAGGACATCAAGCTGCCGGAGTACCTGGCCTTCTTCGGTGGCCGACGGTTCGTGCCGATTGTCACCGGGTTCGCCGCCGTGGGCCTGGGCGTGGTGTTCGGCTATATCTGGCCGCCGATCCAGCACGGCATCAACAGCTTCGGCACGCTGATGATGGAGAGTGGCAGCATTGGTGCGTTCGTCTTCGGCGTGTTCAACCGCTTGCTGATCGTCACCGGCCTGCACCATATCCTCAATAACATGGCGTGGTTCGTGTTCGGCAATTTCACCGACCCCAGCACCGGTGCGCTGGTCACCGGCGACCTGTCGCGCTACTTCGCCGGCGACCCGAAAGGCGGCCAGTTCATGACCGGCATGTTCCCGGTGATGATCTTCGGCCTGCCCGCTGCGTGCCTGGCGATGTACCGCAACGCCCTGCCGGAGCGGCGCAAGGTGATGGGCGGGATTTTCCTGTCGATGGCCCTGACCGCGTTCCTGACCGGCGTGACCGAGCCGATCGAGTTCGCCTTCATGTTCCTCGCGCCGCTGCTGTTTCTGCTGCATGCGTTGCTGACCGGCCTGTCGATGGCCATCACCAATGCGCTGAACATTCACCTGGGCTTCACGTTCTCCGGTGGCTTCATCGACATGGTGCTGGGCTGGGGCAAGTCCACCAACGGCTGGCTGGTGATCCCGGTGGGCCTGGCGTATGCCGTGATCTATTACGTGGTGTTCGATTACTGCATCCGCCGTTTCGACCTGAAGACGCCGGGCCGCGAAACCAGCGTTGCCGCCCCGCAAGTGGCGGTGGCCGACAATGAGCGCGCCGGGGCTTACATCAAGGCCTTGGGCGGCGCGGAAAACCTGATCACCGTCGGTGCCTGCACCACGCGGTTACGCCTGGACATGGTGGATCGCAACAAGGCCTCGGATACCGATCTGAAGGCGCTCGGCGCCATGGCCGTGGTGCGTCCGGGCAAGGGCGGGAGTTTGCAGGTAGTGGTCGGGCCGATGGCCGATGCGATTGCCGATGAAATTCGCCTGGCGATGCCGGCGCTGGGGCGTGCCATGGTGTCGTCGCCGGCAGCAGAAATCGACGCGCCTCCACCTGCCGCCGTGGCAACACCCGAGGCGCAGCAATGGCTCAATGCGCTGGGGGGCGGTGACAATGTGCTGCAACTCGACTGCATAGCGATGACGCGCATCCGCCTGCAACTGGCCAATGGCAAGGCGTTGTCGGAGTGTGATTTGAAAGCGCTGGGGTGCCAGGGTGTGAGTCAGCTGGAAGGCGGGATCTGGCATCTGCTGGTTGGCGACAAGGCGCCGAGTTTGAGTGACGCGCTGGAAGCGCTGGTCAACCGCAGTGAGGTCAGTGCCAAGGTTTAGATCCTCGGTGCCTTATAGGCCGCCATCGCGAGCAAGCTCGCTCCCACATTGGATCGGCAAACACTGGACCATTGTGGGAGCGAGCTTGCTCGCGATGAGGCCATCACTAACACCACAAAAACCCGGTCAACAAAAAACCCGCTGAAATCACTTTCAGCGGGTTTTTCATTTCAGCGGCACGAGAATCAGAAATCCTCCAGCCGCCACACTTCATAAGCCGGCGTCTCGTAGGGGTGGCTCTGCTTCAGAGCCGCCACCACCGGGCGAATCAACTCATCCGCCACCACCAGCTCAACCTTCCATTCCTCGACCTGCTCGACCTGCCCTGCCTCACCAATGAACGGCTGACTGCCGTCCAATGGACGAAACTGGCCGAGGCCCAACACTTGCCATGCACAGTGGTCGTAAGCACCGATCCGTCCGCCACCGGCAGCGAATACAGCGTCCTTGACCACCTCGACATGACTGTCAGGAACAAAAAAAGCGAGCTTGTACACGGCGCTTAGTTCACCCACACACGAGCATTACGGAACATACGCATCAACGGTGCATCTTCGTTCCAGTCATCCGAACGCCACGAGTTCTGCACGGCGCGGAACACACGCTCCGGGTGCGGCATCATAATGGTCACGCGACCGTCGCGGCTGGTCAAACCGGTGATCCCGCGCGGCGAGCCGTTCGGGTTGGCCGGGTAGCTTTCGGTGACCTTGCCGTGGTTGTCGACGAAACGCATCGCCACGCAACCGGACAGATCGGCTTCCAGCAACGCTTCTTCGCTGGCGAACTCGGCATGACCTTCGCCGTGGGCGATGGCGATCGGCATGCGCGAACCGGCCATGCCCTGCAGGAAGATCGAATTCGACTCCTGGATCTGCACCATGGCAACACGGGCTTCGAACTGCTCGGAACGGTTGCGCACGAAGTGCGGCCAGAACTCGCTGCCCGGGATCAGCTCGTGCAGGTTGGACATCATCTGGCAACCGTTGCACACGCCGAGGGTGAAGCTGTCGTTGCGCTCAAAGAAGCCCTGGAACGCATCGCGGGCGCGGCTGTTGAACAGCGCGGATTTCGCCCAGCCTTCACCGGCACCCAATACGTCGCCGTAGGAGAAGCCGCCGCAAGCGACCATGCCCTTGAACTCGTTCAGGTCGACACGGCCGGCCAGGATGTCGCTCATGTGCACGTCGATCGCGTTGAAACCGGCGCGGTCGAACGCCGCCGCCATTTCCACCTGACCGTTGACGCCCTGCTCACGCAGCACGGCAACCTGTGGGCGAATGCCTTTCTTGATGTAAGGCGCGGCGATGTCCTGGTTGATGTCGTAGCTCAGCTTGACGCTCAGGCCCGGGTTGTCTTCTTCCAGCAGCACGTCGAACTCTTGCTCGGCGCAGTCGGCGTTGTCACGCAGGCGCTGGATCTGGTAGCTGGTCTCGGCCCACTGGCGTTGCAGCAGACGACGCTGGCCTTCGAACACGGTGTCGCCGTTGAAGGTGATGCTGATCTCGCCGTTGTTCATCGGCTGACCGACCACCGATACGCAATCACCCAGGCCGGCAGCGCTGAACTGCGCGAGGATGTCCGGGGTGGCGTCCTGGCGTACCTGGATCACGGCACCCAGTTCTTCGTTGAACAGGATCGCGGCGATGTCGGCGGAGGTTTCCGCCAGACCGTCGAGGTTCAGGCTCAGGCCGCAATGACCGGCGAAGGCCATTTCAACCACGGAGGTCAACAGACCACCGTCGGAACGGTCGTGGTAAGCCAGCAGGTGACCGTCGGCGTTGAGGCCCTGGATCACGGCGAAGAAGGCCTTCAGGTCTTCGGCGTCGTCGACGTCCGGCGCCTGTTTGCCGAGCTTGCCGTGGACCTGCGCGAGGATCGACGCGCCCATGCGGTTCTGGCCGCGGCCCAGGTCGATCAGGATCAGGTCGGTGGTGCCCTTGTCCATGCGCAGTTGCGGGGTCAGGGTCTGACGGATGTCAGTCACTGGCGCGAAACCGGTCACGATCAGGGACATCGGCGACGTGACGGACTTGTCCACGCCTTCATCGTTCCAGCGCGTGGCCATGGACATCGAGTCCTTGCCCACCGGAATGGTGATGCCCAGCTCAGGGCACAGTTCCATGCCGACCGCTTTCACGGTGTCGTACAGACGTGCGTCTTCGCCCGGGTGACCGGCAGCGGACATCCAGTTCGCCGACAGCTTGATGTCGGAGATCTTGCCGATGCGCGAGGCCGCGATGTTGGTCAGGGTTTCGCCGATGGCCATGCGGCCCGACGCCGGAGCGTCCAGCAGTGCCAGCGGAGTCCGCTCGCCCATGGCCATGGCTTCACCGGTGTAGACGTCGAAGCTGGTGGCGGTGACGGCAACGTCGGCCACCGGCACCTGCCACGGGCCGACCATCTGGTCACGGGCCACGAGGCCGGTGATGGTGCGGTCGCCGATGGTGATCAGGAAGCTCTTGCTGGCCACGGCCGGGTGATGCAGGACGCGCTCGACGCAGTCGGCAATGTTCAGGGTCGACGGATCGAAGTCGTCGCCCAGCTCGGCTTCACGCACCACCGAACGGTGCATGCGCGGCGCCTTGCCCAGCAACACTTCCAGTGGCATGTCCACCGGGCTGTTGCCGAAGTGGCTGTCGGTGACAGTAAGCTGCGGCTCGGCAGTGGCTTCGCCGACCACGGCAAACGGGCAACGCTCACGTTCGCAGATCGCCTTGAAACGCTCGAAGTCAGCCGGGCCGACCGCCAGAACGTAGCGTTCCTGGGATTCGTTGGACCAGATTTCGTGCGGGGCCATGCCCGGCTCGTCGTTTGGAATGTTGCGCAGTTCGAAACGGCCACCACGGTCGCCGTCGTTGACCAGTTCCGGGAAGGCGTTGGACAGACCGCCCGCACCCACGTCGTGGATGAAGCTGATCGGGTTCTTGTCGCCCAGTTGCCAGCAACGGTCGATGACTTCCTGGCAGCGACGTTCCATTTCCGGGTTTTCGCGCTGTACCGAAGCGAAGTCCAGGTCCGCCGAGCTGGTGCCGGTGGCCATGGAGGAAGCCGCGCCGCCGCCCAGGCCGATCAGCATCGCCGGGCCACCGAGCACGATCAGCTTGGAGCCAACGAGGATCTCGCCTTTCTTGACGTGTTCTTCGCGGATGTTGCCCATGCCGCCAGCCAGCATGATCGGCTTGTGGTAACCGCGAACTTCGTCACCGTGCGGGGTGCTGATCGACTGTTCGAAGGTACGGAAGTAGCCGGTCAGGGCCGGACGACCGAATTCGTTGTTGAACGCGGCACCGCCCAACGGGCCTTCGATCATGATGTCCAGCGCGGTAACGATGCGCTCAGGCTTGCCGTACGGCACTTCCCACGGCTGTTCGAAGCCTGGGATCTGCAGGTTGGACACGGTGAAACCGGTCAGGCCGGCTTTCGGCTTGGCGCCGCGACCGGTGGCGCCCTCGTCACGGATTTCGCCACCGGAACCGGTGGATGCGCCCGGGAACGGGGCAATCGCGGTCGGGTGGTTGTGGGTCTCGACCTTCATTAGGATGTGCACCGGTTCCTGCACCGCGCCGTACTGGCGGGTTTCAGGGTCCGGGAAGAAGCGACCGGCCACGGAACCGACGATCACTGAAGCGTTGTCCTTATAAGCCGACAGGACACCTTCGTTGTGCATCTGGTAGGTGTTCTTGATCATGCCGAACAGGCTTTTTTCCTGGCTCTCTCCGTCGATGTCCCAACTGGCGTTGAAGATCTTGTGACGGCAGTGCTCGGAGTTCGCCTGGGCGAACATCATCAGTTCGATGTCATGCGGGTTGCGCTTCAAGCCGACGAAGGCGTTGACCAGGTAGTCGATCTCGTCTTCGGCCAGGGCCAGGCCCAGCTCGGTGTTGGCTTTTTCCAGCGCGGCGCGGCCGCCACCCAGCACGTCGATGGCGGTCAGGGGTTTCGGTTCGGCGTGGCTGAACAGGCCGGCGGCCTGTTCGAGGTTGCCCAGGACGATCTGGGTCATGCGGTCGTGCAGACCGTCTGCGATCAACCGGGCTTCAGCGTCGCTGAACTGGCCGGCCACGTAGAACGCGATGCCGCGCTCCAGGCGCTGGATTTTCGCCAGGCCGCAGTTGCGGGCGATGTCGCTGGCCTTGCTCGACCATGGCGAGATGGTGCCGAAACGCGGCAGCACCAGGAACAGACGACCGGTCGGCTCCTGTACCGGAACGCTTGGACCGTACTTCAGAAGGCGCGCAAGCACCTGCTGTTCGTCGCCGGTCAGGACGCCGGTAACTTCGGCGAAGTGAGCGAATTCAGCATACAGGCCGCTGACAGCCGGAACCTTCTGGCTCAGTTGCTCAAGGAGCTTGCTGTGGCGAAAGGCGGAAAGGGCAGGAGCGCCGCGCAGGATCAACATCTTCGGGACAGCCTCGGGAAGGGGTGTGCTTTGAGGCCGTGCATTCTAGCCTAAACCGCCCGCGACATCACCCGAAACGCTACGCACGGTTGCACTCGGGTGTCGATCTGTGTTTCTGCCCCGAAAGTCAGGTTAACCGGGCGTATGACGACAGCTTATTTTTACCGTGACAAAACGCAGACAAGGCCCGTTCCTGCGGGGTTTCGGCCGAATTTGTGATCTCTAGCAGACTCGCCCTTCACTGTCGAGATATGGCGCCCGTGGTCCTTTGCGTATACTGCGCAGATGTTTTTCCCAATGGCTTTGCGTCCGCGGTACGCCAAATGGCTGATCGCAACCGGACTCTTCCTGATGCTCGGTGCCTGTGTTGATAAACCCAACACGCTCGAGCGCGTAAAGGAGGATGGCGTGCTGCGGGTGGTTACCCGAAACAGCCCCGCCACCTACTTTCAGGATCGCAACGGTGAAACCGGCTTCGAATACGAGCTGGTGAAGCGCTTCGCCGACGATCTGGGGGTCGAGCTCAAGATCGAGACCGCCGACAACCTCGATGATCTGTTCAACCAGGTCGGCAAGCCCAACGGCCCGGTCCTGGCGGCTGCCGGCCTGGTCAGCAGCGAAGAACGCAAGAAGCAGGTGCGTTTCTCCCACTCCTATCTGGAAGTCACCCCGCAGGTCATCTACCGCAACGGCCAGTCACGGCCGACCGACGCCAAGGATCTGGTGGGCAAGAAGATCATGGTGCTCAAGGGCAGCACCCACGCCGAACAATTGGCAAAGCTGAAACAGAAGTTTCCCGGCATCGAATACGAAGAGTCTGACGCAGTCGAGGTCGTCGATCTCCTGCGCATGGTCGACGAAGGTCAGATCGACCTCACGCTCGTCGACTCCAACGAAGTCGCGATGAACCAGGTGTACTTCACCAACATCCGGGTCGCCTTCGACCTCGGTGACGCCAGCAACCAGAGCTGGGCCGTCGGGCTGGGCGAGGACAACAGCCTGCTCAACGAAATCAACGACTACCTCGACAAGGTCGAGAAAAACGGCACCCTGCAACGCCTCAAGGATCGTTACTACGGGCACGTCGACGTTCTCGGCTACATGGGCGCCACCACCTTTGCCCAACACTTGCAGCAACGCCTGCCCAAGTACGAACAGCACTTCAAGTCGTACGCCAAGAAGGAGAAAGTCGACTGGCGCCTGCTGGCGGCCATCGGCTATCAGGAATCCCTGTGGCAACCGACCGTCACATCCAAGACCGGTGTGCGCGGCCTGATGATGCTGACCCAGAACACCGCGCAGGCCATGGGCGTGTCCAACCGCCTCGATCCGAAACAAAGCATCATGGGCGGCGCCAAGTACCTGGCCTACATAAAGGACCAGCTCGACAATTCGATCCAGGAACCGGACCGTACCTGGTTTGCCCTGGCAGCCTACAACGTCGGCAGCGGCCATCTGGACGACGCGCGCAAACTGGCGGCCAAGGAAGGTTTGAACCCGGACAAATGGCTGGACGTGAAGAAGATCCTGCCGCGCCTGTCCGAGAAGAAGTGGTACAGCAAGACCCGTTACGGCTACGCCCGCGGCGGCGAACCGGTGCATTTCGTGGCGAACATCCGTCGCTACTACGACATCCTGACCTGGGTAACCCAGCCGCAGCTTGAAGGTGACCAGGTCGCCGAGGGCAAACTGCTGGTGCCGGGGATCGACAAGAGCAAACCGGCGCAGGAGCCTGCGCCGCTCTGACAGCCACCACCAAACAAATGTGGGAGCGAGCTTGCTCGCGATGAGGCCCTTTCAGTCACATCGATTGTGTCTGTCAGACCGCTATCGCGAGCAAGCTCGCTCCCACAGGGTTTTGTGTTGGATTTAAGCCTTGGCAGCCGCCGCCAGAATCAGCGCCTTCATCTCCGACACCGCCGACTTGAAGCCAACGAACAACGCATGGGCCACCAGCGCATGCCCGATGTTCAGCTCGTTGATGCCCTTGATCGCCGCCACGGCTTCCACGTTGTGATAATGCAGGCCATGCCCGGCATTGACGATCAACCCCTGGGCCAGGCCGAAGGCCACGCCATCGGCCACACGCTTGAGTTCTTCGGCGACTTCGGTCGGTGTCTCGGCATCGGCATAACGCCCGGTGTGCAGTTCGATGGCCGGGGCGCCAACACGGCGCGAGGCTTCGATCTGACGCTCGTCGGCGTCGATGAACAGCGACACTTCGGAGCCGATCTTCGACAGGCGTTCAACCGCCGCCTTGATCCGCGCTTCCTGCCCCGCCACGTCCAGTCCGCCTTCGGTGGTCAGCTCCTGACGGGTTTCCGGCACCAGGCAAATGTGCGCCGGGCGGATGCGTTCGGCGAATTGCATCATTTCTTCGGTGATGCCCATTTCGAAGTTCATGCGGGTTTGCAGCACGTCCTTGAGCACCAGAACGTCGCGCTCCTGAATGTGCCGGCGGTCTTCGCGCAGGTGCACGGTGATGCCGTCAGCGCCCGCCTCTTCCGCGTCCAGTGCTGCCTTGACCGGGTCCGGATAACGGGTGCCCCGGGCCTGACGCAGGGTGGCAACGTGGTCGATGTTCACGCCAAGAAGAATACGGGTGCTGGTGGTCACGGAAAGCGCTCCAGAAGAAGAGAAAGTTCGGTGCACAGCATACGGTGTGATCAGGGCTTGCGAAACAGCTCGCGACTGACAAGTGGACGGCCGCCCAGGTGAACGGCCAACGCCTGGCGCATCAAGCGCTTGGCGGCAGACAGAGCGCCAGGGGCAGACCAGTCGGCCTCAGCCATGGCCAGCAGTTCGGTGCCGTTGAACAGACCCGGTTGCAGCAGGTAGACCCGCTCCAGCCCGGCATCCACTTGCAAACGGTAGAGGCCGTCCGGTGCGATGGGCTGATCGTGAATATCAGTCGTCAGGGAAAACCCGTAGCCGAGGTCATCGAGCAAGCGCCATTCGAAGGAGCGCAGCAAGGGCTCCAGGGGTCGGCCTTCGGCCAGGGCCAGCAAGGTGGCGGCGTAATGATCGAACACCGAAGGGAGCGGATCTTCAGCGGGCAGCAGGCGAATCAGCAGCTCATTGAGGTAAAGACCGCTGAACAGCGCCTCGCCATTGAGCCAGGTGGAAACACCGGCACTTTCCATGCGCCCGACGTTCTTCAGCTCGCCCTTGCCCCGGAACTCGACTTCCAATGGCACGAACGGCCGCGCCAGCGTCCCGGCCTTGCCCCGCGCACTGCGCAACACCGCCCGCAGCCGGCCTTGGGGCGTCAGGAAATCCACCAGCGCACTGTTTTCACGGTAGGCGCGGGAGTGCAGGACGTAGGCGGGTTGGCCGATTGGCGGGGTTGAGGACATGGCAATCAGAATTCTCAAGATGGGAACACGATCTTACAAACACCCCAAAACCAATGTGGGAGCGAGCTTGCTCGCGATTGCGGTCTGTCAGTCAACATTGATGTTGAATTTCAGGCCCTCATCGCGAGCAAGCTCGCTCCCACAGGGTTTCACTGGTGTATCAGGAACCGAGTCTTACAGGTCGCCATAACCCAGCGAACGCAACGCACGCTCGTCATCGGACCAGCCGCCCTTAACCTTGACCCACAGGTTGAGCATGATCTTGGAGTCGAACAGCAGCTCCATGTCCTTGCGCGCTTCGGTGCCGATACGCTTGATGCGCTCGCCCTTGTCGCCAATGATGATTTTCTTCTGGCCATCGCGCTCGACGAGGATCAAGGCATGGATGTGCAGGGTCTTGCCCTGCTGCTTGAACTCTTCGATTTCAACGGTGATCTGGTATGGCAACTCGGCGCCCATCTGGCGCATGATTTTCTCGCGCACAAGCTCGGCGGCGAGGAAACGGCTGCTGCGGTCGGTGATCTGGTCTTCCGGGAAGAAGTGATCGTTTTCCGGCAAATGCTCGGCAATCACCCGCTCCAGTGCATCGAGGTTGTGCCCGTGCTGCGCGGAAATCGGGATGATCTGCGCATTCGGCAGCTGCTCCTGCAACCAGCTCAGGTGCGGCATCAGCTCGGCCTTGTCTTCGATGCGATCGGTCTTGTTCAGCGCCACGATCAGCGGACCGGTCACGTACTGGACGCGCTCGAGCACCATCTGGTCCTCTTCGGTCCACTTGGTGCGGTCGACCACGAAGATCACCACGTCGACGTCTTTCAACGCCGCCGAAGCGGTCTTGTTCATGTAGCGGTTCAGGGCCTTCTCGCCACCCTTGTGCATACCGGGGGTGTCGACGTAGATCGCCTGCACGTCACCCTCGGTCTTGATACCGAGCATGTTGTGGCGGGTGGTTTGCGGCTTGCGCGAGGTGATCGCCAGCTTCTGACCCAGGATGTGGTTCAGCAGCGTGGACTTGCCCACGTTCGGACGGCCGACGATGGCAACATAGCCACAGCGCGTTGCGTTTGTATCAGTCATTGCCATTCTCCACACCCAGGGCAATCAGTGCTGCGGCGGCCGCTACCTGTTCGGCAATACGACGGCTCACACCCTGACCTCGGCTTTTTTCATTCAGTAAGATGATTTCGCATTCGACGAAGAACGTCCGGCAATGCGGCTCACCCTGGATATCCACCACTTCGTAACGCGGCAGCTCACAACCACGGGACTGCAGGAACTCTTGCAGGCGGGTCTTCGGATCTTTGTTGGTGTCGACCAGCGTCAGGCCTTCGAACTCTCCGGCCAGCCAGGCGAGCACACGCTCGCGGGCCACTTCCATGCCGGCATCGAGGTAGATCGCACCGATCAGCGCTTCGAGGGCATCGGCCAGAATCGACTCGCGACGGAAACCGCCGCTCTTCAGCTCGCCCGAGCCCAGGCGCAGGTACTCGCCCAGATCGAAACCACGGGCCAATACGGCCAGGGTCTCACCTTTCACCAGGCGCGCGCGCAAACGCGACAACTGGCCTTCGCGGGCCAGCGGGAAACGCTCGAACAAGGCCTCGCCGGCGACGAAGTTGAGGATGGCGTCACCGAGGAATTCCAGGCGTTCGTTGTTACGCCCGGCAAAACTGCGGTGGGTCAGGGCCAGGACCATCAGTTCCTGATCCTTGAAGGTGTAGCCGAGCTGACGCTCTAGACGGCTTAAGGAGACGCTCACGGTTTACCCACGCTGAGTTCGTGGTTCGATTGCACTGCCATCGCCGTGAGGCGGCGCAGGCTTGGGACAATTAACGCTGTGTTCAAAAATAACGTCCTGAATATCATTGGCTTCATGCTTTTTCCGTCACCTTCTTCAGGTTCCAGAAATGCATTCGGCGCTGTGTTCAACAGCGCCGTGTTTGATTACTTGATCAGGCCAACCCGCGAGAAATTCGGCAGGTGACTGAGTTTGGGTTCCGGCCAGCTCATCCAGACCGCGAAGGCCTTGCCGACGATATTCTTGTCGGGAACCATGCCCAGCAGATCCTTGGGAATGCTCGGATCATCCCAGTAGCGACTGTCGTTCGAGTTGTCGCGGTTGTCGCCCATCATGAAGTAGTGCCCGGCCGGCACGGTCCACGAATGGTCCGGCATGGCGCGGTAGCGACTCATCTCTTTACGGATCATGTGCTCGGCGGCGCCGAGTTTTTCCTTGTAGAGTTCGGCGCTGCCCAGCGTGCCCGGCTCGGAGCCGACCAGTTGCTCGGCAATCGATTGACCGTTGACGAACAGACGCTTGTCGGCGGTGTAGCGAACCGTGTCGCCCGGCAAGCCAACCACACGCTTGATGTAGTTGACGTTCGGATCGCTCGGGTAGCGGAATACCATCACATCACCGCGCTGCGGATCACCGACTTCGATGACTTTCTTGTCGATCACCGGCAAGCGGATCCCGTAGGAAAACTTGCTCACCAGGATGAAGTCGCCGACATCCAGGGTTGGCTTCATCGAGCCGGAAGGAATCTGGAACGGTTCCACCAGGAACGAACGCAGCACCAGCACGATGAACAACACCGGGAAGAACGACTTGCCGTATTCGACCAGCAGCGGCTCTTTGTTCAGCTGCTCGACCACGACCATGTCAGGCTGGCTGACGCTGCCCTGATAGGAAGCGATGGCGGCACGCCGACGCGGGGCCAGGATCAACAGATCGAGCAACGCCAACAGGCCGCAGACAAATACGGCGATGACCAGCAACAGCGGGAAATTTAGTGACATAGGACCTAACTATCCAACCTGAGCACTGCAAGGAAGGCTTCCTGTGGAATTTCCACGTTGCCGACCTGCTTCATGCGTTTCTTACCGGCCTTTTGCTTTTCCAGCAGCTTTTTCTTACGGCTGACGTCACCACCGTAGCATTTGGCCAATACGTTCTTTCTGAGCGCCTTGACGGTTGTCCGCGCCACAATCTGCCCGCCAATGGCGGCCTGGATTGCCACGTCGAACATCTGCCGCGGAATCAGATCCTTCATCTTCTCGGTCAGCTGGCGACCTTTGTAGTGCGAATTGTCACGGTGCACGATCAGCGCCAGGGCGTCGACCTTGTCACCGTTGATCAGCACGTCCAGTTTCACCAGGCTGGCCGATTGGTAACGATCGAAATGGTAGTCCAGAGAAGCATAGCCGCGACTGGTGGATTTCAGGCGATCGAAGAAGTCCAGCACCACTTCGTTCATCGGCAAGTCGTAGGTCACTTGTACCTGAGAGCCGAGGAACAGCATGTCGACCTGTACACCGCGCTTTTCGATGCACAGGGTAATGACGTTGCCCAGGTGCTCTTGCGGCACAAGAATATTGGCGCGCACGATCGGCTCGCGCATGTCTTCGATGGCAGACAGGTCCGGCAGCTTCGACGGGTTATCGACGTAGATCGTCTCGCCGGTCTTGAGCAGCAGCTCGAAGATTACCGTCGGCGCCGTGGTGATCAGGTCCAGGTTGTACTCGCGCTCCAGGCGCTCCTGGATGATTTCCATGTGCAGCATGCCGAGGAAACCGCAACGGAAGCCGAAGCCCAGGGCGTCGGAGCTTTCCGGCGTGTATTGCAGCGACGAATCGTTGAGGGTGAGCTTTTGCAGCGCCTCGCGGAAGTCTTCGAAGTCGTCGGAGCTGACCGGGAACAGGCCGGCGTACACCTGCGGCTGAATGCGCTTGAAGCCTGGCAGCACGTCGACGTCCGGCGTCGAGCTCAAGGTCAGGGTATCGCCCACTGGCGCACCGTGAATGTCCTTGATGCTGGCGATGATGAAGCCCACTTCGCCGGCCTTCAGGTCAACGGTCGGGGTGTGTTTCGGGTTGAATACACCGACGCTGTCCACCAGGTGGATCTTGCCGGTGGACTTGACCAGGATCTTGTCGCCCTTCTTCACGCGGCCGTGGCGCACGCGCACCAGGGACACAACGCCCAGGTAGTTGTCGAACCAGGAGTCGATGATCAACGCTTGCAGCGGATCTTCGATGTTGCCGGTCGGCGCCGGAATGGTGGTCACCAGGCGCTCGAGCACTTCATCGACGCCCAGACCGGTCTTGGCAGAGCAAGTGACTGCGTCGGTGGCATCGATGCCGATGATTTTTTCGATTTCTTCCTTGACGCGCTCAGGATCGGCCTGTGGCAGGTCGATCTTGTTCAGCACCGGCATCACTTCCAGGCCCTGCTCGATCGCCGTGTAGCAGTTGGCAACCGACTGCGCTTCAACGCCTTGACCGGCGTCGACCACCAGCAGCGCACCTTCACAGGCCGCCAGCGAACGGCTGACTTCGTAGGTGAAGTCGACGTGGCCAGGGGTGTCAATGAAGTTCAGCTGGTAGTTGATACCGTCTTTGGCTTTGTAATACAGAGTAACGCTGTGCGCCTTGATGGTGATCCCGCGCTCGCGCTCGAGGTCCATGGAGTCCAGGACCTGGGCTTCCATTTCGCGCTCGGCCAGGCCGCCACACATCTGGATGAAGCGATCGGCCAGCGTCGACTTGCCATGGTCAATGTGGGCGATGATGGAGAAATTGCGGATATGACTCAAATCACTCACGGATCAACACTCAAAAAGGCTGCAGGCATAGCCCGCCGAAAAATAGCCGGGAATTGTACCTGATCCACGGCACTAGCGTCACGTTCGCAGGTCAGACGGCACCTACAAAAACGCCCCGGTCTTGCGACAAGGGCGTTTTTGATCGTCAAAGCGCTCGGAAAAAGCCCGCCATCAACCGGCCCGGCGCAACAGCCAGAGCCCGGCCACGGCACAAATACCCGCCGGCACCAGCACTGAAAGCAAGGGTGGGAAGCCGAACACCTGGCTCGAAGGGCCCAGCAAATCCTGAACGATGCGGAAGGTGAAGCCCACCAGCACGCCGGTGAACACCCGTTGACCCAGGGTCACCGAACGCAGCGGACCAAAGATGAAGGAAATCGCCATCAACACCAGGGCGGCAGTCACCAGCGGCTGCAACACCTTGACCCAAAATGCCAGCCAGTAACGGCTGTTGTTCAAACCCTGGTCCGCCAGGTAGTGGATATAACCCCACAGACCGCTGATCGACAGCGACTCTGGCACCATGACCACCGTGCTCAGCAATTGCGGACTCAAGGCCACGTTCCAACGCTCGACCGGGGTCGACACCACTTCAGTGCTGCGCTCGTGGAACACCGTGGTCGTGACGTCCGTCAACTGCCAGTGATCCGTATCGAACTCGGCACGCTTGGCGAAACTCGCCGACAGCATGTGCCGTTCGCTGTCGATACGATAGCGGGTCACGCCGTACAGGATGCCGTTAGGCTGCACCGAGTTGACGTGAATGAACTCATCGCCCTGGCGGTGCCACAAACCGTGCTTGGCGCTTTGTGCATCGCCGCTGCCCTGGGCCAGCGAGCGATTGGCCTGCGCCGCGGTTTCAGCGGGCGGAGCGACGTACTCGCCAATCAGCAAGCCAGCCAGCATCAACACCAGCATCGGCTTCATGACCGCCCAGACGATCCGGCCGATCGACACACCGGCGGCGCGCATGATCGTCAATTCACTGTTGCTGGCCAGAGTGCCCAGGCCGATCAGGCAACCGATCAGCGCGGCCATCGGCAGCATTTCGTACATCCGGCGCGGTGCCGTCAGCGTCACATAGCTCAGCACATCGACCAGGGTGTAGGTATCGCTGACTTCACCCATCTCGTCGATGAAGGCAAACAGCGTCGCCAGACCAAGAATGATCCCGAGCACCGCGAGAATCGCCATGAACACGCTGCTACCAATGTAGCGATCCAGCTTAACCACGGGCCACCTCCAGCGCGCTGCGGCGACTCGCCCGCTTCAAGCGCAAAGGCTCCCAATAAAGCAGGCCCAGGCCAATGGTCAGGAAAATCCCGTGCACCCACCACAAGCCCACCACTGCGGGGATCTTGCCTTTATCAAGGGCACCGCGGGCGGCAATCAGAATGCTCAGGTAAGCCATATAAAGAAGAATAGCCGGCAATAATTTGAGGAATCGGCCCTGACGCGGGTTGACCCGCGACAGCGGCACGGCCATCAAGGTCACGATGAACACCAGCAATGGCAGCGAGATGCGCCATTGCAATTCGGCGCGCATGCGAATGTCTTCACTGCCGATCAACGTACTGGTCGGCATCGCGTCACGGTCGGTGACTTCGTCGCTGACTTCCGGTTTTGGCAGCAATACACCGTACTCGTCGTACTTGATCGCCCGGTAGTCGGCCTGACCCGGACTACCGTCATAGCGATAGCCGTTATCCAGGATCAGGTAGCGGTTGCCGTCCGGGCGAATTTCCTGACGCCCCTTTTCCGCCACCAGCACAGAAATTCCGCGATCCTTGTTGTTGGAACTGATGTTCTTCTGCGAGATGAACACACCACCCAGATTCACGCGATCATCCGACATGCGCTCGGTATAGGTGACCCGGGTGCCGTCACGCAGGGACTGGAAGCGCCCCGGTTCCAGGGTATCGAATTCGGTGAGGGCATCCTGCTTGTTCAGCAGCAGCTGAAACTGATTGGCCCCCTGTGGCGCCAGGCTCAGGCTCAGCCACGCGACGACGAGTGCAACCAGGGTGGCCGGAAACATCGTCATCCAGACCAGCCGCTGCTGGCTCATGCCGGTGGCCGAGAGCACGGTCATTTCGCTTTCGAGGTACATCCGCCCGTAGGACAACAGGATCCCGAGAAACAGCCCCAGCGGCAGGATCAGCTGGAGGAACCCCGGCATGCGAAAGCCCATGATCAGGAACAGCGAGCCCGGATCCAGCAGGCCCGAGGCGGCCTGGGCGAGGTATTTGATGAAGCGACCGCTCATGATGATGACCAGCAGCACGGCGCTGACGGCGCTCAAGGTCAACAGGACTTCGCGGGACAGATAACGGAAGACGATCAAACCAGACACTCCAGGGTTGTCAGGCTAAGGCGGCCAAACAAGCAAACGTATCGGACAGCCCGCAAGACAGAGCCGCCGAAAAAAGATGGCGCATTATCCTGTGATTGGGTGCGCCTGTCACTGCGCAATGCATTGGGCAGGTGTAGGAGCGAGCTGGTTCGCGATGGTCGTCAATGATAACGCGGGGAGCCTGAAGCCCCGCGGTGGTCTCGGGTTCATCGCGAGCAAGCTCGCTCCTGCAACAGGGCCGTCAATTCCATGAAGATCGTACAACCGAGGGTTGTCAGCCGCCGGTAGCGAGGTTCAAACTGCGGCCTTTGTCGCCGGTCGATCCTGGCGCCTTTCTTTTATAAGCAATCGACGCACATAAGGTGTCGGGCGCATGCGTGATAACCATCAATTCAGGGACCCGGACATGGAACTGGTTGTAAAAAGCGTCAACCCGGAAACGTTGAAGACCGCCACTCTCGTGGTCTCCGTCGGCGAAGGCCGCAAGCTCAGTGCCGTTGCCAAACAACTCGACGAACTGAGCGGCGGCGCGATCAGCGCAGTGCTCAAGCGCGGCGACCTGGCCGGCAAGGTTGGCCAGAGCCTGTTGCTGCACAGCCTGCCGAACCTCAAGGCCGAACGTGTGCTGCTGGTGGGCATTGGCAAGGACGACGAGCTGGGTGACCGCCCGTTCCGCAAAATCATCGCCGGCATTCTCAATACCCTGAAGGGCCTGGGCGGCAGCGATGCGGTACTGGCCCTCGACGAAGTCGTGGTCAAGGGCCGCGACAGCTATGGCAAGACCCGCCTGCTGGCCGAAACCCTGGTGGACGGCGAATACAGCTTCGAGCAGTTCAAGAGCCAGAAAGCCGATCCCCGCGCCCTGAAGAAAATCACCCTGCTGACCATCAAGGCGGCCCAGGCTGAAGTGCAGCGCGCCGTGACCCACGCCACTGCCATCGCCAACGGCATGGCCTTCACCCGTAACCTGGGCAACCTGCCGCCGAACATCTGCCACCCGACTTTCCTCGGTGAGCAGGCGAAAGACCTCGGCAAGGAATTCAAGGATCTGAAAGTCGAAGTCCTCGACGAGAAGAAGATCAAGGCCCTGGGCATGGGTTCGTTCTACGCCGTAGGCCAGGGCAGCGCCCAGCCGCCACGCCTGATCGTCATGCAATACAACGGTGGCAAGAAATCCGAGAAGCCGTATGCGCTGGTCGGCAAAGGCATCACCTTCGACACCGGCGGCATCAGCCTCAAGCCCGGCGCCGGCATGGATGAAATGAAGTACGACATGGGCGGTGCCGCCAGCGTGTTCGGTACCCTGCGTGCCGTGCTGGAACTGAAGCTGCCGATCAACCTGGTGTGCATCCTGGCCTGTGCCGAGAACATGCCGAGCGGCAACGCTTCGCGCCCTGGCGACATTGTCACCACCATGAGCGGCCAGACCGTGGAAATCCTCAACACCGACGCCGAAGGCCGTCTGGTGCTGTGCGACGCCCTGACCTACTCCGAGCGCTTCAAGCCGCAAGCGGTCATCGACATCGCGACCCTGACCGGTGCCTGCGTGGTCGCCCTGGGTTCCCACACGTCGGGCCTGCTGGGCAACAACGACGAACTGATCGGCCAACTGCTGAGCGCCGGCAAGGCTGCCGACGACCGCGCCTGGCAACTGCCGCTGTTCGATGAGTATCAGGAACAGCTGGACAGCCCGTTCGCCGATATCGCCAACATTGGCGGCCCGAAAGCCGGCACCATCACCGCCGCCTGCTTCCTGTCGCGCTTCACCAAGAACCTGAACTGGGCGCACCTGGACATCGCCGGCACCGCCTGGACCAGCGGCGGCAAGGACAAGGGCGCCACTGGCCGTCCGGTTCCTTTGCTGACCCAATACCTGCTGGACCGCGCCAAAGCCTGAAACCAATGACCCTGGGGGGCATTGCTTTCGGGCAGTGCCCCCAAGGGATCAGGAACCGCAATGACCAAAGTCGACTTCTATATCCTGCCCAGCGCCGATCCTTCGGCACGCCTGGATTTCGCCTGCAAGCTCACCGAAAAGGCCTGGCGCATGGGTCACCGTGTCTACCTGCATTGCAGCGACGCCGCCCAACGCAACGATCTCGACGCACGCCTCTGGACGTTCAAGGGTGAAAGCTTCGTGCCCCACGGCCCCGCCGAAAACGAACCGGATGGCTTGATTGTCCTGGGTTTGGGTGACGATTGCGGTCAGCATCAGGACTTGCTGGTCAATCTCGACCTGAAAGTCCCGGCCTTCGCCCAGCGTTTCGCCCGCGTGGCGGAAGTGGTGGTGGAAGACCCGACGATTCGCCAGGCCGCGCGGGAGAGTTTCCGTTTCTACCGCGAACAGGGCTATCCTCTGCAAGATCACCGTTTACAGCGACTCTGAGCCTTCCAATGGACACTCCAAAACCGCTGCAACAGTCCGCGCACCTGCTGGACGACCTTGAGTCGATCCGCCAATTGCTCGGCGATGACAACCTGCAACCGCCCCTGCTGACCGACACGGTCGAGGAAGGCGATCAGGAACAGATTCCCATGTTGTTCGACGCGGTCAGCGAGCCTTCGCCGCCCGTCGAACCGACAGCCCCCGCCCCGATCGTTGAACCGGTCATCGCGGCTGCGCCGGCGCCTGCCGCCAGCAAGAACCCGGATGACCTGTTGCACCTGGACAGCGAACTGCGTGCCGCCGCGCAGTTGATCATGCAAGACGTGATCGACGATTTCGCCCCGCACATCGAGACCGAAATCAAGCGCCGCCTCAGTGCACGACTGGAGCGGTTGTTGAGCCAGTACAACGATTGAACAACTTGCGGTGAGGGCTCTTCTGTGGGAGCGAGCTTGCTCGCGATGAGGGCGTCATATTCAACATTGATGTGTCTGTTCGACCGCTATCGCGAGCAAGCTCGCTCCCACAAAAAGGCCCCTGCAACAGGTTGAATCTTCAGGTGCTGAGATATCGCCCAATCAACGCAATCCCACTGGCCAGCACCAGCCACGTCACCAGGCGCACGAACGCCTCGCGAGACATCCGCATAGTCAGGCGCCGCCCGACCCACAACCCCAGCGCCATCGCCGGCAACAGACACACCGCCAGCACCAGCAACGGCAAATCGGCATACACCCCGGCGATAGCAAACAGACTCAAACGCACCACCGTACTACAACTGATCAGCGCACTCTGGGTCGCCCTTGCCGCCTCCTTGGGCAAACGGCTGTTCAGATAGATCGCATAGAGAAAGCCGCCGCTGCCAAACAACGCGCCAAACATCCCGCCCACCGTCCCCATCGGCAGTGCCCACACGGCAGACAACTGCGTCGGGCGGGTTTTGACCCACAGGCTGTAGATCGCATAGACACTGATAAACAGCCCCATCAACAGCAGCAACAGATCGGACTTGAGGTTCAGCAGGAAAATCACCCCCAGCGTGCAGCCCACCGCCATGCAGGGCAACAGCCGCAACAGCTCCGGCCGGGCGACATCCCGCCGCGAAGGCAACAGATTGCCGAATGCCGCGACAAAATCGAGCAACACCAGCAACGGCACGATCTTCGAGAGCGGCATGAACAGAATCAGAATCGGCCCGGCGATCAACGCCGTACCGAACCCGGCGATGCCGAACACGATGTAGGCCAGGGCGATGCCTGCGCCGATAACCAGCCAGTCCATGGCGCTGAAAGGCCATTGGTTCAACAACGTCAATACGCTCATTGCAGCGTTCCTCTACTTTAAGTTCGCTGACTTTAGCCATCGCCGAGCGTTGCGACTAATATCATCAAAGCCACTAACCCATCTCAAAAAGGCATGCCTTGTGCTTTCAACCCGGCAACTGCGTTACTTCGTTGAAATCGCTGAATGCGGCAGCTTCGGCGCCGCAGCCGAGCGCCTGTTCATCGCCCAATCGGCCCTGAGCCGGCAAATCAAGGACATGGAAGTCCACCTGCAAACCCCACTTTTCGAACGTACTGCGCGGCGGCCCCAGCTCACTCCAGCGGGTGAGGCTTTCTTACCCCGCGCCAAAAACCTGTTGAGCGAGCTGATCAAAGCCAGCGAGACGGCCACCAGGATCGGCAAAGGTCAGCACGGCACCTTACGTTTGAGCCATTCCAGCACTGTGCCCATGAGCGGCCGACTGCTGCGCAGCGTCGGCCGTTATCTCGAACATCATCCCGGCGTGTCCATGGACATCGCTCAGTTGTCTTCCGAGGCGCAGCTGCAAGAGTTGGCGGACGGCCGACTGGACATCGGCCTATTGCGCCTGCCAGTGCTGCGTCAGTGTGAAGAGGTGCAAATCGACCCGCTGTACGACGAACCTTTGCTGGTGGCAGTCCCGCCCGATCACTGGCTGGCCGGGGACAGATCCGGGCGGAAGATCAACCTGGAGCAGCTACGCGACGAAGCGTTTATTTCCATCCCTCATCCCCAGCGAGGCGGTCTTAGCTACCTGTCTGCCGAGTTGTGCATGCGCCAAGGCTTCTTTCCCAAGGCAGCTCGGGTAATTTCGCGTAAAACCACGCAACTGCAACTGATCCAGGCGGGATTTGGTATCGCCCTCTTGCCGGAATCGATGCAAGACATTGCGCCGCCCAACGTTCATTTCTTGCCTTTGGCAGACCCCGGCAGCCTTAGCTGCGTCGCTCTGGCGTACCGCAAACACCCGACGGCACTGGTTCAACAGTTCCTCGAGCATTTGGTGATATAGGGGTCGTGCATTCACTTGAAGAATGCCTTTAAACTGCGCCCCATGATTAAAGATCCCTTTGCAAGACTCGGCCTGGACCGCGAAGTCCTGACCGTCAGCCAGCTCAACGGCCGCGCGCGGGTGTTGCTCGAAGACGTGTTCAGCAACATCTGGGTAGAGGGCGAGATCTCCAACCTCGCCCGCCCGGCGTCCGGCCACGTGTATTTCACCCTCAAGGACAGCGGCGCCCAGGTGCGTTGCGCGCTGTTCCGGCAGAACGCGGCACGGGTTCGCCAGGCCTTGAAGGACGGGCTGGCGGTCAAGGTGCGCGGCAAGGTCTCGTTGTTCGAGGGGCGCGGTGATTATCAACTGATCCTCGATACCGTGGAGCCGGCCGGCGATGGCGCCTTGCGCCTGGCCTTCGATGCACTCAAGGAAAAGCTCAGCGCCGAAGGCCTGTTCAGTGCCGAGCGCAAGGTCCCGCTACCGGCGCATCCGCAACGCATCGGCATCATCAGTTCGCCCACCGGAGCGGTGATCCGCGACATCATCAGCGTGTTCCGCCGTCGCGCACCGCAGGTGCAGTTGACGCTGATCCCCACCGCCGTACAGGGCCGCGAAGCCACCGCACAGATTGTCCGTGCGCTGAAACTGGCGGATGCCCGGGGTTTCGACGCCCTGATCCTGGCCCGGGGCGGCGGTTCGCTGGAAGACCTCTGGTGTTTCAACGAAGAAGCCGTGGCCCGTGCCGTGGACGCTTGCGTGACGCCTATTGTCAGCGCGGTCGGCCATGAAACCGACGTGTCGATCAGCGACTTCGTCGCCGACGTTCGCGCGCCCACCCCTTCCGCTGCCGCCGAATTGCTGGCACCGGATTCCAGTGACCTGGTGCGTCGGGTCGAGAGCCTGCACCGCCGGCTGGTGATGCGCATGCGTGACCGTTTGATGCGCGACCGCCTGCGCCTGGAAGGTATCTCTCGCCGCCTGCGCCATCCCGGCGAGCGTCTGCGCCAACAAGCGCAACGCCTGGATGACCTGGACATGCGCATGCGCCGCGCGTTCGAGCGTAGCCTCAACACCCGTCGCGAACGCTTGATCCGCCTGGAAACCCGTCTGGCCGCACAACATCCGGGCCGGCAACTGGCAATGCTGCGCCAGCGTCTGGACAGCCTGGCCGAACGCCTGCCCCGCGCCATCCGCGAAGGGCTGAAGAACCGTCGCCTGCAGTTGCACAGCCAGATGCAGACCCTGCATGTGGTCAGCCCGCTGGCGACCCTCGGCCGCGGCTACAGCATCTTGCTGGACGAGCGCGGCAACGCAATCCGCAACGCCGCGCAAACCCACACCGGCCAGCGCCTGAAGGCCAAGCTGGGCGAAGGCGAACTGCAAGTGCGGGTCGAAGACAACCACCTGACGCCTGTCACCCTTTCTTTACTGGACTGATCCATGCCGCGTTTCCTGGCTCCATTGCTATTGCTGCTCCTGACCTTCAACGCCCACGCCGACAGCTACATCACCCGCCTGTTGAACAAACCGGTGCCGGGCGGCGTGGCGGTGGTGGATCTGGGCCCCTCCGCCCAAGCGCCAAAAGCCAGTTATCAAGGCAAACCCGTGCTGGTCGTGAAGGAGCAGAACAACTGGCTGGCCATCGTCGGCGTACCGTTGACGGTCAAGCCGGGAGCCCAATCGATCAGTAGCGGTGGTCGCAATCTGAATTTTACGGTTGGCAACAAGAAATACCCGGAACAGCGCATCACCCTGAAGAACACCCAGCAGGTCAATCCGGACCCGGAAAATCTCAAGCGCATCGAGCGTGAACTGGCCGAGCAGATTGCCGCTTACCGCACGTTCAGCCCCAATACGCCAAGCAACCTGCTGCTGGACAAACCGGTGAACGGGCCGCTGTCGAGCAAGTTTGGCGTGCGGCGCTTCTTCAACGGTGAGGAGCGTAATCCTCATTCGGGTCTGGATTTCGCGGTGGGCGCCGGCACACCGATCAAGACCCCGGCCGCGGGCAAGGTGATCCTGATCGGCAACTACTTCTTCAATGGCAATACGGTGTTCGTCGACCATGGCCAGGGCTTCATCAGCATGTTCTGCCATATGTCGAAAATCGACGTGAAGGTGGGGCAACAGCTGGCCCGGGGTGGTGTGGTTGGCAAGGTCGGCGCGACCGGCCGGGCGACAGGGCCGCATATGCACTGGAACGTCAGCCTGAACGATGCGCGAGTGGATCCGGCCATTTTCATTGGTGCGTTTCAACCTTGATTATTGCGTAAGGCAGCTGACGCCATCGCGAGCAAGCTCGCTCCCACATTGGATCTGCGTGAACACGGACACTGTGGGAGCGAGCTTGCTCGCGATGGCAATTTCACAGGCACCGAAAGTCGTCCAGCCATGCCCCACACCAATTGCGCACCGCCTGAACCTCGCGCAAAAAACAAGATCATCGCAACCATTTGAAGCAATAAAATCTCGATAAATACCCGCCCACGAGTATTCCTCTCAATTTTTTTCGACTGCTTGCCATCCTTTCCCCCCGCGGTTAGGGTTGAAGGCATGAAAACCTCTCACACCCTCATTCAGCTCCGCCAGCACAGCAGCCTGTGCCTTGTCAGTGCACGACTGCCGGGCTGAATCGTGGTGCCTCGTCCCAAGCGTTAGTCCAAGAACTTTTGATCCACCGGCAGGCCGCCTTTTTTCGGCCCACACAATAAGGATTTCCCGATGAGCATGCTCAAAGACCCGTCTTCGAAATACCGCGCGTTCCCGACCATCGACATTCCGGACCGCACCTGGCCATCGAAAACCATCACCGCCGCACCGATCTGGTGCAGTTCCGACCTGCGCGACGGCAACCAGTCGCTGATCGAGCCGATGGACGCCGTCAAGAAGCTGCGCTTCTGGAAAACCCTGGTGCAGGTCGGCGTGAAGGAAATCGAAGCATCGTTCCCGGCCGCTTCGCAAACCGACTTCGACTTCGTCCGTACCCTGATCGAAGGCAACCACATCCCGGACGACACCACCATCCAGGTGCTGACCCAGGGCCGTGAAGACCTGATCGAGCGCACCTTCGAATCCCTGCGCGGCGCGAAGAAAGCCATCGTTCACCTGTACAACGCGACCTCCCCTTCCTTCCGCCGCATTGTCTTCAACCAGGACAAGGACGGGGTCAAGGCCATCGCCGTGAACGCCGCCAAGCTGTTCGTCAAATACGCAGCCATGCAGCCGGACACCGAGTGGACCTTCGAATACTCGCCAGAGACCTTCAGCGCCACCGAACTGGAGTTCGCCAAGGAAGTCTGCGACGCGGTCATCGAGGTCTGGAACCCGACGCCCGAACACAAGATGATCCTCAACCTGCCGGCCACCGTCGAATGCGCGACCCCGAACATCTATGCCGACCAGATCGAATGGTTCGGCCGTCACATCAACCGTCGTGACAGCGTGATCATCAGCCTGCACACCCACAACGACCGTGGCACTGGCGTTGCTGCCACCGAACTGGGCCTGATGGCCGGCGCCGACCGTGTCGAAGGCTGCCTGTTCGGCAACGGCGAGCGTACCGGCAACGTCGACCTGGTGACCGTGGCCCTGAACCTCTACACCCAGGGCGTGAACCCTGAACTGGACTTCTCCGACATCGACGGCGTGCGCAAAGTCGTCGAAGAGTGCAACCAGATCCAGGTACACCCGCGTCACCCGTACGTCGGCGACCTGGTGCACACCGCGTTCTCCGGTTCGCACCAGGACGCAATCCGCAAGGGCTTCGCCCAGCAGAAATCCGATGCCTTGTGGGAAGTGCCGTACCTGCCGATCGACCCGGCTGACATCGGCCGCAGCTACGAGGCGGTCATCCGCGTCAACAGCCAGTCGGGCAAGGGTGGCATCGCCTACCTCCTGGAGCAGGAATACGGCATCAGCTTGCCACGTCGCATGCAGATCGAGTTCAGCCAGGTCGTGCAGCGTGAAACCGACCGCCTGGGCCTTGAGATGACTGCCCAGCAAATCCACGCGCTGCTGCACAGCGAGTACTTGCAGGCCAACACCCCGTACGCGCTGGTCAGCCATCGCCTGCAGGAAGAAAATGGTCACAGCTCCGTCGAAGTGGAAGTGGCCAGCAAAGGCCAGGGCGAGACCAACCTGCACTGGCGCGGCAAGGGCAACGGTGCCCTGGAAGCACTGGTGGCCGGTCTGCCGATCCCGGTGGAGATCATGGACTACAACGAACACGCCATTGGCGCGGGCACCAATGCCAAGGCTGCGGCCTACATTGAACTGCGCGTGAACGGCGAACGTGCGGTGCATGGCGTCGGCATCGATGAAAACATCACCACCGCCAGCTTCAAGGCCCTGTTCAGTGCGCTGAACCGTTCGCTGAGCCAGCCGGAAGCGAAAGCGGCGTAAGACTTTGCTGCAATGCAAAAGGCCCCGGGGTTTGCACCTCGGGGCCTTTTGTTTGCCTGTCCGTTTTTGTGCTGTTTGTCCTGGCCCCATCGCGAGCAAGCTCGCTCCCACATTGTCCGTGTTCACATTAACCACTGTGGGAGCGAGCTTGCTCGCGATGGGGCCCCGTCAGACAGAAAAGATTTCAGGTGAACTCGAAGGTATCGGCATCCAGATTCGCCGGAAACCGCTGCCGATACGCGGCCAGCTCTGCCGCATCCAGCGTCACCTTGAACACCCCGTCAGCCTCCCCCGCACTGAGCAACGTTTCGCCCTGGAAATCCAGCACCTGGCTGTCCCCGGTATAGGCGAAGCCTTTGCCATCGGTGCCAACGCGATTGACTGCCGCCACGTAGCACAGATTCTCGATCGCCCGCGCCGGCAGCAGACGGTTCCAATGCTGGCGTCGCGCACCCGGCCAGTTCGCGGTGTACAGCAGCAGATCCGTGTCCTGAGCGTCACGACTCCACACCGGGAAGCGCAAGTCGTAGCAAATCAGCGGCCGCACGCGCCAGCCCTTTAACTCGAACTGCACCTGGCGCTCGCCCGGGGTGTAGTGGTTATGCTCACCGGCCATGCGGAACAGGTGACGCTTGTCGTAATGCAGCACCTCGCCATCCGGGCGTGCCCACAGCAGGCGATTGCGATGGCTGCCGTCGGCGGCCTGGATGATCACGCTGCCGGTAATCACGGCATCAAGTCTTGCCGCCTGAACCCGCAGCCACTTGCTGGTGGGGCCGTTTTCCGATTCCGCGAGGGTCTCGGATTCCATGGAAAAACCGGTGGTGAACATCTCCGGCAGAATGATCAGGTCAGCGCCACGAGCCAGCTCCAGCAATGACTCGAAATGCTCCAGGTTGGCCTGACGGTCGTGCCAGGCCAGGGATGTCTGGATCAGCGCCACAGTCAGGTTCGGCAATGCACTCAGATCACGCATAGTTTTTCCGCCGCTTCACGCAGGGTCTCCTCACGCTTGGCAAAGCACAGCCGCACCAGACGCTGCCCTTCAGGCGGTGTCTGGTAGAACACCGAGATCGGGATACTGGCCACACCATGCTCGCGAGTCATCCACAGGGCCATCTCGACATCATTGAGGTCCGGGCGGATCTGCGAGTAATCGACCAACTGGAAATAGGTGCCGGTCACCCGGGTGAAACTGAAACGCGACGGCACCAGCAGATCGCAGAACAGATCACGCTTGGCCTGATAGAAGTCCGGCAGCTCTTCGACGTGCTCCGGATGTTCGGCCATGAAATCGGCCAAGGCGTATTGCAGCGGTGTCACACCACAGAAATTGACGTACTGATGCACCTTGCGCAATTCCGCCGTCAGGGCCGGCGGCGCGACCACGTAGCCGGTTTTCCAGCCGGTGACGTGGTAGGTCTTGCCGAACGAGCTGACCACGAAAGCACGCTGATACAGCTCTTCATGGGCCAGCACGCTGACATGGGGCACACCGTCATACACCAGGTGTTCGTAGACTTCGTCGCTGATCAGATAGATGTCGCGATCGCGGATCAACGCCGCCAACTGATCGAGTTCGGCACGACTGATCAATGCACCACTGGGGTTGTGCGGGGAGTTGAGAATGATCATCCGCGTGCGCGGGCTCAGCGCCTGGGCAAGCTTCTCGAAGTCGATACTGAAATCGTTCAAGCCCAGTTGTACATGCACGCAACGACCGCCGGCCAGTTCTACCGAGGGCTCGTAGCTGTCGTATGCCGGGTCAAACACGATGACTTCGTCGCCGCTGTGGATAACCGCCTGAATGGCACAGAAAATCGCTTCGGTCGCGCCTGGGGTGACCGTCACTTCAGTATCCGCATCCACCTGCGTGCCATAGCTGCGGGCAATCTTCACCGCAATCTGCTGACGCAACACCGGCAGGCCGGTCATCGGCGAATACTGGTTATGGCCACCGGCGATATGCCGGCCAACCGCATCGCACAGGGCCTGCGGGGCCGCGAAATCGGGAAAGCCCTGGGACAGATTGAGCGCGCCGGTCTGTGCCGCGAGCTGAGACATCTGCGTGAAGATGGTGATGCCGACATTCGGCAGCTTGCTGGTGATCATCGATAGCCCCTTGCAGGTGAGCTACAAGTTTCAAGCTGCAAGCTGCAAGTGGTCAAGCGCCAAACCTCCAGACGCAAAAAAGGGCCCTGGAAAGGACCCTTTTTGCTTTGACTTGAAGCTTGAAGCTTGAAGCTTGCAACTGCTTTTATCGCTTGTCGCGGCGCTTCTTGTCGGCTTTCTTGTGGTGCGACATCAAACGACGCTTCTTGTTGACCTGACGGTCGGTGAGCGTGTTCTTGTTGCCTTCGTACGGGTTCTCGCCGCCCTTGAACTCGATGCGGATCGGCGTACCGACCAGCTTCAGGACACGGCGGTAAGTGTTTTCCAGGTAACGCACGTAGGACTTCGGCACCTTCTCGATCTGGTTGCCGTGGATCACGATGATTGGCGGGTTTGCACCACCAAGGTGGGCATAACGCAGCTTGATCCGACGGCTGTTGACCATTGGCGGCTGGTGCTCGCTGACCGCATCTTCGAGGATCTGGGTCAGGCGGCTGGTCGGCCAACGGGTAACCGCAGACTTGAACGAGTTCTGTACCGACGCGTAGAGGTTGCCCACGCCGGTGCCGTGCAAGGCCGAGATGAAGTGGATATCGGCGTAGTCAACGAAGAACAGCCGACGTTGCAGCTCGACCTTCACGAAGTCGCGCTCGCTCGGCGTCATGCCGTCCCACTTGTTGATCGCGATGACCAGCGCACGACCCGATTCAATGGCGAAGCCCAACAGGTTGAGGTCGTGATCGACCACACCTTCGCGGGCGTCCATCACGAAGATCACCACGTTGGCGTCTTTGATCGCCTGCAGGGTTTTGACCACGGAGAACTTTTCGACTTCTTCGTGGATCTTGCCGCGCTTGCGCACACCGGCGGTGTCGATCAGCGTGTACTTCTCGTCGTTACGTTCGAACGGGATGTAGATACTGTCGCGGGTGGTGCCGGGTTGGTCGTAGACGATGACCCGGTCTTCACCGAGCATGCGGTTGACCAGGGTCGACTTGCCGACGTTCGGACGGCCGATGATCGCGATCTTGATCCCGTCTTTTTCGCTTGGGCCAGGAATGCGCTTGGCTTCCTCGCCTTCGGCGACGACCTCTTCCTCTTCGCCTTCCTGCGGCTCGTCTTCGTCACGCGGGAATTCACTCAGTGCCGCTTCCAGCAACTGGGTGATACCACGGCCGTGGGCACCGGCGATCGGGATCGCATGGCCCATGCCCAACGGGGCGAATTCGGCGCGGGCCATTTCCGGGTCGATGTTGTCGACCTTGTTGGCGACCACGTGGGAACGCTTGTTACGTTTGCGCAAATGCTCGGCGATCATCTGGTCGGCGGCGGTAAAACCGGCCTTGGCATCTACCAGGAACAGAACGACATCGGCTTCTTCGATGGCCAGCAGCGACTGCTCGGCCATCTTTTCGTCCATACCGTGCTCGTCACCGGAGATACCGCCGGTGTCGATCAGAATGTAGGAACGCCCTTGCCACTTGGCCTCACCGTACTGGCGATCACGGGTCAGACCGGACAAGTCGCCGACGATGGCGTCACGAGTCCTGGTCAGGCGGTTGAACAAGGTGGACTTGCCGACGTTCGGTCGGCCCACCAGGGCGATTACGGGAACCATGCGGCTCTCCACTTCGTTATTTCAGAAAATACAAAAGCCGCTGCGAGGCAGCGGCTGGTGCTCGGGGCAACACTGCGCGCTTGTCTGTGGGAGCGAGCCTGCTCGCGATAAACGCAAAGGCACCGCGTTCATTCAGGACGCAAACGTTATCGTTGACGTCCATCGCGAGCAGGCTCGCTCCCACATTCATACCCACAAGTGAAGCAGCCTGGGGGGGTTAACCCCAAGCATAGTCAAACCTTTACTTGATGGTCAGGGCTTCCAGTTTGCCGCTGTTGCCATACACATAAATCGTGTCACCCACCACCAGCGGACGGGCACGCAGGCCGTCGCTGTCGATGCGCTCGCGGCCGACGAATCGACCGTCCACCTGACTCAGCAGGTGCAGGTAACCTTCCAGGTCACCGACTGCAACGTAGCTGGAGAACACTTCCGGGGCCGACAGTTGACGGCGGGCCAGCGAATCGTTGCTCCACAAGGCTGTGGTGGAACGCTCGTCGACGCCTTCAACGGTACCCGAAGACAGGCTTACATAAACGGTGCCAAAGCCCTGGGCGACACCGGCGTAGCTGGAAGCATCACGCTGCCAGAGCTGACGGCCGCTTTGCAGGTCCAGAGCGGCAACGCGCCCCTGATAACTGGCGACATACAGCGTCTCGCCCGACAGCAGCAAGCCACCGTCGATATCGACCACGCGCTCCAGCTCCGAACGACCTTGCGGGATCGCTACGCGCTGTTCCCACACCGGTACGCCGTTGGTGATGTCCACGGCAACCACTTTACCGGTCGACAGGCCAGCCACCGCGAGGCGGTTGGTCACGATCGGTGCACTGGTGCCCCGCAGGGTCAGAACCGCAGGCGTGCTGTCGTAGATCCAGCGACGATCACCGGTGGAGGCATCCAGGCCGATCAGGCGATCGTCCTGAGTCTGAACCACCACAACGTCACCGTTGTTGGCTGGCGGTGCCAGTACTTCGCTGGACACGCGAGCGCGCCACTTTTCTTCACCGTTGATCGCGTCCAGGGCAACGATTTCACCCTTGATCGTACCGATCGTGACCAGACCGTAACCAACGCCGACAGCGCCGGAAACAGGCAGCTCGAGATCTTTCTTCCATTTGACGTCGCCCGTGTGGCGATCCATCGCCATCAACACGCCAGTGACGTCGGCGGCATAGATGGTATCGCCATCGATGGCCGGAACCAGCATGTTGTAGGTTTCGCCCTGACCGTCACCGATCGAACGACTCCACTGCTTTTGCAGAACCACTTCTTCCTTGAAGTCGACCAGTTCGGCCGGAGGCAGTTCTTTTTTGCTGTTGCTGCTGCAACCCGCGGCCAAAATGGCCAGGGCCAGCAATGCTGCATGTTTCCAACGAATCACGTCACGCATCCCCTTTGGCCAGGTCGTCCAGCTTGATTTGCAGGCCACCGACCGCCGCTTCATCCGACAGTGCCGCCTTGGCTTTTTGATACGCCGCGCTCGCCTCGTCGGTACGACCCAACTGCACCAGCAGGTCGCCCTTGAGTTCTTCGCGAGTGGCCAGGAATGCCTTGTCGGCATCGCCTTCGAGCAGCTTCAGGGCTTCGTCGGCCTTGTTCTGCGCGCCGAGTACCTGGGCCAGACGCTGACGGGCGATTTCGCCCAGTGCCGGGTTGGCCGGTTTGGCGACAATGGCCTTGAGTTCGGTGGCCGCGTCGTCCAGCTTGCCGCTGTCGACCGCTACCTTGGCCACGAACAGGCTGCCGTACTGCGCGTAGGCGCTGCCGCCGTACTCGCTGTTAAGCTTGCCGGCCAGGTCCGAAACACGGGCCGCATCAGGCTTGCCGTCAGGCGTCAGCGTGGTTTCGAGCAATTGTTGATAGAGAATCGAGGCGCCTTGCGACTGATTGCTCTGATACTTGTGGAACGCCTGCCAGCCGAACACGATGACCAGCGCCAACAGGCCGCCAGTGACCAGGGGCTTACCGTTGCGTGACCACCATTCCTTCAGTTCCATCAAATGTTCGTCTTCGGTACTCGACACCCCAATACTCCTTAATCGCTAATTCGGCTGTTTAGACAGCTTCAACCCTGCACGACGCAGGTGGCCAGGTGTGCTGCAAGCGCATCCCAGGCAATGCTTTGTTGTTCGCCCTGGCCACGCAGGGGTTTGAAACCTACCACTTGCTGGGCCATTTCGTCGTCACCGAGGATCAGCGCGTACAGCGCACCGCTCTTGTCGGCCTTCTTGAACTGGCTTTTGAAACTGCCGGCGCCGGCATTCACTTGCAGGCGCAGGTTGGGCAACTGGTCACGAACGCGCTCCGCCAGGGTCAGCCCGGCGAGCTCGGCGGCTTCACCGAAGGCGCAGAGATAGACATCAACCTGACGGGAGATCTCCTCCGGAATCTGCTCCAGGGTTTCCAGCAACAGCACCAGGCGTTCGATGCCCATGGCAAAACCAACGCCGGCGGTCGGCTTGCCGCCCATTTGCTCTACCAGGCCGTCGTAACGACCACCGGCACACACGGTGCCCTGGGCGCCGAGCTTGTCGGTGACCCATTCGAAAACGGTCTTGCTGTAGTAATCCAGCCCGCGAACCAGCTTCGGGTTGATCACGTAAGGAATGCCGGCGGCATCCAGGCGAGCCTTGAGGCCCTCGAAGTGCACGCGGGATTCTTCGTCGAGGTAGTCGGCCATCTTCGGCGCATCGACCAATACCGCCTGGGTGTCGGCGTTCTTGGTATCAAGAACCCGCAGCGGGTTGGTTTTCAGGCGACGCTGGCTGTCTTCGTCGAGCTTGTCCATGTGCGCCGAGAGGTATTCGACCAGCGCTTCGCGATAACGGCCGCGGGATTCGCTGGTACCCAGGCTGTTGAGCTCGAGCTTTACCGCATCGCGGATGCCCAGCTCGCCCCACAGGCGCCAGGTCAGCACGATCAGCTCGGCGTCGATGTCCGGACCGTCGAGGTTGAACACCTCGACACCGATCTGGTGGAACTGACGATAACGGCCTTTCTGCGGACGCTCGTGGCGGAACATCGGGCCGATGTACCAGAGTTTCTGAACCTGGCCGCCACCGGTGATGCCGTGCTCCAGCACCGCGCGCACGCAGGCCGCCGTGCCTTCAGGGCGCAGGGTCAGGGAGTCGCCGTTGCGGTCGTCGAAGGTGTACATCTCTTTTTCGACGATGTCGGTCACTTCACCGATGGAGCGCTTGAACAGCTCGGTGAACTCGACGATCGGCATACGGATCTGCTTGTAACCGTAGTTATCCAGCAGGCGCGAAACGGTGCCTTCGAAATGACGCCACAGGGGGGTCTGTTCGGGCAGGATGTCGTTCATGCCACGAATGGCTTGCAGAGACTTGCTCACTTAAATTCCTTAATTCGTTCGATCAGCCACGCGCAATTACGGCAGCGTCAGCTTCGACCTTTTCGGCCGCTTTCTGACGGATCAAGCGTTCAAGCTCATCCACCAGATTGTCATTCGTCAGTTTCTGCGACGGCTTGCCGTCGATGTAAATCAGGTTCGGCGTGCCGCCGGTCAAGCCGATATGGGCTTCCTTGGCTTCGCCCGGGCCGTTGACCACGCAACCGATGACCGCGACATCCAGCGGCACCAGCAAATCCTCGAGGCGCCCTTCCAGCTCGTTCATGGTCTTGACCACATCGAAGTTCTGCCGCGAGCAGCTCGGGCAGGCGATGAAGTTGATGCCACGGGAACGCAGGTGCAGGGATTTGAGAATGTCGTAGCCGACTTTCACTTCCTCGACCGGGTCGGCCGCCAACGAGATGCGGATAGTATCGCCAATCCCTTCGGCGAGCAGCATACCGAGGCCCACGGCGGATTTCACCGTGCCCGAACGCAAACCACCGGCTTCGGTGATGCCCAGGTGCAGTGGCTGGACGATTTCCTTGGCCAGCAGGCGGTACGCTTCGACGGCCATGAACACGTCGGAGGCTTTCACGCTGACCTTGAAGTCCTGGAAGTTCAGGCGTTCAAGGTGCTCGACGTGACGCAAGGCTGACTCGACCAGCGCGGCCGGGGTCGGCTCGCCGTATTTCTTTTGCAGGTCTTTTTCCAGGGAACCGGCGTTCACGCCAATACGGATCGGGATCCCGCGGTCACGGGCGGCATCGACCACCGCGCGGACGCGGTCTTCGCGACCGATGTTGCCCGGGTTGATCCGCAGGCAATCGACCCCCAGCTCGGCGACGCGCAACGCGATGCGGTAGTCGAAGTGGATGTCGGCAACCAGGGGGACTTTGACCAGTTGCTTGATCTTGCCGAAGGCCTCGGCAGCGTCCATGTCCGGTACGGAAACCCGCACGATATCGACGCCGGCCGCTTCCAGGCGATTGATTTGCGCGACCGTGGCCGCGACATCATTGGTGTCGCTGTTGGTCATGCTCTGCACAGCGATAGGCGCATCGCCGCCAACAGGCACGTTACCGACCCAGATCTTGCGGGATTCGCGACGTTTGATTGGAGATTCGCCGTGCATGACTTATTGACCCAACTTCAGGCGAGCAGTCTCGCCACTGGTGAACGGAGCGACATCGACTGGCTGGCCGTTGTAGCTGACCTGAGCGCCACGGGCAAAGCCCAGGCGCACGGAAAACGGTGGTTTGCCATTGACTGCCAGGCTGTCGCCTTTGCGTTTGAGACCGCTGAACAGCACCTTGCCGCTACCGTCGGTCACTTGTGTCCAGCAATCGGAGGTGAACTGCACCTGGACCTGGCCTTGACCGGCCACAGGTGCGGCTGCCGCTGGAGCAGGAGCCGCAGCGGTTACCGGTGCAGTCACCGCAGGGACCGGGGCGGCAGGCGCTGCCGGAGCCGGAGCTGCCGGGGTCACCGGCGCTGCGACAACGGGCGCGGTAGTGTGCGCAGGTGCGGCTGGCGTGGTTGGCGCTGCCGGGGCGGCCGGCGCAGGCACTTGAGCCTGTTCGGCTGCTTCAGCCGGAGCCTCGGCCTGTGGCAGCGCGAGAGCGGTTCCGCCTTCGGTCTGACCTTCCACGACGGCCTGGTCTTCCGGCTCGTCCAGCGGATGGATCTGTGTCGTACCGTCGGCGCCTTCGACTTCTACGTGCTCTGGTGCCAGACCGATCAGGTCCTTGGTGCGCATCGAGGTCTGATCCTGCCACCAGACGAAACCGCCACCGATCACCGCTACCAGCAACAGCAGACTGACGATTCGCAAAATGGTGTGGGAAACCCGGACCGGCTCTTCAATACGACCCAGGCTGTGAACATTGCTGCCCTGGGAGTCGGTACCGGTGGATTGATCGAATTGCTGGACCAGAACGGCCTGGTCCATGCCGAGCAACTTGGCATAGGCGCGAATATAACCACGGGCAAAGGTATGCCCGGGCAGCTTGTCGAAAGCGCCGGCTTCCAGATTGCTCAAGGAAGTGGTGGTGAGGTTGAGCTTGAGGGCCACTTCGGCCAGCGACCAGCCATTGCTTTCGCGGGCCTGGCGCAAAGTCTCACCGGGGTTAACGCGATTCGCTGCTACAACTTCGGGATGCGCCGCTTTCATCATTGCTCCGACAGGTATTGCTGATATTCCGGCGTACCGGGATAGAGTCTTTTTAGTTGCAGGCCTTTACTTGCAGCCTTGTCGCGATCTTCGAACACGTTTGCCAGCCGAACGCCGAGCAATAGACTACGTGCATTTTGCTCGGATAGCTGGCTGAAACGGTCGTAATAATCTCGCGCGGGCACATAATGCCTGTCTTCGTAAGACAACTCAGCCATTTCCAGCAATGCACGAGGTTGTTGCCGGTTCAGGCGCAGGGCTTTTTCCAGTTGCTGCTGGGCCAGATCACGCTGGCCGAGCATTGCAGCGGTCATGCCCAGGTTCTCGAACACCCGCGAACGCTCAGGATACAGCGTATCGGCAGCGGCTTGTTCAAAGCGCTCGTAGGCTTCGGTGTAACGTTTCTGCTCGAAAAGAAAACTGCCGTAATTATTGAGGATTCGTGCGTCGCCCGGACGGGAGGACAGCGCCTTGCGAAAATGTTCGTCGGCCAGTTCCGGCTCCATCTCGGCCTGGAACACCAGCCCCAGCGCCGCGTTGGCATCAGGGTCGGAGCCATCGAGTTCCAGGGCTTTTCTCAGCGGAACCTTGGCGCGCTCGGTCATGCCTTGTTGCAAATACCCGATACCGAGCTGCACGTATGCCTCACGCGCTTCATCACGGCCCTTGCTGGTCTTCATCGGATTGTAATCACCCGAAAGCACGCAGCCAGCACACAGGCTGGCCAACAGCAAAAGCAGCGCAAAGCGCAGGGACATAGAGATCCTCTCTTAATTGTTGTTCGCAGTGCTCGAAGCAACATCGCTGTCGGCGTTCAATTCACGCACGGCGATATAACGTTCGCTGCGACGGGTGCGATCCAGCACCTGCCCTACCAATTGACCACAGGCGGCGTCGATGTCTTCACCACGGGTGGTGCGGACGGTGACGTTGAAACCGGCATGATGAAGCTGATCCTGGAAACGACGAATGGCGTTGTTGCTCGGACGCTCGTACCCGGAATGCGGGAACGGGTTGAACGGGATCAGGTTGATCTTGCACGGGATGTTCTTGAGCAGCTCGATCATTTCCACGGCGTGCTCAAGCTTGTCGTTGACGTCCTTGAGCAAGGTGTACTCGATGGTCAGCACACGTTTTTCGCCCAGGGACGACATGTAGCGCTGGCACGACTCGAGCAGCATCTTAAGCGGATACTTCTTGTTGATCGGCACCAATTGGTTACGCAATGCGTCATTCGGTGCGTGCAGGGACAACGCCAGGGAGACGTCGATGTGCTTGGAGAGCTCATCGATCATCGGTACCACACCGGAGGTCGACAGGGTTACGCGGCGCTTGGAAATGCCGTAGCCCAGGTCGTCCATCATCAGGTGCATGGCCGCGACGACGTTGTCGAAGTTCAGCAGCGGCTCACCCATGCCCATCATCACCACGTTGGTGATGGCACGGTCGACGGTTGCCGGGACGCTGCCAAAGGATTTGTTGGCAATCCACACCTGGCCGATGACTTCGGCGGCGGTGAGGTTGCTGTTGAAGCCTTGCTTGCCGGTGGAGCAGAAACTGCAATCCAGGGCACAGCCTGCCTGGGACGAAACGCACAAGGTGCCGCGTTTGCCCTGGGGAATGTACACGGTCTCGACGCAGCTGCCGGACGCCACGCGCACCACCCACTTGCGGGTGCCGTCGCTGGAGATGTCCTCGCTGACCACTTCCGGACCACGGACCTCAGCAACAGCCTTGAGCTTTTCGCGCAAGGCCTTGCTGACGTTCGTCATGGCATCGAAATCATCGACACCAAAGTGGTGAATCCATTTCATTACCTGACCGGCACGGAAACGCTTCTCCCCGATTGAGTCGAAGAATTTTTCCATTTCCAGCTGAGTCAGACCCAGCAGGTTAGTTTTTACAGTCGATGTAGTCATGGATTCACCTTCACTCTTAAGCCAATGCTTAGCGAGTGGTTACTTCAGTAGCTGCGAAGAAGTACGAGATTTCGCGAGCGGCAGCGGCTTCGGAGTCCGAACCGTGTACGGCGTTGGCGTCGATGGAGTCAGCGAAGTCAGCACGGATGGTGCCGGCAGCAGCTTCTTTAGGGTTGGTAGCGCCCATCAGCTCACGGTTCAGAGCGATAGCGTTTTCGCCTTCCAGAACCTGAACGACAACCGGACCGGAGATCATGAAAGCAACCAGGTCGTTGAAGAAACCACGAGCGCTGTGCTCAGCGTAGAAGCCTTCGGCTTCAGCTTTGGACAGTTGCTTCAGTTTCGAAGCTACAACGCGCAGGCCGGCTTTTTCGAAACGAGTGGTGATCTCGCCGATCACGTTTTTAGCAACGGCGTCAGGCTTGATGATGGAGAAAGTACGTTGAACAGCCATGGTGTAACTCCAGAAACGGTAATTTACGAAAAATTAAACCCGCGAATTATACGCGGGTTCTCGGGTATTGCCTAACCTGCGGCGTGGCTCAGTCGCGCTCTTCGATCCAGTGGGCCTGAATGGCCTCCAGGATCTTTTCGCCACAATGCTCAGGCATGTCGTCGAAATCGGGTAATTCCATTACCCATTTGCGCAGATCGACGAAGTTGACCGACATAGGGTCCACGTCGGGCTTGCTTTCGGCCAGCTGGATCGCGATCTCCAGCACATCAGTCCACTTGAGTTTCATGACAATTCCTTGAATCAGTGCGGCGCTTCGGCGGCGTGGTTGAGCGAGTACTTCGGAATTTCGACCGTCAGGTCTTCGGTACCGACCTTGGCCTGGCAGCCCAGGCGGGACTCGCGCTCAAGGCCCCAGGCCTTATCAAGGTAGTCTTCTTCCAGCTCGTCGGCCTCTTCCAGCGAGTCGAAACCCTCGCGGATGATGCAGTGGCAGGTGGTGCAGGCACACACGCCGCCACAGGCGCTTTCCATCTCGATGTGGTGTTCATGGGCCAGTTCGAGGATGGAAACCCCCGTCTCAGCCTCAACAACCATGCCTTCGGGGCAAAACTTCTCGTGTGGCAGAAAAATGACCTGCGGCATCGTTATTCCTCAATCTCATTCAGGTTGCGCCCCGCCAGCGCGGCTTTCACCGTCGAGTCCAGGCGGCGGGCAGCAAAGGCGTCGGTCACTTGCGACAGACGCTTGGTCTGCTGCTCGATGGCGTAACCATCGGTACCTTTCATCAGTTCGGTCAGTTCCTGCACCTGCAGGTCGATGACCAGGCGCTCTTCGGCGTCGAGCAAGCGCTCGCCATCAGCCTCCAGAGCGGCCTGCACGGCCTCGATCAGGCGCTGGGCGTCGACCTGCTGCTCGCGCAGTACACGGGCAACCTTGTCGTCATTGGCGTGCTGGAACGAGTCCTTGAGCATTTTGGCGATTTCGCCGTCGGTCAGGCCGTAGGACGGCTTGACCTGAATGCTGGCTTCGACACCCGAACCCAGTTCGCGAGCGGAAACACTGAGCAGACCGTCGGCATCGACCTGGAAGGTCACGCGAATCTTCGCCGCGCCGGCGACCATCGCCGGGATACCGCGCAATTCGAAGCGCGCCAGGGAGCGGCAGTCGCTGATCAGCTCGCGCTCGCCCTGCAGCACGTGGATCGCCATGGCCGACTGGCCATCTTTATAGGTGGTGAAGTCCTGGGCGCGAGCGACGGGGATGGTGGTGTTGCGCGGAATCACCTTCTCCATCAGGCCACCCATGGTTTCCAGGCCCAGGGACAACGGAATCACGTCGAGCAGCAGCAGCTCACCACCATCGCGCTTGTTACCGGCCAGGGTATCGGCCTGGATCGCAGCACCAATGGCGACCACTTGATCCGGGTCGATTTCAGTCAGGGGCTGACGACCGAACGCTTCGGCGACGGCTTCGCGAACGCGGGGTACGCGAGTCGAACCACCGACCATGACCACGGCGTGCACGTCTTCCAGCTCGATACCGGAATCACGTACCGCACGACGGCAGGCTTTGAGGCTACGCGCGACCATCGGCTCGATCAGCGCATTGAAGGCTTCACGGGTCAGCTCGGCTTTCCAGTCGCCATAGGCAACTTCAACGGCCGCGGCATTGGTCAGGGCTTCCTTGGCCGCACAGGCGGCTTGCAGCAGGTTGCGCTGTGCACCCGGATCGAGGTCGGCGGACAGACCGGCGCTCTCGATGATCCAGCCAGCAATCGCATGGTCGAAGTCATCGCCGCCCAGGGCGCTGTCGCCGCCGGTGGCCAGGACTTCGAAGACACCGCCGGTCAGGCGCAGAATCGAAATATCGAAGGTACCGCCGCCCAAGTCGTAAATGGCGACCAGGCCTTCGGCATGCTGATCCAGACCATAGGCCACAGCGGCAGCGGTCGGCTCATTGAGCAAACGCAGCACATTCAGGCCGGCCAGCTTGGCCGCATCCTTGGTGGCTTGACGTTGAGCGTCATCGAAATAGGCCGGAACGGTGATCACAGCGCCCACCAGCTCACCACCCAGGGTCGCTTCGGCGCGCTGGCGCAGGACCTTGAGGATATCGGCGGACACTTCGACCGGACTTTTCGGGCCCTGGATCGTGTCGATGAACGGCATGTGCGACTCGCCGCCGACAAAGCGGTAGGGCAGTTGCTCGCCCAGCTGCTTGACGTCGGACAGACCACGACCCATCAAGCGCTTGACCGACAGCACGGTGTTCAAGGGATCGGTGGCGGCAGCCAGCTTGGCGGATTCGCCAACCTCGACGCGATCGGCGTGATAGCGGACGGCAGACGGCAGGATGACCCGCCCTTGCGCGTCAGCCAGAGGCTCGGAAAGTCCACTGCGCAATGCAGCGACCAGCGAATTGGTAGTGCCCAAGTCGATCCCCACAGCCAGACGACGCTGGTGCGGTTGAGGACTTTGGCCGGGTTCGGCGATCTGCAGTAGGGCCATCGTTATCAGGACTTATCTGTATATCAGGCGTGCGACCGGAGCGGCACTGGGTTAATCGTCGAGGCGCTCTTCTAACTGGCGCACTTCGTAGGTGAGCTTGTCGAGGAACTGCATGCGCCGCATCAGGCGTTCGGCCCGTTCACGTTGCGCGGCATCGTTCCAGCAAGCTGCGAAGTTTTGGTTCAGTTCATCCTGGGCAGCCTTCAGGCGACGCTTGAAGACGGCAACGCCATTGAGGTCGGCGCTGTCCTGCAGGTCTTCGAGCTCTTCACGCAGCTCCATCTGCTGCAGAAGGAACTCCGGATCATGCACCGTGACCTCCAGCGGCAGCTCGCCACCATTCAAGGCGAGCAGGTAACGCGCGCGCTTGGGTGGACTCTTGAGCGTCTGATAGGCCTCGTTGAGGCTCGCGGATTGCTCCAACGCCAGCCGCTGCTCGCGCTCGGAAGCGTCTGCAAAGCGGTCCGGATGAACGCCGCGCGCCAACTCACGGTAGCGCGTAGCCAGCTGATCGAGATCCAGATCGAAACTCGGTTGCAGCTCGAATAAAGCGAAATGACAAGGAGTACCCACGACAAGCCTCAGATGTTGAAGCTTTCGCCGCAGCCACATTCACCGCGCACGTTGGGGTTGTTGAACTTGAAGCCTTCGTTCAACCCTTCCTTGACGAAATCGAGTTCGGTGCCGTCCAGGTAGGCCAGGCTTTTCGGGTCGATAATCACTTTTTCGCCGTGACTTTCGAACACCTGGTCCTCAGCAACCACCTCGTCGACAAACTCCAGCACGTAGGCAAGGCCGGAACAGCCCGTGGTGCGAACACCCAGACGAATCCCTTCACCCTTGCCGCGCCCGTCGAGGGAGCGTCGCACGTGCTTGGCCGCCGCTTCTGTCATGCTGATAGCCATCGTTGACTCCTTACTCGTCGCCAAATGCTTAGATCAAGCCTTTCTTCTGCTTGTAGTCGCGAACAGCCGCCTTGATGGCGTCTTCAGCGAGTACCGAGCAGTGGATTTTCACTGGCGGCAGGGCCAGTTCTTCAGCCAGCTGGGTGTTCTTGATGGTTTCCGCTTCGTCCAGGGTCTTGCCCTTCATCCACTCGGTGGCGAGGGAGCTGGAAGCGATAGCCGAACCGCAGCCGTAGGTCTTGAACTTGGCATCTTCGATGATGCCGGCGTCGTTGACCTTGATCTGCAGGCGCATCACGTCGCCGCACGCCGGAGCGCCGACCATGCCGGTGCCGACATCAGGATCTTCCGCGTCCATCTTGCCGACGTTGCGCGGGTTTTCGTAGTGGTCGATGACCTTTTCGCTGTAAGCCATGATTCTCAATCCTCACTCATCAGGGCCGCTCTTGAGACCCTGTAGTTGCGCTGCATTTACCGCCGCGCTGCTACAGGACCTGTATCCGGCGGCTTCTATAGTTAGTGTGCCGCCCACTCGATCTTCGAGATATCGACGCCGTCTTTGTACATGTCCCACAGCGGCGACAGAGCGCGCAGCTTGGTTACGGCCTCGCAGACTTTCTGCGCGGCGTAGTCGATTTCTTCTTCGGTGGTGAAACGGCCGAAGGTGAAGCGGATCGAGCTGTGAGCCAGTTCGTCGTTGCGGCCCAGGGCGCGCAGTACGTACGAAGGCTCAAGGGATGCCGAGGTGCAGGCCGAACCGGACGACACCGCCAGATCCTTGAGCGCCATGATCAGCGACTCGCCTTCAACGTAGTTGAAGCTCAGGTTCAGGTTGTGCGGAACGCGGGCGGTCAGGCTGCCGTTGACGTACAGCTCTTCCAGGTGCTCGACCTGCTTGTAGAAACGGTCGCTCAGGGCCTTGATGCGTACGTTCTCGGCAGCCATGTCTTCCTTGGCTACGCGGAAAGCTTCACCCATGCCAACGATCTGGTGGGTCGCCAGGGTGCCGGAACGCATGCCGCGCTCGTGGCCGCCACCGTGCATGGTCGCTTCGATACGTACGCGCGGCTTGCGGCTTACGTACAGGGCGCCGATGCCTTTAGGACCGTAGGTCTTGTGGGCGGAGAACGACATCATGTCGACTTTCAGCTTCTGCAGGTCGATCTCGACCTTGCCGGTGGACTGAGCGGCGTCGACGTGGAACAGGATGCCCTTGGAGCGGAGCAGTTCGCCGATCGCTGCGATGTCGTTGATGGTGCCGATTTCGTTGTTCACGTGCATGACCGACACCAGGATGGTGTCGTCGCGCAGTTCGGCTTCGATCATCTCCGGGGTCACCAGGCCGTCAGTGCGCGGCTCGATGTAGGTCACTTCGAACCCTTCACGCTCCAGTTGGCGCATGGTGTCCAGGACAGCCTTGTGCTCGATCTTGGTGGTGATCAGGTGCTTGCCTTTGGTGGCGTAGAAATGTGCCGCACCCTTGATTGCCAGGTTGTCGGATTCAGTGGCACCGGAGGTCCAGACGATTTCGCGCGGGTCGGCGTTGACCAGGTCGGCCACCTGACGACGAGCGTTTTCAACGGACTCTTCAGCTTTCCAGCCGAACACGTGGGAACGGGACGCCGGGTTACCGAAGTTTCCGTCGACCAGCAGGCATTCACTCATCTTTTGCGCGACACGCGGATCAACCGGGGTGGTCGCAGAGTAATCAAGGTAAATCGGCAATTTCATGGACTATCTCCTAAATCAGGCTGGCTGGCGTGCCGCTAGCTCTTTGGCTGTCATTCGACGGCGGACGCTTCAATCTTGTCCAGGCGTGGCACCTTGCTGTTGCAACGGCGCTGGTCCTGACGCTGGGCTACTTCTTGCACCTCACGGCGAGTCACAAGGTCAGCCAAGCTGATACCGCTCAGAAATTCGTGAATCTGCAGGCTCAGGTCGCACCACAAGTGGTGGGTCAGGCAGGTGTCGCCTTGATGGCAATCACCCTGCCCCTGGCATTTGGTGGCATCGACCGATTCGTTCACCGCATCGATCACCTGGGCGACCTGGATGCCCTGCATGTCGCGGGACAATTGGTAGCCACCGCCCGGACCACGCACGCTGGACACCAGATTGCTGCGGCGCAATTTGGCAAAAAGCTGTTCGAGGTAGGACAGGGAGATGCCTTGGCGCTCGGAGATATCGGCCAGGGACACGGGCCCGTGCTGCGCGTGCAACGCCAAGTCAAGCATGGCGGTCACGGCGTATCGGCCTTTTGTAGTCAGTCGCATGGACAATTACCACGGAGTTCGGAATGAGGCGAGTATGCAATTCCCGAGTATTTAAGTCAACTATAAGACCTAGTACTTTAGTCGGGATTACCCGCAAAGAGCGGGCGCATCATAGCAGGGTCTGCGGCTTAATGGCACACCGCTTAGCGCAGCGCCATTACCCAAATACGACCCCCGATCCCTGTAGGAGCTGCCGAAGGCTGCGATCTTTTGACTTTGATTTTTAAAAAAACAAGATCAAAAGATCGCAGCCTTCGGCAGCTCCTACACAAAGGCGTCAGCTGGCCTGGGTCTGGTCTTTGTCTTTTACGCAGGCGAAGTCTTCTTCGCGCAGCTCAGGCAGATCTTTCGCACAGTAATTACTGCCCAGGTCCTTCAACGCCCCGCACATCCCCTCCAGACGCCCATCGACCGCCTGCAGGTGGTCGAGCAACTGGTTGATGGCGCGAGCCACCGGGTCAGGCATGTCTTCAGTCACGCCGTAGGCATCAAACCCGATCTTCTCGGCCATGGCCTTGCGCTTGGCATCCTGCTCTTCGTCGGACTTGACGATGATCCGCCCCGGAATCCCGACCACGGTCGCCCCCGGAGGCACTTCCTTGGTCACCACAGCATTGGAACCCACCTTGGCACCGGCGCCGACAGTGAACGGGCCGAGCACCTTCGCGCCCGCCCCGACCACGACGCCATCACCCAGGGTCGGATGACGCTTGCCCTTGTTCCAGCTGGTGCCGCCCAGGGTCACGCCCTGGTAAATAGTGACGTCGTCGCCGATCTCGGCGGTTTCACCAATGACGATGCCCATGCCATGGTCGATGAAGAAACGTCGACCGACCTTGGCCCCCGGATGGATCTCGATCCCGGTCAGCCAGCGGCCGAAGTTCGACACCAGCCGCGCCAGCCACTTCAGGTCCGCGCGCCACAGCATCGCCGACAAACGGTGAATCCAGATGGCGTGCATGCCGGGGTAGCAGGTCAGGACTTCAAAAGCGTTACGCGCCGCCGGGTCTCGATGGAATACGCTCTGGATATCTTCACGCAAACGCTCAAACATCATTAATCCTTCCGCTTTAGAAGCTCACCACGGGCCGCTTTCTGGGTTTCCGTGAGGATGCCACGCAAAATATTCATTTCCGCTCGGCTGACCGAGCTGCGTCCGTACAACCGGCGCAGGCGCGCCATCAAGTGCCGCGGTTTTTCCGGATCGAGGAATTCGATGGCCACCAGGGTTTGCTCCAGGTGTTCATAGAATCGCTCCAGCTCGTCCATAGTCGCCAGCTCGGCGCTCTTGACCGAAGCCACCTCTTCCTTCTCGACCTTGCTTGGCTGACCTTGGGCCGCCAGCCAGGACATGCGCACTTCATAGCTCAACACCTGCACCGCCGCCCCAAGGTTCAGCGAACTGAACTCAGGGTCTGATGGAATGTGCACGTGATAATGACATCGCTGCAGCTCTTCGTTGGTCAGGCCGGAATCTTCACGACCGAACACCAGGGCGATTTCCGCGCCCTGCCCGGCTTCCTCGACCACCTTCGTTCCGCATTCGCGGGGATCGAGCAGCGGCCAGGGAATGCGCCGGTCGCGGGCACTGGTACCCAGCACCAGGTTGCAGCCGACCAGGGCATCTTCCAAGGTGGCGACGACTTGCGCGTTTTCAAGGATGTCACCGGCACCGGAAGCACGGGCGTCGGCTTCGTGATGCGGGAACTGACGAGGCTCGACCAGCACCAGCCGCGACAAGCCCATGTTCTTCATGGCACGCGCAGCCCCGCCGATATTGCCCGGATGGCTGGTATTGACCAGGACGACACGAATGTTATGCAGCAAGGGAGGCGCTCTCGAACACGATAATCGGGAGCGGAATCTTACAGCTGAAGCTACCGTTAAGCCATGAAAGCGAACGTCGTCCTTCTCCTGTAGAAACTTTCTGATAGAATGCCCGGCTTTCTTTAACAACCTTAGGTGACACATCCATGCAGCCCATGCTGAATATCGCGCTGCGCGCCGCCCGCAGCGCCAGTGAATTGATCTTCCGCTCCATCGAGCGCCTGGATACCATCAAGGTCGACGAAAAAGACGCCAAGGATTACGTATCCGAGGTGGATCGCGCCGCTGAACAGAAAATCATCGACGCCCTGCGCAAGGCGTACCCGAATCACTCGATCCTGGGTGAAGAGACCGGCATGCACGCCGGCACCGGCATCGAAGGCGAAGAGTACCTGTGGATCATCGATCCGCTGGACGGCACCACCAACTTCCTGCGCGGCATTCCTCACTTCGCTGTCAGCATTGCCTGCAAATACCGCGGTCGTCTGGAGCACGCTGTTGTTCTGGACCCGGTTCGCCAGGAAGAATTCACCGCCAGCCGTGGTCGCGGCGCTCAACTGAACGGTCGTCGCCTGCGCGTCAGCGGTCGCACCAGCCTGGACGGCGCCCTGCTGGGTACCGGCTTCCCGTTCCGTGACGAGCAGATGGACAACCTCGACAACTACCTGGGCATGTTCCGCGCCCTGGTTGGCCAGACTGCCGGCATCCGCCGCGCAGGTTCCGCGAGCCTGGACCTGGCCTACGTGGCTGCCGGCCGTTTCGACGCCTTCTGGGAGTCGGGCCTGTCCGAGTGGGACATGGCTGCAGGCGCCCTGCTGATCCAGGAAGCCGGCGGTTTGGTGAGCGACTTCACCGGCGGTCACGACTTCCTCGAGAAAGGCCACGTCGTTGCCGGCAACACCAAGTGCTTCAAGGCAGTTTTGACGGCGATCCAGCCGCACCTGCCAGCCTCGCTGAAGCGCTAAGCTTCCCGCGACAGAAAAAGCACCCTGCGGGGTGCTTTTTTTATGCCTGGAATTTGATTCCCAACACACCACAAACCCAATGTGGGAGCGGGCTTGCTCGCGAAAGCGGTGGGTCAGCCAGCACCGATGTTTGATGTTAGACCGCCTTCGCGAGCAAGCCCGCTCCCACAGGGGGATTGGTGGTGATGCATAAATTGCGGGCACAAAAAAAGCACCCCGCAGGGTGCTTCTTTTTTATCCAGCTTCAGCAGATCACTGCCCCTGCTGATTCTCCGACAGGATCAACTTGCCTTCCTTATCCACCGGAATCTGGTTGCCCGGATCACGATCCATGCGCACCTTGCCTTCCTTGCCGTCCAGCGAATACCGCACGTCGTAACCTACAACCTTGTCACTGATGTCGTTGACCGTGTTGCAGCGGGTCTGGGTCGTGGTGTAGGTATCACGCTCTTGCATGCCTTCCTGCACCTTGTTGCCGGCATAACCGCCACCGACAGCACCCGCGACCGTGGCGATCTTCTTGCCGGTGCCGCCACCGACCTGGTTACCCAGCAAACCACCTGCCAATGCACCGACCACCGTACCGGCGATCTGATGTTGATCTTTCACCGGCGCCTGCCGGGTGACCGTTACATCCTTGCACACTTCACGTGGAGTCTTGATTTGTGTCTTGACCGGCTCAACGGCGAGTACTTGTGCGAACTCAGGGCCGCTTTTAACCAGGCTGTAGGTGGCCACAGCACCCCCGGCAGTCACACCGACAGCACCCAGTACAGCACCAACCAGCATCGACTTGTTCACATGAACCTCCTGGACCATCACATGCGGAACATGTCCGCGCTTCTCCCAGCCTTGGAGCACAAAAAAAGGCGCGAGTTCAACTCGCGCCTTTTTTGGACTACATCGCAGAGAGAAACTTCCCTCAAGGACGGTCGTCGACTTCCTTCTCGGTATTGGCAGGAGGAATCAGGTCTTCCGTGCTCAGGTTCAGCCAGATCAGCACCACGTTCGCGATGTAGATCGACGAGTAGGTACCCGCCAGAACACCGATGAACAGGGCGATGGAGAAACCGAACAGGTTGTCGCCGCCGAAGAACAGCAGGGCCGCGATTGCCAGCAAGGTGGAGATCGACGTCGCCATGGTCCGCAACAGGGTTTGCGTGGTCGAGATGTTGATGTTCTCGATCAGGCTGGCCTTGCGCAGGACACGGAAGTTCTCACGAACCCGGTCGAATACCACGATGGTGTCGTTGAGCGAGTAACCGATGATCGCCAGTACCGCCGCCAGCACCGTCAGGTCGAAGGTGATCTGGAAGAACGACAGGATACCGATGGTCACGATCACGTCGTGGATCAGGGACACGATCGCACCGACCGCAAACTTCCACTGAAAGCGGAACGCCAGGTAGATCAGGATGCCGCCCAGCGCCATCAGCATGCCGAGGCCACCCTGGTCGCGCAGTTCTTCACCCACCTGCGGGCCGACGAACTCGACGCGCTTGACCGACGCCGGGTTCTCGCCGCCGACCTTCTGCAAGGCCTCAGCGACCTGGTGACCCAGTTGCGGGTCTTCGCCAGGCATGCGCACCAGCAGATCGGTTGTTGCACCGAAGTTCTGCACGATGGCTTCGTGATAACCCGCGGTCACCAGCTGCTCACGCACCTTGGTGACATCGGCCGGACGCTCGTAGGTCAGCTCGATGAGCGTACCGCCGGTGAAGTCCAGGCCCCAGTTCATGCCCTTGTGGAAGACACTGAACAAGGCCAGTGCGGTAAGGAACAATGTGACGCCGAACGCAAAGTTGCGAACGCCCATGAAGTTGATTGTACGTAACATGGCAGCCCCTTAAATCCACAACTTCTTGAAGTCACGACCGCCGAAGATCAGGTTGACCATCGCGCGGGTCACCATGATGGCCGTGAACATCGAGGTAAAGATCCCGAGGGACATGGTCACTGCGAAGCCCTTGACCGGGCCGGTGCCCATGGCAAAGAGGATGCCGCCGACCAGCAAGGTGGTCAGGTTGGCGTCGAGAATCGCGGTGAAAGCCCGGCCGAAGCCTTCGTTGATTGCGCGCTGCACGGTCATGCCGGCGGCGATCTCTTCACGGATCCGCGAGAAGATCAGCACGTTGGCGTCGACCGCCATACCCATGGTCAATACGATACCGGCGATGCCCGGCAGGGTCAGCGTTGCACCCAGCAGCGACATCAGCGCCAGCAGCATCACCATGTTCACCGCCAGAGCGACGGTGGCGATGAGGCCGAAGAAGCGGTAGATGGCCATGATGAACAGCGAGACGAACAGCATGCCCCACAGCGACGCATCGATACCCTTGGTGATGTTGTCGGCACCCAGGCTTGGACCAATGGTGCGTTCTTCAGCAAAGTACATCGGTGCAGCCAGACCACCGGCACGCAGCAGCAGCGCCAGCTCGGACGACTCGCCCTGGCCGTTCAGGCCGGTAATACGGAACTGGGCACCCAGCGGCGACTGGATGGTCGCCAGGCTGATGATCTTCTTCTCTTCCTTGAAGCTCTGGACCGGCACGTCTTTCTCGACGCCGTTGACCACTTGCTTGGTGTAAGTGGTGACCGGACGCTGCTCGATGAAGATCACCGCCATGCTGCGACCAACGTTCGAACGGGTCGCACGGCTCATCAGCTCGCCGCCATGGCCATCCAGACGGATATTCACTTCTGGCCTGCCGTGCTCGTCGAAGCCGGCCTTGGCGTCAGTCACCTGGTCACCGGTGATGATCAGGCCGCGCTCGATCAGCGCAGGAGGACGGCCGCCTTCACGGAACTCGAAGGATTCGGAAGTGGCTTTCGAAGCACCCGGCTCAGCAGCCAGACGGAACTCGAGGTTGGCCGTCTTGCCGAGGATACGCTTGGCTTCGGCGGTGTCCTGCACGCCCGGCAGCTCAACCACGATGCGGTTGGCGCCCTGGCGCTGGACGATCGGTTCGGCAACACCCAGCTCGTTGACGCGGTTACGTACCGTGGTCAAGTTCTGCTTGATGGAGTATTCGCGGATTTCCGCCAGCTTGGCCGGGGTCATCGCCAGACGCAGCACCGGTTGACCATTGAGGTCGGCCGGAACAATGTCGAAATCGTTGAAGTTCTTGCGGATCAGCACACGAGCCTGTTCACGGCTGTCTTCATCAGCGAAGCCCAGCTGGATGGCACCATTGAGTTGCGGCAGGCTGCGATAGCGCAGCTTTTCTTTACGCAGCAGGCTCTTTACATCGCCTTCGTAGACTTTCAGACGTGCATCGAGGGCTTTGTCCATGTCCACTTCCAGCAGGAAGTGCACACCACCGGACAAGTCCAGGCCCAGCTTCATCGGGTGCGCAGCGAGGTTGCGCAGCCATTGCGGGGTGGTTTGTGCCAGGTTCAATGCAACGACGTAGTCATCACCCAACGCCTTGCGTACAACGTCCTTGGCCGGCAGCTGGTCTTCAGCCTTGGTCAGGCGAATCAGACCGCCCTTGCCGCCCTCTGCCAGCGTGGCAGCCTTGACGTTGATCCCGGATTCCTTGAGCGCAGCGCTCACGCGATCCAGATCAGCCTGATTGACCTGCAGCGCAGTGCTTGCACCGCTGACCTGAATGGCCGGGTCATCAGGATAAAGATTGGGAGCGGAATAAATCAGACCGACCGCCAGCACCGCCAGGATCAGAATGTATTTCCACAGAGGATATTTGTTCAGCATCACGCCGCCCGTTTATGACGCGGGGCGCCTTGCGCGCCCCGTCGATTGAAAATGAAGTTGAAACTTAGATCGCTTTGAGCGTGCCTTTTGGCAGCGTCGCGGCGATGGCGCCTTTCTGGAATTTCATTTCGACGGTGTCGGAAACTTCCAGAACGACGAAATCGTCGGCCACTTTAGTGATCTTGCCGGCGATGCCGCCGGTGGTCACAACTTCGTCGCCTTTCTGCAGGCTGCTCAGCAGGTTTTTCTGCTCTTTGGCGCGCTTGGCCTGTGGACGCCAGATCATCAGGTAGAAGATGACCAGGAAGCCGACCAGGAAAATCCACTCGAAACCGCCGCCCATAGGGGCTGCCGCAGGGGCTGCAGCGTCTGCCATGGCATTAGAGATAAAAAAGCTCATTTAGCACTCCAGTTGCAAATGTTGAATCTTGGGGTCAGGAAACTCAGTCCAAAGGCGGAACAGGTAACCCGCGTTTGGCATAGAAGGCATCGACAAAGGCGGCCAATGTACCCTGTTGAATAGCCTCGCGCAAACCAGCCATAAGCACTTGATAATGACGCAAGTTATGGATGGTATTGAGCATGCTTCCCAGCATTTCGCCGCACTTGTCCAGGTGATGCAGATAAGCGCGGGAGAAGTTCTGGCAGGTATAGCAATCGCAGGTCGGATCGAGCGGCGAATCATCATGGCGATGGAACGCGTTTCGGATCTTCAGCACGCCGGTATCGATGAACAGATGCCCATTGCGGGCATTACGGGTTGGCATCACGCAATCGAACATGTCCACACCGCGGCGCACACCCTCAACCAAGTCTTCCGGTTTGCCAACGCCCATAAGGTAACGAGGTTTGTCAGCCGGCATCATGCCTGGCAGGTAATCCAGCACCTTGATCATCTCGTGCTTGGGCTCGCCCACCGACAGGCCGCCAATGGCCAGGCCATCGAAGCCGATCTTGTCCAGGCCTTCCAGGGAGCGCATGCGCAGGTCCTGGTGCATGCCGCCCTGAACGATGCCGAACAGCGCCGCCGTGTTGTCGCCATGGGCTTCTTTCGAACGCTTGGCCCAACGCAGGGACAATTCCATGGAAATACGCGCGACATCTTCATCAGCCGGGTACGGCGTGCATTCGTCGAAAATCATCACGATGTCGGAGCCCAGGTCACGCTGGACCTGCATCGACTCTTCCGGACCCATGAACACCTTGGCGCCGTCGACCGGGGAAGCGAAGGTCACGCCCTCCTCCTTGATCTTGCGCATGGCGCCCAGGCTGAACACCTGGAAACCGCCGGAGTCAGTCAGGATCGGGCCTTTCCACTGCATGAAATCGTGCAGGTCGCCGTGCTTCTTGATCACTTCCGTGCCCGGGCGCAGCCACAGGTGGAAAGTGTTGCCCAGAATGATTTCAGCGCCAGTCGCCTCGATATCCCGTGGCAGCATGCCCTTGACCGTGCCGTAGGTGCCCACCGGCATGAAGGCCGGGGTCTCGACGGTACCGCGCGGGAAGGTCAAACGACCGCGACGAGCCTTGCCATCAGTGGCCAGCAGCTCGAAAGACATACGACAGGTGCGACTCATACTGTTTCCTCTGGGCCGCTTGGAGCGGGATTACGGGTGATGAACATCGCATCACCGTAGCTGAAAAAGCGGTAACCGTTGTCGACCGCGGCTTTGTAGGCAGCCATGGTTTCCGGATAACCGGCAAACGCCGAAACCAGCATCAACAGCGTGGATTCGGGCAAATGGAAATTGGTGACCAGGGCATCGACCACATGAAACGGCCGGCCAGGGTAAATGAAAATATCTGTATCGCCGCTGAACGGCTTGAGCACGCCATCGCGGGCAGCACTTTCCAGCGAGCGCACGCTGGTGGTCCCCACGGCCACCACGCGACCACCGCGAGCGCGACAGGCGGCAACGGCATCGACCACGTCCTGGCCGACTTCCAGCCATTCGCTGTGCATGTGATGGTCTTCGATCTTCTCGACCCGCACCGGCTGGAACGTACCCGCGCCGACGTGCAAGGTCACGAACGCCGTCTCGACGCCCTTGGCGGCAATCGCCTCCATCAGCACCTGATCGAAATGCAGCCCCGCCGTCGGCGCCGCCACCGCGCCCAAACGCTCGGCGTAGACAGTCTGGTAACGCTCGCGGTCGGCGCCTTCATCCGGGCGGTCTATATAAGGAGGCAACGGCATGTGCCCGACGCGGTCGAGCAGCGGCAACACCTCCTCGGCAAACCCCAGCTCGAACAACGCATCGTGACGCGCCAGCATCTCGGCCTCGCCACCGCCGTCGATCAGGATCTTCGACCCAGGCTTGGGCGACTTGCTGGAACGCACATGGGCCAGCACGCGATGACTGTCGAGCACCCGCTCCACCAGGATTTCCAGCTTGCCGCCGGAAGCCTTCTGGCCAAACAGCCGCGCCGGAATCACCCGGGTATTGTTGAACACCATCAAATCGCCGGGGCGCAAATGCTCCAGCAAATCAGTGAATTGACGGTGTGCCAGGGCGCCGCTGACCCCATCCAGGGTCAACAGACGACTATTGCGACGCTCGGCCAAAGGATGGCGGGCAATCAGCGAATCAGGGAGCTCGAAAGTAAAGTCAGCAACGCGCATGATGGGGTTCGTCTAGCAGGGCCGGGAAGTCTAGCGGAATTATCAAAAATTCTCCATGTACCTGATTGACCAGCGGTTATCTCATCTCTATACTTCGCCGCCATTGAGCCCTGATGGCGGAATTGGTAGACGCGGCGGATTCAAAATCCGTTTTCGAAAGGAGTGGGAGTTCGAGTCTCCCTCGGGGCACCAAAATTAAGAAAGGTCTTGCTTAGCAAGGCCTTTTTTTTCGCCCGCGATAAAGTGGCCAGCCCCCCACCGACAAACGCCCCGACAACGCACCAACCTGTAGGAGCTGCCGAAGGCTGCGATCTTTTGATCTTGCCTCTCTTCTGCCCTCCTCGCCGGAAGAACATTTCACAAGGATTCCCCCCATGGAATTGCACCTGGAAACCGTCGCCCTCTTCTCCCTCAAACTGGCTTATGAATCGGAAGGTCAGAGCCCGATTTTGCGGGATGATTTGGTGATGGGTGATTACCAGCGGGATGTGTTTGAGTTGCTGGTGCGGCGGGGGGATGTTGAGGGGATCCAGGTGAAGGTGGGTGAGTGTGTGGGGTTGGCGTTGGAGGCTGTTGGGGGTGTGGATAAGCCGTTGGGGCGGGAGTTGGGGAGGTTGGTGGGGGAGTTTGCCGGGATTCGGGCGATGGAGGGACTTGATGGGCCGCTTGTTGCGCTTAAGGATTATTTGAAAGACATTCAGTGAATGAGGCGGGCGGCTTGGAGCTCCCTGATAGTGGGCCGCCGCAGGGCGCTATTATAGCTTTTTTAATCTGCCCCCTCTTTTACCAGTGCTTTTTTCCACTGCGAGCTTAGATAAGTTAGTTCTGAAACCAATCGCCAAACACTTTAATCAACCATAACTGCGACATGAGGAAGATACAATTCAACCCCTTAAAATAACTAACCGAAAAGGAAGGCACTCCAGTTCCTAATTTAACTAGAATCAAAGAAAAATAACAAATTACCGATTTTTGCCCTCTAAAAATACAGCAGAATGGAGGGGGCAGATTTATTTATTACCCGAAATATATCCACCTCCTTACACCTACTTTTAGTGCTCCACCCACCAAAATTTATACATCAAGCTCATCTAAATATTTACATAAAAAGCTCCAATCTTCTCACCGTCCAAAAATAGCAATTTTTGCCTCGATTAAAAAATCCTCAAGCTCCTGTGGGTGCTCATCAATCCACATTTCACACACAACGGAAAACAGCCTATTGAAATCCCACCCAAACACCCGATTCACGTTATGGAAATAGTCGTGAAAATCCGAACCCGCTGCAAAGGCCTTTGCCTGACTAACTTTCACTTCGGAAACCATAAGCTTAGCAGCAAGGAATGCCGTCGGCTTTGACTTAAAGTAAGCCGCCATAAGTTCATCCGGAGCCAGGTTAGTAGGTAGAAAAAAATATTCCCCTCCTTTATTTAAAGCTGCTTTATTACCACGGCAGTCACCGTCATACAACCCTACAAATTTAAATCCTTTATGAGGAAATGCTAATCGACTCAAATCGGTAGAAACATGTCCATCAGAACCGGACTTATGATAATAAAAGCTATTTATAGAAAATTCCGTTGAACTATTAAACAAAGCCTTAGCAAACAAAATACCCCCAACATCTTCCAAAAATAGCATTCCTATTTTGGGAGAAACCAACCCCAAACTCTCAAGATGAGATGCCATACCATCCACAATGGAAAAACTTTTAATCCCCTCATCAGTCCTCAAAATCAAATGCACTCGACTAGAAGGTATTCTCTTTAGGATATGCTCCGAATGTGTCGCCAACATCAAAGTAATACCTAACCCAGCAACAACCTTTGCTAAAATATTTGTCAATCTTTCTTGACTCGCAGGAGGCAGAAAACTTTCTGGCTCCTCAACAAAAAGAACCTTACCCCCTTCAACATTCTCCATATACCTTACTAACCACCAAAAATAAAATAATGATAGTTCCCCCATCCCCATTCCGGAACTATCATAGACAACCCCACCCAACTCGACTCTAAAAAATGGAAAGGCAGGATAATCTTCGAATTCACCCTCGACCGTGGTCATCCAGACTCGACTATACTCATTCCCAGTTAGATAATTTATTACGCTTAATTCGTCTGAGGTCGCCAGACTTTCCCCATGCTGCTCAATCAACTCTATAATATTTGTTTGCTGGAGCAACATATCCTGAAAAAGTGGGATCAATGTGCAAGGATCAAACATAAAAGAAGCTAATTCCATTTCCGCTTGACCCGAGAAAGCCAAGCCTTTATCCGCCTCTTCATAATTTACATATTTTTCATACCCTACGCGATTTACCTTCAGATTAATTTTAAGCTTTGCATTCTGCAAAATAGGTGTTTTGAAGGGTGCACGATTACTGTATTCCCCAAGAAAAAGTATCGATATTACGATGATCGCCAGCGCATCATTATTCATTGTGGCAAGACTTCATAAACAGCTTCTCTACACGAATTTCCAAACTTTTCGCCGATCTCACCTACAACCAACCGCCTACGTCTCCTCCAATCACGGCATAAGCCATTTCCCAGCCAGCAATATATCTGCCACTCGCCCAATTCACTTAATATACTTCACGCAGACCCCAAAAATAATAAAAACAAGACTTAATAGCCAACATAACCCCCATGAGACAACTAGCATTCGTTTCAAACCCTTGGGAAATTTTTCGACTTCCGCAGCATTAACGATACCTCGTCTGACGGATATTCCCGGCATCATCAAAACCATAGTGAGAACCCCACTGCGCATAACTTTCCCAACAACACCGAAATCAGAAAATGCGGCCTTGTTAACTTTCACAAAATGACTATTACACAACAACGCTTCCGCTTTTTCGGTGTGAGCTTGCACAATATAAATCAACCATATCGCTACAAATAAAAGCGGACCAAGTATTATTAAAAATATCAAACCGACGTGGGCGTTATTCACTGCGCTATTTTCTCAAAGAGGAATTCGCCAATATATTCACCTGCCATTTCGCCTATCTTCCCTCCTTCGACCCCACCCACTGCACCGCCAACTACGCCGCATACGAGTGCACCAGGCCCGCCACTTGCGACACCTAACACCAACATACACCCAAAGATTGTAGCCTGCCCTCCAATGGCTCCTACAACGGCTCCACCAACAAGGCTTCCCGCCAAAGAAGAACCCTCGACGTACTTCGCCTTCGTACACTCATCCTCCCGTCCCAACGCACATGCCTGCTTGATCTTCAGCCCGGCAGAGGCAACCTCCAACGCAGTGCCAATGTAGACTCCTCGCTTGATCAGCATCGCCGCCCTGGCCACGCCACTAACCTTCTGCGCATAACCGGCAATCTCGCCAGTACTCATGTAACTCTTGGTCGAAATCCCCAGCATTCGTTTTATCGAACCTTGGGAACGAAGCCCCGAGCCGTAGGCGGCTACATTGCCCAATTGTTTTTCCAGCTTGACGAACAACCTGGCGCGTTCGCTGTAGAACCTGTCTCTGGCGGCAATAGATCCGCTGCGCAGATAGTTTTCATGGGCCTGCTCGATCTCCTCTAGCGTAGTCTTGATCGCAGCCATGTGTTTGCTCCACCCATCACTGACAACCCCGGCGCCAAAAGCGCCATCGTCGAGTAAGCCCTGCAGCAATTCGAAGTTGTCGAGAAAGAAGTCGTCGGCGTCGACTTGATTAGTCAGCAGAGCGAGGTGAATGTCCCTCGCTTTGGTCATCAAGTACGCCTCTTGATAGGTACTGGATGAGGTCGTTACATCACCGATGATCACTAACTCGCCTGCCAACACCACAGTGTTGGCGATATGGCTGTTGAGTGCATCAAACTTGGTTCTTGCAATGCCAGTTAGTCGCAGCTCGGCCTTGAGGGATTCAAAAGACTGGGTTCGGGAGTTGATAAACGCTAGAGGCTCTGTCATCTGTGCCTCACGAATATCTTTTATTGCCGATGCGATCCCAGCCGCCAGCTATGTTTCCGCCGCCTGCACCATCGCTGCGTTTTTGCTGGGTGTACACGGTTTTAATGCGGCCGTAATTCAGTTGCACGATTTCAACTGGAATGCCGGCTGCGGCATTTTGCGTGTAGTCGGCGATGATGACTTCCTCGAGCACGATCTCGTAGTACTTGAGCTTGTCGGTACCCGCCCGGCTCAGCACCAGGGTGACTTCTTTCAGGTGCTCACCGGCGCAACTGGCTTCCATCAGTTTGCAGCTGGATTTGTCCAGAGTTTTGGTAAAAGTGAAATGGCTCAGCGTTGTCCGGCCGGCAGTTGCGCCACCGGCAGAGCTGGCGGTGGCTGAAGTGCTTTGATAGGTGCTAAAGCTGTAGCCGCTCACTTCGATCCAGTTGCGGTATTTTTCGTCCAGCGCTTCGCCTGGAATACCTTCGATTTTGATAAAAGCATCAAACGCCATGGGACCGCTCCTTGGCAGGGTGGATTGTCTGGTTTTTAAAGGACCAGGAAATCTACGCCGTTCGGAATCAGCGATGACTCATTCAGCCATTGCCAAAAAACAGAATCAGATGTTTCCGACTCTGTTTCGGCGGTCGGATGTAGGACGTTTCCGCGCAGTAGGCATTGGAGGTGGGTTGTGGGGCGTCGTCAGCTTTGATGGTGGTTGGGCTGGCGCTTTCGCGAGCAGGCTCGCTCCCACAGGGGTAGCGGCGTACTTCAGCGCATCTGCTCCGTAGAATCGCCCTTGGTTCTGATGCTTCTTCTCACCGGTAATGCTTGCTATACATCAGCCATCGACAAGCCCTTTGGGCATTAGGCCAGTGTGTGAACGCCCCTTGCGGCACTCATCTAGACTTAATGGATAGTCGTAGGCAGAACCGAGCACGTCGCTTTGGTGCAGGTCGATCAATAGCGGCGTGGCAAGCTGCCCTTTATGCCCAGTAGAGGTGCGACGAAGATCGTGCCGGGCACAACAAGATGCCCGCTCAGGGTGCCCTGGCCAACGGCCAAATTGCCACGATACCGTGACGTGGTGTGAGTGCCGCAGCCGACACTTTCGGACGACCGACGACCTTCTGGTTTGTCCGTGACCGTGAGGATTGCTGAATGCCTGATGAGATGTTGCACCTGCCTGTGGTCAACAGTTTGCTGGAGCGCCACAAGGGCTCTGCGGGTGCGCTGTTGCCCATTCTTCATGATATTCAGGAGCGCATTGGGTACATCCCCGATGTCGCCGTCCCCGAGATTGCCCATGCCCTGAACCTGAGCCAGGCCGAGGTTCGTGGGGTGATCAGTTTTTACCATGACTTCCGTACTGCGCCGCCCGCGCGGCATATCCTGCGGTTGTGTCGGGCCGAGTCGTGCAAGAGCCGTGGTGCCGAGCAATTGGCTGCGCAGTTGCGTGAGCGTCTGCAACTGGATGACCACGGTAGTAGCGCCGATGGCAGCATCAGTTTGCGGCCGGTGTATTGCCTGGGTGCCTGTGCCTGTTCGCCGGCTCTGGAGCTGGATGGCCGGGTGCATGCGCGGCTGAGTGCCGAGCGTCTGGATGCGTTGCTCGACGCTTGCCGGGAGGACGCGTGATGCCGACTCTTTATCTGCCCTGTGATTCGCTGGCCCGTGCTGTGGGTGCCGACGAGGTCTCGACGGCCCTGATCACTCAGGCCAAGGAACGCAATCTGCCGCTGGAGTTGCAGCGCACCAGTTCGCGCGGGCTGTATTGGCTGGAACCGTTGCTGGAGGTGGACAGCCCGCAAGGTCGTATTGGCTTCGGGCCGCTGACCGCTGCCGATGTGCCGTCGGTGCTTGATGCGCTGCAAGACGAGCCGTCCGCTCATCCGCTGGCCTTGGGCCTGGTGGAGGAGTTGCCTTATCTGAAGACTCAACAACGCCTGCTGTTCGCCCGCGCCGGCATTACCCGGCCGCTGTCGCTGGACGATTACCGGGCCCATGGCGGTTTCGAAGGTTTGAACAGGGCCGTCACCCTTGGCGGCGAGCAGACCGCGACTGCGGTGTTCGATTCGGGCCTGCGTGGCCGTGGTGGTGCGGCCTTCCCCGCCGGGATCAAATGGCGCACGGTGCGTGCGACCGAAGCGGCGCAAAAGTACATTGTGTGCAACGCCGACGAAGGCGACTCCGGCACATTTGCCGACCGCATGCTGATGGAAGGCGACCCCTTCCTGCTGATCGAAGGCATGGCCATTGCCGGCCTGTGCGTCGGCGCCACTTACGGCTACATCTATGTGCGCTCGGAATATCCGGATGCCGTGGCCACCCTGCGCAACGCGCTGCAGATTGCCCGGGAGAACGGTTACCTGGGCGCCAATGTCGGCGGCAGTGGTCAGGCCTTCGATATGGAAGTGCGGGTCGGTGCCGGTGCCTACATCTGCGGTGAAGAAACCGCGCTGCTGGACTCTCTGGAAGGAAAGCGCGGGATCGTGCGCGCCAAGCCGCCGATTCCTGCCTTGAAGGGGCTGTTCGGCCAACCGACCCTGGTGCACAACGTGCTGACCCTGGCCTCGGTGCCGCTGATTCTGGCCAAGGGCGCGCAGTTCTATCGCGACTATGGCATGGGCCGCTCCCTGGGCACCATGCCCTTCCAGTTAGCGGGCAATATTCGTCACGGTGGGCTTGTGGAACGGGCTTTTGGCCTGTCGCTGCGGGAGCTGGTGGAAGACTACGGCGGAGGTACCGCCAGTGGTCGGCCGCTGAAGGCTGCACAGGTGGGCGGCCCGCTCGGCGCCTGGGTGCCGCCGTCGCAATTCGACACGCCGCTGGATTACGAAGCCTTCGCCGCCATCGGCGCGATGCTCGGTCACGGGGGTGTGGTGGTGGCGGACGACACCTTGGACATGGCCCACATGGCGCGTTTCGCGATGGAGTTCTGCGCCGAGGAATCCTGTGGCAAATGCACGCCGTGCCGCATCGGCTCGACCCGTGGCGTCGAGGTGATCGACCGCCTGCTGGCAGCGCCGGACGCGAGCGGTCGCGATGAGCAGGTGATCATCCTCAAGGACCTGTGCGACACCCTGCAATACGGTTCGCTGTGCGCATTGGGCGGCATGGTTTCCTTTCCGGTCGCCAGCGCCCTCAAGCACTTCCCCGCCGACTTCGGCTTGCAGCCCTCGGAGGCCGAGCAATGATTACTCTCTTCGACCCGAACACAGACATTGACCTTGGTACTCCTGCCCGCGAGAGCGAGGTGCAAGTCACCCTGAGCATCGACGGCCGCAGCATCAGCGTGCCCGAGGGCACCTCGGTGATGCGCGCCGCTGCGCTGCTGGGCACCACCATTCCAAAACTCTGTGCCACCGACAGCCTGGAAGCCTTCGGCTCCTGCCGCATGTGCCTGGTGGAGATCGACGGCATGCGCGGCTACCCGGCGTCCTGCACCACGCCGGTCACTGAAGGCATGAGCGTGCACACCCAGACGCCAAAGCTCGCGACCCTGCGCCGCAACGTCATGGAGCTGTACATTTCCGATCACCCGCTGGACTGCCTCACCTGCTCGGCCAACGGCAACTGCGAGCTGCAAACCGTGGCCGGCCAAGTCGGCCTGCGGGAGGTGCGTTACGGCTATGAGGGCGACAACCATCTGGCGGATGTGAAGGACACCTCCAACCCCTATTTCGACTACGACCCGAGCAAGTGCATCGTCTGCAACCGCTGCGTGCGCGCCTGCGAAGAGACCCAGGGAACCTTTGCCCTGACCATTACCGGGCGCGGTTTCGAATCCCGGGTGGCCGCTGCGGGTGGGGATAACTTCCTCGACTCGGAATGCGTGTCCTGCGGCGCCTGTGTGCAAGCCTGCCCGACTGCGACGCTGATGGAAAAAAGCGTAGTCGAACTCGGTCAGCCTGAACGCAGCGTGATCACCACTTGTGCCTACTGCGGCGTGGGCTGCTCGTTCCGCGCCGAGATGAAAGGCGACCAGCTGGTGCGCATGGTTCCGGACAAGAACGGCCAGGCCAACCATGGCCACTCCTGCGTCAAGGGGCGCTTTGCCTGGGGCTACGCCACCCACCCGGATCGCATCACCAAGCCGATGATCCGCCAGCACATCAACGACCCGTGGCAGGAAGTCAGCTGGGATGAAGCGGTGACCTACGCCGCCAGCGAATTCCGTCGGTTGCAGCAGAAATACGGCCGCGACTCCATTGGTGGCATCACCTCCAGCCGCTGCACCAACGAAGAAACCTATCTGGTGCAAAAGCTGGTACGCGCCGCGTTCGGCAACAACAATGTCGACACCTGTGCGCGGGTTTGCCACTCACCGACCGGCTATGGCTTGAAGCAAACCCTTGGCGAGTCCGCTGGTACCCAGAGTTTCGATTCGGTGATGCAGGCCGACGTGATCCTGGTGATGGGCGCCAACCCCAGCGACGCCCACCCGGTGTTCGCCTCCCAGCTCAAACGCCGCCTGCGTGAAGGCGCGCGGCTGATCGTCATCGATCCACGGCGCATTGATCTGGTGGACTCGGTGCACGCCCGCGCCGAATACCATTTGGCCCTGCGCCCGGGCACTAACGTCGCCATGCTCAACGCGTTGGCCCATGTCATCGTCACTGAAGGGTTGCTCAATCAGGCCTTTGTCGACGCCCGTTGCGAGGGCAGCGATTTCGCCAATTGGAGCGAGTTCGTCAGCCGTGCGGAGAACTCGCCGGAAGTGCTGGGTGCCATCTGCGGTGTGCCCGCTGCCGATATCCGTGCTGCGGCGCGTCTGTATGCCACGGGCGGCAATGCGGCGATCTACTACGGCCTCGGCGTCACCGAGCACAGCCAGGGCAGCACGGCGGTCATGGGCATCGCCAACCTCGCGATGGCTACCGGCAACATCGGCCGCGAAGGCGTGGGCGTGAACCCGTTGCGGGGGCAGAACAACGTTCAGGGTTCCTGCGACATGGGCTCGTTCCCTCACGAGTTGCCTGGCTACCGGCACATTTCCAACGAGGTGGTGCGGGCGCAGTTTGAACAGGCGTGGAACATCACCCTGCAACCCGACCCGGGCCTGCGCATTCCCAACATGTTCGAGTCGGCCCTGGCCGGCAGTTTCAAGGGCCTGTATTGCCAGGGCGAAGACATCGCCCAGAGCGATCCGAATACCCAGCACGTCACCGCAGCCCTGTCGGCGATGGAGTGTGTGGTGGTGCAGGATATTTTCCTCAACGAAACCGCCAAGTTCGCCCACGTGTTCCTGCCGGGCGCCTCGTTCCTGGAAAAAGACGGCACCTTCACCAACGCCGAGCGACGCATCTCCCGGGTGCGCAAGGTCATGGACCCGCTGGGCGGCAAGGCCGACTGGGAAGGCACGGTGGCCCTGGCCAATGCCCTGGGTTACCCGATGAACTACAAGCACCCATCGGAAATCATGGATGAAATCGCCAGCCTGACGCCGACTTTCACCAACGTCAGCTACGCCGAACTGGACCGCCACGGCAGCCTGCAATGGCCGTGCAACGCCGCGGCGCCAGACGGCACGCCGACCATGCACATCGAGGAATTCGTGCGCGGCAAGGGGCGTTTCATGCTCACCGGCTACGTGCCCACCGAGGAAAAGGTCAACACTCGTTATCCGCTGCTGCTGACCACCGGGCGCATCCTCAGCCAGTACAACGTCGGCGCCCAGACCCGGCGCACCGAGAACGTCGCCTGGCACGACGAAGACCGCCTGGAAATCCACCCGACCGACGCCGAGAGCCGTGGCATCAACGAAGGTGACTGGGTCGGCATCGGCAGCCGCGCCGGCCAGACCGTGCTGCGTGCGCGGATCACCGAACGGGTCGCCCCGGGCGTGGTGTACACCACCTTCCACTTCCCGGAATCGGGGGCCAACGTGATCACCACCGACAACTCCGACTGGGCCACCAACTGTCCGGAGTACAAGGTCACGGCTGTGGAAGTCAGCCGCGTTTATCACCCTTCGGAGTGGCAAAAGCGCTTCCAGGAGTTCAGCGAAGAACAGGACCGTTTGCTCAAGGATCGCCGCCACGCCCGTGGTGATAAAGCCGAGGTACGCCGATGAGTACTGACAACCTGATCAAGATGGCCAACCAGATCGCCCAGTACTTCGCCAGCCAGCCGGACCAGCAACAGGCGGTGCTCAGCGTGCGCAATCATCTGCAGATGTACTGGGCGCCGAGCATGCGCAAGGAATTGCTGGCCTGGCAGACGGAGCATAAAGGGGCGGACCTGCACCCGCTGGTGCAGGCGGCGGTGAGTGGGGCGGGTTGGGGGGCTTAGGTTCAACCTGCTGGCTGAACCCCTGTAGGAGCGAGCTTGCTCGCGAAAAACTCAAGGACACCGCGTTTATCCAGGATTTACGCGTTATCGTTGACGACCATCGCGAGCAAGCTCGCTCCTACACATCCTTCCGTGACGCTGTCACCGTCACTTCAATCGCCCGGACACTGATCGCCGCAAACGTCGCCGTCATCAGTACCCCATTGAAACCCAGCAGGATCGCCAGCACCCGTGACACGCCCAGTTTGGGTACCAGTTCTCCGTAGCCGATGGTCAGGCCGGTCACGAAGGCGAAGTAGACGCCGTCATACGGGCTCCACCCTTCCAGGTGGGCGATGATGAGGCCGAACGCAATGATCACCAGCAGCAGTATCGAGAAGATCGGCCACACCACTTTGAAGTAGAACCAGACGGCCTTGTAGAACTCGTGGCGGACGTTTGATGCTCGGGTGAGGTTCATGTCGTGGGCTTCCTGGGGTTTGACTGATGCACAGCGGTTCAATACCCCGTTCAGCTTGGCACAAGCGCTGAAAACTGCGACCAACGGGGCATCATCTCTAGCCAGGACTATGACAAAGATGACGCCCTCTGGACTATCCAAAAACCGCCCGGCGCCGGTGGATTCCTGTAGGAGCGAGCTCGCTCGCGATGGTCGTTAACGATTACGCGGGCTTCCTGGTTAAACGCAGCGCTCTCCAGTCCATCGCGAGCAAGCTCGCTCCCACAACAACAGTGCCAGGTTTATCCCTCAGTTCGCTTCGCTTTCCCGGATCAGCTTCTTGTTGATCTTGCCGACGCTGGTCTTGGGGATTTCGGCGACGAACTTGAACTGCTTGGGGATCGCCCATTTGTTGATGCGGCCGCCGTCGACGAAGGCCTGCAGGTGCGTCTCGAGGATCTTGCGGTCGAGGTATTGCCCCGGCTCGCACACCACCATGGCCATGGGCCGTTCGCCCCACTGCTCATCGACGATGCCCACCACCGCGACGGACATGACGCCCGGGTGTTCGCTGATCAGGCTTTCCAGTTCCAGGGAGCTGATCCACTCGCCGCCGGTCTTGATCACGTCCTTGATGCGGTCCTTGATTTCCACGCCGCCCTGTTTGTCGATCGAGGCCATGTCGCCGGTGTGCAGCCAGCCGTTGTGCCACAGCTCCGCGCCTTTGTCCGGGGCCTTCAGATAGCCCTGGGTCAGCCACGGCGCGCGCACCACGATCTCGCCCAGGGACTCGCCGTCATGGGCCACGTCGTTGCCCTCGGCGTCGATGATCTTCAGGTCGACCAGCGGCACCGGTGTGCCGGTCTTGATGCGGATCGGCAACTGGGCTTCGGCGGATAGCTGAAGGTCTTCGTCGCGCAGGTAGGTCAGGCACAACAACGGGCAGGTTTCCGACATGCCGTAGCCGGCGTGCACCACCATGCCTTTGGCGCTGGCTTCACTGGCGATGCCAAGCGTCAGCGCACTGCCGCCGAGGAGCATTTTCCAGCCGTCGAAACGGGTCGCCTTGCCTTCCTCGCAGTTGAGGATCATCTGCAGGATGGTCGGCACGCAGTGGGAGAAGGTCACCTTCTCTTCGCGGTACAGCTTGACCAGGCTGTTGGGTTCGTAGCGGCCAGGGTAGACCTGCTTGATGCCCATCAGGGTCGCGACATACGGCACGCCCCACGCATGTACGTGGAACATCGGCGTGATCGGCATGTACACATCGTCGGAACGCAGCAGCGGCTGGCCCTGATAGACGCCCAGGGTGCCGACGGCATTCAGGGTGTGCAGCACCAGTTGCCGGTGGCTGAAGTACACGCCTTTCGGGTCGCCGGTGGTGCCGGTGGTGTAGAACAGCGTGGCGACCGAGTTCTCGTCGAAATCGGGGAAGTCGTACTGGTCCGGGGCCAGGGACAGCAACTGCTCGTACTCACCGAGCACCGGCAGCGAGGTCGCGGTCGCCTCGTCATCGGTGAGCTGCAGGTAGCCTTTTACCGTTTCCAGCCGCCCGTGGATCTGTTCGACCAGGGGCAGGAAGTCGTCATGCACCAGCACCAGGTCATCCTCGGCGTGGTTCATGGTGAACAGCACCTGCTCCGGCGACAGGCGAATGTTCACCGTGTGCAGCACCGCGCCGATCATCGGAACGGCGAAGAAGCATTCCAGGTAGCGGTGGCTGTCCCAGTCAAGCAGGGCCACGGTGTCACCGGCCTTGACCCCGGCCGCCGTCAGCGCATTGGCCAGGCGCCGAATGCGCTGGTTCAGCGTCTGGTAGCTGTAGCGCAGTTTGTCGGCGTAGACGATTTCCCGGCCCGGCTCGTAACGCACGCCGGACAGCAGCAATTGCTTGATCAGCAAGGGATAGGCATAAGCGCCGTCGGCAGGCGGAATTATTTTTGTTTTCAGCATGGTTGGAGTTCCTTGTCCTTCGATCAGAACTGATCGGCTTTCAGCTCGTAGAGGCAGTCACTACCGGCCTTGACCGATGCGCTCAACGAGTGGATACGCGGCAGCAACCGGGCGAAGTAGAAACGCGCGGTGGCCAGTTTGCTGGTGTAGAAGTCGTCTTCGGCATCCCCGCTGATGACGGCCTTGGCCATGCGCGCCCACATGTAGGCGTAGGCGGTGTAGCCAAACACGTGCAGGTACTCGACCGAGGCCGCGCCGATTTCATTCGGGTTGCCCTGGGCCCGGTCCAGCAGCCACGCGGTCAGCTCGTCGAGGGTGTCCACGGCAGCATTCAGCGGCTTGGTGAACTCGTCGAGCTCCGCAGCGGCGTTAGCGGTAAAGTTGCGGATCTCCGAGGCGAACAAGCGGTAGAGCGCCCCGCCGCTGCCGACGATCTTGCGCCCGGCCAGGTCCAGGGACTGGATGCCGTTGGTGCCTTCGTAGATCTGGGTGATGCGCACGTCGCGCACCAGTTGCTCCTGGCCCCACTCGCGGATGTAGCCGTGGCCGCCGAAGACCATCTGACCGTGCAAGGTGGTTTCCAGGCCCATGTCGGTCAGGAATGCCTTGGCCACCGGGGTCAGCAGTGCCACCAACTCCTGCGCGCGATTGCGCGTGACTTCGTCTTCGCTGTACCTGGCCGTGTCCAGTTGCAACGCGACGTAGCTGGAGAACGCACGGCCGCCTTCGTTCAAGGCTTTCATGGTCAACAGCATGCGGCGCACGTCCGGGTGCACGATGATCGGGTCGGCGGCCTTGTCCTTGTTCTGCGCACCGGTCGGCGCACGGCTTTGCAGACGGTCGCGGGCGTAGGCGACGGCGTTCTGGTAGGAACGCTCGCCCTGGGCCAGGCCCTGGATGCCCACACCCAGACGCTCGTAGTTCATCATGGTGAACATCGCCGCCAGGCCTTTGTTCGGCGCGTCGACGATCCAGCCGGTGGCGCCATCGAAGTTCATCACGCAGGTGGCGGAGGCCTTGATGCCCATCTTGTGTTCGATGGAGCCACACGACAGCGTATTGTTTTCACCCAGCGAACCGTCGGCGTTGACCAGCACCTTGGGCACCAGGAACAGCGAGATGCCCTTCGGCCCCGCCGGTGCATCCGGCAGGCGCGCCAGTACCAGATGGATGATGTTCTCGGTCAGGTCGTGGTCGCCGCCGGTGATGAAGATCTTGCTGCCGCTGACCTTGTAACTGCCATCGGCCTGGGGTTCGGCCTTGGTGCGAATCAGGCCCAGGTCGGTGCCGGCATGGGCTTCGGTCAGGCACATCGAACCGGTCCAGGTGCCGGCGTACATGTTTGGCAGATAGCGTTGCTTGAGCTCTTCGCTGGCGTGGGCCTTGATCGACAGGCAGGCACCGGCGGTCAGCATCGGGTACAGGCCGAACGACAGGCTGGCCGAGTTGACCATCTCTTCGACCTGCGCCGAAATCGCCTTGGGCATGCCCATGCCGCCGTACTGCGGATCACCGCCGACACCGACCCAACCGCCCTCGGCGAAGGCTTGATAGGCCCCGGCAAAACCCTCTGGCGCGGTGACCGAACCATTGCTCCAGGTACAGCCCTGTTCGTCAGTGGCGCGGTTCAAGGGTGCGATGACTTCGCCAGTGATCTTGCCGGCCTCTTCGAGGATGGCAGCGGCGGTTTCTTCATCGATCACGTCAGCCAGGCCGGGCAAACTGGCCCAGAGCCGGGACACCTGGAAAACCTCGTTGAGTACGAAGCGCATGTCGCGCAGGGGAGCTTTGTATTCAGACATCTTGGCTTACTCGGAAGTGGTCAGGGCATGGGGCATGCCCGGACGTTCAGTGGATTCAGTGTTCTCGGCGGCGGTAGCGGAACCCGGCTGAGGGGCCCGTTCGCGCAGCAGGAAATACGACAGGGCCGGAATCAGGATCAGCGCACCGAGCATGTTCCACAGGAACATGAAGGTCAGCAGGATGCCCATGTCGGCCTGGAACTTGATCGGCGACCAGACCCAGCACACCACGCCGGCGGCGAGGGTGATACCCACCAGCCCGACCACCCGGCCGGTAAAGGACACGGCGTTGCGGTAGGCCTGGGACAACGGCAAGCCCTGGCGCTGGAAGTGCAGTTGCACGCTGAGCAGGTACAGGGCGTAGTCCACGCCGATGCCGACGCCGAGGGCGATCACTGGCAAGGTCGCGACTTTCACGCCGATGCCCATGGCCACCATCAGGGCCTCACAGAGGATCGAGGTCAGCACCAGGGGCAACAGCGCCACCAGCGTGGCCCGCCAGCTGCGGAAGGTGATCAGGCAGAACAGCGTCACCGCCGCGTACACGTACAGCAGCATGGTGTGATTGGCTTCGCGCACCACGATGTTGGTCGCGGCCTCGATCCCGGCGCTGCCGGCGGCGAGCAGGAACTGGCGATCCTCCGTGCTGTTTTCCTTGGCGAACTTATCGGCAATCGCCACCACGGCATCCAGGGTCTCGGCCTTGTGATCCTTGAGGAAAGCGATCACCGGCATCAGCGAGCACTCGGTGTTGAACAGCTCCGGGGAGTTGACCGAAGCTTGCTGCGCGGCGTAGTTGAGCACGTCCTGGTTGCGCTGGATGCTGTTGAGCTTGGGGTTGCCTTCGTAGGTGCCGGCGGTGATCTGCCGTACCGCGTTGACCAGCGAAGCCGTGGCCTGAACGCCCGGATACTGTTGCAGTTCCCAGGCCAGGCGGTCGGCGAGCACCAGGGTCTTGTAGTTCAGGCAGCCTTCCGGCGCGGTCTTGATCATCACCGCGAACAGGTCGCTGGACAGCGCGTAATGCTGGGTGATGTAGGCGTTGTCACGGTTGTAGCGAGAGTCGGCGCGCAACTCCGGCGCACCGCTTTCCAGGTCGCCGATCTTCAGGTTGAGGCTGACCACGTAACCGCCAATGCCCATCAGCACCGCGACCAGCACAGCGCCTGTGGCCCACTTGGCGGTGGTGAAGCGATCGAGCGCGTCCCACAACCGGCCGAAGCCTTTGTGCTTTTCGGCGCGGGTGTCGATTTTCAACGCGCGCTCGGCGGCCTTGGCGCCAACTCCGACGTAAGACAGTGCCACCGGCATCAGCAACAGCGAAGTGAAGATCAGCACCGCGACACCGATGCTGGCGGTGATCGCCAGGTCCTGGATCACCGGGATGTCGATCAGCATCAGCACCGCAAAGCCCACGGCATCAGCCAGCAATGCGGTGACGCCGGCGATGAACAGACGGCGGAAGGTGTAGCGCGCGGCGATCAGCTTGTGGGTGCCACGGGCGATGTCCTGCATGATGCCGTTCATCTTCTGCGCGGCGTGGGACACGCCGATGGCGAAGATCAAAAACGGCACCAGCACCGAATACGGATCGATGGCGTAGCCGAGCCAGGCGACGATGCCCAGCTGCCAGACCACCGCGACCAGCGAGCAGCCGACCACCAGCAAGGTGCTGCGCACGCAACGGGTGTAGGCGTAGATGATGGCCAGTGAAGTGACGACCGCCAGACCGAAGAACATCATCACCTGGATCAGGCCGTCGATCAGGTCGCCCATGAGTTTGGCGAAGCCGATCACCCGCACCTTGTAATGGCCGGTGCCTTCTACCCCGGACTTACGCGCAGCGCTGTCGCCGGCGTATTCGATCTTGTCGCGCAACTGCTCTTCGAGCATCTGCGAGAACGCGTGGTAGTTGATGCGCTGGCCACCGGCGGCGGCTTTGTCCAGCAGCGGCACGACCAGCATGGTCGACTTGAAGTCGCTGGCCACCAGGCTGCCGACAATGCCGGCGCGGGAAATGTTCTGGCGCAGCTGTTCGATCTGCTCAGGCTGCCCTGAATAGGTGTCGGGCATCACCGGGCCACCCTGGAAACCGTCCTCGGTGACTTCGGTCCAGCGCACTGCCGGACTCCACAGCGACTTCATCCAGGCGCGGTCGACGCCTTCGGTGAGGAACAGTTGGTCGTTGACCTGCTTGAGTACGTCGAGGTATTCGGGATCGAAAATATCGCCCTGGGTGTTCTCCACCACCACCCGCACCGAGTTGCCCAACCCGCGCAGCGAAGCGCGGTTTTCCAGGAAGTTCTGGATGTACGGCTGGCTCTGCGGAATCATCTTTTCGAAGCTGGGACGCAGCTCCAGGCGTGTCGCCGCCATGTAGCCGAGCACCACGGTGGCCAGGGCCATCAGCAGCATGAACAGCGGACGGAAGTTGAACACCAGGCGTTCCAGGCGGTTGCCGGAGCGGTGGTCGAAATCACGCAGATCGCGGATCACCGGCATGGCGTCTTGTTTGATGTTGCCCATGTCTGGGTTCTCGCTCTTAGGGTTCGAGGGCTGGATCGGCGGACAGCGTCCGGGCACCACGGCTTCCCGCCAGCACCAGGGCGCCGTCGGTGGACTGGGCAGCGCCGGCGACCGGCGTCGGTGCCGGTTGCCGCACCAGATGCATCTGCGCGCCCGTCCCCTGGCTGACCAGCATCTGCCCGCCCTGGGTGAACAAGCGATAATTGCCACGGGCATCGATCAGGCCCGCGGTGATGCTGACGCGCAGGCCGCTATCCAGCGCAGTCCAGCTCTGACCGCCATCGGTGCTGCGCAGCACGTTGCCGCGCAGGCCGTAGACCAGCACTTCGCCGGGCTTGCCGAGCACGCCGAAGAAGCTGCCCTGATACGGCGTCGGCACGGCATTGAAGCGTTGGGCGCTGTCGTCCCACTTGAGCAACAGGCCTTGCTCGCCGGCGATGTACAACGCATCGCCAGTGGAGGCGATGGCGTTGAGGTGAAAGCCCTGCGGGTTGTCGGTGCGGTCCTGGTATGGCGTCCAGGTCTGGCCGCCGTCGTCGGTGCGCAGGATCAGGTTGAACACGCCGACCACATAGCCGGTTTTTTCGTTGGCGAACCAGACGTCGAGCAGCGGTTTGTCCGCGCCCTGATCGACTAGTCGTTGGCCTTCCATAGCCAACTGGGGCCATTGCTCGTTGCCCGGCTCGGCCTTGGCCAGCGCCGAGTAATGTTTGATCAGCAATTCGCCGATCTGGCGACCGTCGAGTTGCTTCTTCCAGGTCGCGCCGGCGTCGCTGCTGTGCAGCACTACACCGTCGTTACCGACCGCCCAGCCCTGGGCTGGCGTTGAAAAATTCACGGCGGTGAGATCGGCGCTGACCGGCACGGCGGCCTGCTGCCAATGCTGACCGGCGTCATCGGAAAACAGAATATGGCCACGCTGGCCGACGGTAATCACGCGCCCGCCGGCGCGCGTCATGCCGGACAACGGGCTGTTGATCGCCAAGGCACTGGCCCTGGCGGGCAGGTCCAGTACATCGACGTATTCGGCTGCCTGGGCGATGCCCTGCGACAGGCCGAGCACAACACCGAACGCCAAACGCACAATATTATTTTTATACGAACACATGCTGCGTCCTCTTCGGAAAACCGCGTCGAGGCACACTTGCGTGTGCCTGACGGTAAAACCTCACGCCGTGCAGGTCATGTGGGAGCGAGCCTGCTCGCGATGGTCGTGAACGATGACGCGTGCTGTCTGGATGCCCGCGTCGCCCTCTGGTCCATCGTCGGAACGCCGCCCGGAGCAGGCTCGCTCCCACAGTGGATCGTGGCTTAGCGAATGCCGGCGCCTGCCAGGGATTCCGAAGACCACTGGGCCTTGGAGAGCGGCTCGATGTACTTGATGCCGCCGTAAGGACCGACCACACCGTTGATGTTGTACGAACCACCCACCAGGTCGTAGATCATGAAGGGCGTCGAGTCCGGAACCTGCTTGTCATAGCTCTGGCTCAGGAAGGCGAAGGAACCACGATAGAGCTGACCACGGGCGTCATATTGATCCGAGGCCAAAGCGGTCCAGCTGTCTTCGTCGAGGTAGAAGCGGCGCTTGGCGTAGATGTGACGGGCACCGGCCTTGAGGTTGCCTTCGACGACCCACACGCGGTGTTTTTCCCAGCGCACGAAGTCAGGCGACAGGTGATTGGCGGTGGTCAGCGACTTCGGATCCTGGACATAGGTCAGCTTGTAGGTGTTGTAGGGCACGATCATTTCCTGCTTGCCCACCAGCTTCCAGTCGTAGCGGTCCAGCGCACCGTTGAACACGAACACGTCGTCGTAGGTGCCCGCACCGGCGGTACCCGGGTTAGGCGTGTCGTAGGCCAGGCTTGGCGCCAGTTTCACTCGACGCTGACCCGGCAAGTACTGCCAGGCACGACGTGGCTGTTGCAACGGGTTGGCGGCGTCCTTGAGCATGATCGCCTCGCCGGCACGGCGCGCAGGGCCGGTGTACGCCAGCTTCATCTGGTAGTACACGTCGGCGCTGCTGATCGGCTGCGAGAGGTTTTCATAGATCGGGTAGGAGATGTTCGCCTGCCCGGTGGTCGCCAGGCTCGGCACACCGGCGGAGTCGACGTTCCAGGAGTCGTACTTGGAGCTGATGCTGACGCCCTGGTAGCGCAACAGGAAGTTCCACATCGCTTCGTTGCCCGACTGCGGAATCGGAAACGGAATGCCCGGCAGCACGTTGTCGATGGCCAGGCCACCTTCCAGGGACTTGGCGCCGCTGGCGTTCTTCACGCCGTTGTCCAGAATCGCTTGAGGCAGCGAAACGGTGCGGTGCGTCGGGAACACGTCGACACGGAACGTCGGGAAACGCTTGGCCAGTTCTACCGTGGTTGCCGTGAGCATGCCCTTGTATTGATCGACGTTCTTGCCGTCGATCACCACCAGCGGCTTTTCACTGGCAAACGGATCCGGGCGCATGCTGTCGCCGGCTTTGAAGCTGGCCGGCGCGGTGGTCAGGCCACCGTTGTAGGCGGGGATGGAGCCATCGGCGTTCCCGGCTTTTTCGGCGCCCACCAGCGTCAGGCTGGTGCCCAGTTTGGCGGCTTCCTGGGCTGAAACAGCGGCCTGTGCCTGGGCGGCGAAGACCATGGCCAGCGAAGCGGCCAACACGGTTTGTACAAATTTCATCTTGTTATTCTCCTGCTTGCATTGAGCAAATCAGTGGTGAATCAGAATGTTGTTTTCATCGTCAGGTACAGGGCGCCACGGTCCTCGGTCGTGGCACCACCGCCGGAGAAGGACGAGTAGCCGCCGGCGTAGCAGGCGTAGTTTTCGTTGCCGCTGAAGGCGTTCGGGGTGGAGCCGTCGCCGCCGTTCGGGCCGGTGCTCACACCGCTGACGTTGCACTTGTCGGTCTGGCCGAAGGAGTCCACGTACTTCAGGTCGACAAAGTATTTGTTGTACACAATGGCGCCCACGCCCACGGCATAGTTGCCGGTGTCCTTGGCCCCGCCACCGGAGACCGGCGACACGCCGTCGAGACCGACGTTGACGGACATTGGTGCGTTGAGATCGACACCCGGGAACACCTGGTACCAGGTCGGTGTGAAGTTGACTGCCAGGCCCCAGTTGTCACGGGTCGGCGCGTCGATGCCGCGATAGCTGTCCTTGCCCTTGTAGAGCGCTTCGTTCTTGCTATCGAGCTTGAGCAGGTTGCTGTAGTACAGCTCGGCCAGCACGGTGGCCTGATCGAACACCGGGGTTTTCGGCAGGGTCATCAGACCGTTGAGTGTCCAGTGCAGGGTGTCGCCTGTGGCGCTCATGCTGTCGCCACGGCTCGGGGTGTCGTAGATCACACCGGTGGCATCCGTACGTGCAGGCAGCAGACCCAGACCTTGACCCAGGCCCAGCGGGCTGCGGGTACTGACGATCGCCGGGATACTGGCCAGCGGCATGTTGTGGCGAACGTTCAGGTCCGAACCGACGCTGATCCCGCCGACATCCTTGGACAGACTCAGGCCAAGGATCTTGATGTTGTCGGCATAGGCCAGTTGATAGGTGGCGGTGTCCAGCGAATTGAGAGTGTTGATCACCGCAGGCACTTGCCCCGCCGGACGGGTGCCGTTCGGGTTGGCCGAGGTAATGCCCCTGGCGTCCAGATAGGCTTGCGGCAGGATTTCCGAGGTTTCGCGGTAGTAAACGCCGAGGGTGCCATCCAGCCACGCCGGCGACCACTTGGCCATGACGCCCCAGTCGCCGCTGTCATGCGGTGTCAGGTCCTTGCCGCGACGCACATTGGTCAAGGCGTTGCACGGCGCCAGGCCACAACCCAGCGGGCTGCCCGGTACCACGGCGTTGGTGTTGCCCAACAGGAACGATTGCGCGCCGAAGCCGACCAGGTCGGAACCGCCGTAATAGGTGCCCGCTTCCGGCAGGCGCGCGGCATCCCAATTGAGGAAATACTGGGCACCCACGGTCAGCTCGGGATTGACGGTGAACGTCATCGACAGCTGGTTACGCGGAACGAACAGTTCCTTGGCCTCGGTACCCGGCGACGCGGCAAGCTTGGCCAGGTCGAGGCCGGACTGGCCATAGCTGACCGAGTGCACCGGGTTGAGAATGGTCTCGCCCCAGAACACGTTGTGCTGGCCGGCCTTGGCGCTGAACATCGACTCCTCGCCCACTTCGGTGCTGTAGAACACGAAGGCATCGAGGATTTCGCCCGAAGGACCGCTGTAGTAGCGCTGGGCATAGTTACTCAGGTGCGGGCTGCCGTTGCCGACGTTGTCACGGGTGACCCCGGCCAGGCGCGGGTCGTTGGCAATCAGGCCCGAACGCGCATCGTTGCCGTTGACGAACGGGTTGGAATTGGAGCCGGTGTTGTCATAGGCCTTGTCGTACCAGCTGGCGGCGCTGACACGAAAACCCATGGCGTTCTTGTAGACCACATCCATTTCGGTCAACAGGTCGATACGGTTGGTGATGTTGGTGCCGGCCTTGCGGAAGTTGTAGTCGCCGTCGTTGTTGTTCGGCGTTCCCAACATGCGTTTGTCGGCGCTTTCGGTGCGCACGCCGTAGTTGTACTTGATGGTGTTATCCACCCGTACGTTCCAGTCCGGATTCCCCGTCTCGATTTCGGCCCCATGGGCCACCGGTACGGTTGCCGCGAGAATGGCCGAGGCCAGCAAGGTGTAGCGTGGAGCGGTGAAGCCGTGACTCTTGTTGTTGTGCATTGCGTTGTCTCCGCCTTTTTGTATTTGTTTTTAGCGCAGCCGCCCTCACGCAAACCTCTTCGTGTTTGCGTTTAAGGAATGAGGGCAAATGCCGGTGGCGTACTGCCAGTCCAGCTCCTTGTACTAGCGGTCCAGCTCCAGGATGAGTGTTTCGGCTTGCGGCCAGTGGCCAAATCCTGCGGCCGGATTGAGGTGACCGACATCGCCCAGATTGAGCAATTCGGCGCCCCAGCCTTCTGCCATGCGGGTGACCGCAGGCAGCGTGGCAAGGTGATCGTTGGTGCTGCCGGCCACGATGCTGCGAAATGGCAGCGGGCCTTGTGGCAGAGGATTCCAGCCCTGGCTACGCAGGGTTTCGGAAGATGGATAGTTTGCCGGCCAGACCGCATCGAGGTCCGGTGGCGCGGCCAGCAAAGCGCCCTTGATCGGACGGCTGTAGTGCGCAGCCCAGTGCGCGACCATCAGTACGCCGGCACTGTGGGCCACCAGAATCACCGGCCCGTCGATCTGCTCGAGTTCGTGCTGGATGGCCCGCACGCGAGCCATGCAATCGAGCTTGTCGGTCTCCAGCGGCGGGACGCTACGCACGTTGCTCAGCCTGGCTTGCAGCAACGTTTGCCAATGTTCGGCCACGTGCTCGCGCAGACCTGGAACGATCAGAACGGTGGCGGCAGTTTGCAGTTTGTCCACGGTCAACACCTTCGCTTTCTCGATAACTCGACTGGCTGTTTTCGCCAGGGGCTTTTTGTAGGGTCGACATTAAATTGAGCCCACCCGAAGCGCTTTACATTGGACGTCAGGCACTTTTCTTTTGATGACAAATTGTCGGACACTCAGACGCGTGACCGCCGGTCTAAAAACCCCGCAGGTTGGCGCAGGGTCACTGTAATCAACGGATGAGCGCTGATGGCTCCCTGCAGCGTAGAAGATGGGTGAGCGCACAGCATGAAAACCATCAACGACATGACAACTGTTCAACTGTTGATACGCTGGATATAGTCGCCACGCTCACGCCAATCACCACCGGCACAGGGAAGCCCTCGCATGACCAAGCTTGTTCGCGCCGCCGTCTTGACCAACTACCTTGAGGTCACCCAGTACCTGGGCTTCAACCCGCGCGACGTGCTGGCCGCTGTCGGCCTGAGCAGGGCCCAACTGCAAGCCCCTGAACACCGCATCCAGATCGATGCCGCCGTGCGCCTGCTGGAAGACTCCGCCGCCGCCAGCGGTTGCCAGACCTTCGGCCTGAGCATGGCCGAGTCGCGCCAGCTCTCGGACTTCGGCGTGGTCAGCCTGCTGCTCAGCCACCAGCGCACCCTGCGCGATGCCTTGCAGGTCGTGGTGGATTACCGACACCTGATGAACGACTCGCTGGCCATCTTCATCGAAGAGGCCGGCAAGATGGTGATCATTCGCGAAGAGGTGGTCACCGAAACGCCCATGCCCAGCCGCCAGGCCACGGAGCTGGCCATCGGTGTGATGTTCAGGCTGTGCTCGGCCCTGCTGGGCTCACACTGGCATCCCTACAGCGTCAACTTCATGCACCAGGCACCGGACAACCTGCACCTGCACCGCCGGCTGTTTGGCTGCAAACTGGAGTTCGGCAGCGAGTTCAACGGCATCGTCTGCCCCGACATCAGCCTCGACATGACCAACCCCAACGCCGACCCGGCCATGGCCCGCTACGCCCAGAGCTACCTCGACTCGCTGCAGGGCCACGAAGGCACCTCGATGCTGTTCGAAGTACGAAAGGCGATCTACCTGCTGCTGCCCATGGGGCGCGCCACCATCGAACAGGTCGCCCAGAGCCAGGGCATGAACGTACGCACCCTGCAACGCCGCCTCAAGGACGACGGCTGCGCCTTCAACGACGTGATCAACGACGTGCGCCGAGACCTGGTGCTGCGTTACCTGGACAACCCGAACTACTCGTTGAGTCGGATTGCCGACATGCTTGGGTATTCGATGGCGAGTTCGTTTACGCGGTGGTTTATCAGCCAGTTCGGGATGCCGCCGGCTTCATGGCGTGCGCAAAAACAATCCACGGCAAAACCTGTCGCCGGCCCGAAAGAATCCTGAGTCGAGCACACAAAAAAGGCTCTTCATGTAGGAGCCAGCTTGCTGGCGATGGACTCCAGTACGCCGCGTTCATCCAGATCTCACGCGTTATCGTTAACGACCATCGCAGGCAAGCCAGCTCCCACAAGGGACCGCGCCCACGCTAAAACTGTAGGAGCCAGCCTGCTGGCGATGGACTCCAGTACGCCGCGTTCATCCAGATCTCACGCGATATCGTTAACGACCATCGCAGGCAAGCCAGCTCCCACAAACGACCGCGCCCACGCTAAAACTGTAGGAGCCAGCCTGCTGGCGATGGATTCCAGTACGCCGCGTTCATCCAGATCTCACGCGATATCGTTAACGACCATCGCTGGCAAGCCAGCGCCTACAAGGGACCGCGTCCTAGTCCAAACCGGTGAAAGCAAAAAAAACGGCGACTGCTGGTACAGTCGCCGCGAAAGACCGGTGTTTGTGACACCGGTCGAGAGCCCCACGGCATGAGGAGTCAACGCCGTGTGGCCCTGCCATAAAACCTGTGCGTGACGAGGCGTTCAGAGCCCCCAGCGCAGCAGCAACAACACCAGCACGACGAGGAACACCGTCTCCCCCACCATCAGCAGGATCGGCTTGACCCCGACCGCCGCCAGCTCGCGCAAGCGGGTCTTCATGCCCAGGGCACTGATGGAAATCACCAGGCACCAGCGCGACAGTTCGTTGACCGTGCCTTGCACCGCAGGCGCGATCCATCCAGTGCTGTTGATGCAGGCCAGGATCAGAAAGCCAACGGCGAACCATGGCAACAGCGGCGGGCGCTTGCCGGTCGGGTCGGCGCCCTGCATGCGGGTGATCATCGCGGCGGTGACGATCACCGGCAGCAGCATGGCAACGCGCATCAGCTTGACTACTGTGGCCGTGTCGCCGGTCTCGGTCGACATGCTGTAGCCGGCGCCGACCACCTGGGCCACGTCGTGGATCGTGGCGCCGAGGAACACGCCCGCCACCTGCGGCGACAACTGCAGCCAGTTGGCGATCATCGGGTAAACGATCATCGCCAGGGTCGACAGCGCCGAGACGCCGATCACAGTGAACAGTGTGGCCCGCTCTTTCTGCGGATGGTTCGGCAGCGCCGCTGCCAATGCCAGGGCCGCCGAGGCGCCGCATATGGCGGTCGCGCCACCGGTGAGCATGCCGAACAGGCGCTGGAAACCCAGGGCCTTGGCGGCAATCACAGACACGCCGATAGTCACTACCACCAGGATCACCACCAGCGCGATCGGCTTCCAGCCCAGCGCGGCCATTTGCTCCAGGGTGATGCGCATGCCCAGCAGCGCCACGCCAATGCGCAGCACCGTGCGGGCGGTGAACTCGATACCGGCCTTGCACGGACCGTCATCGGCGAGAAAATTCAGGGCCATGCCCAGCAGCAAGGCGAATAGCATGACCGGCGCACCGTAGTGCTCGGACAGGAACGACGCGGCGGCCGCCACGATCAGGCTGACGATAAACCCCGGTGCCAGTTCGCGCGTGCGACTGTGGATGCGGGTGAGAGCAATGGCGCTCATGGCGCGGCCTCCTCGGAAACGATGACGATAAACGCCTGGCCGTCGATGATCTCGACCGGGTAGTTGGTGACTTTGACTTGCCTGGAGTTGAGCAAGTAACCGCTGTGCAAATCGAAGCGCAGGCCATGGGCGCAGCATTGAATCACCCGGCCCTCAAGGCGCCCGCCACACAGCGAAGCGCCCTGATGCGGGCAGCTGTCGTCGATGGCAAACAGCTGCCCGTCGACGTTGAACAACGCCAGGCTTTTGTCCTCGAATTCGAACAGCGCCCGGCCACCGGCCTGCGGGTGTTTGCCGGCCGGCACGGGAATGCGCCGGGTCATGCGGGCTGCCGCTCGCGATCACTTTCCTTGAGGGCCTCGTTCATAGCCCCGAGCAGCGCCTGAGCAGGTTGTGCACCGATCACCGTCATGCGGTTGTCGAACTTGAAGCTCGGCACGCCACTGGTCGCGCCGGGAGATCCTTCGAACGGCGTGGCATCGCCCTTCAGGCAATCGAGCAGCCCGTGCGCATCAACGCCGCAGGAGCGGGCAATGGCCAGCAAGGTCTCGCGGCAACCGAGGTTTTCGCGTCTCAGGAAGTAAGCGGCGAACAGGCGTTCGAGCAACATTTCACGCTGACTGGCATTGCCCAGTTCGCTGACACGCTTGAACAAGCGATGGGCGTCAGCGGTGTTGGGCATCGTCTCGATACGGCTGAGGTCGATGGCCAGGCCAACCGCACTGGCCGCCTGCTGGACCTGCTTCTGGCGCATGGTCATGGCGTCGGCATTGCCCAGGCGCTTGCGATAGAAATCGGCGAAGGGTTCACCCTCTACCGGTATCTGAGGCAATAACTGCACGCCATGCCACACCGTGGTGATCTGCACATCCGGGTGACGACTGCGAAACTGCACCTGCGCATGCTCCAGTTGGCGTTTGCCGATCAGGCACCAGGGGCAGATAAAATCGAAAAACACATCAATACGTAAACGACGACTCACAACTTCACCTCTAAACCCGCTTCACCGACAGGGTCAGGCACGCTCTGACCCTGAAGCCGGGCAATATCTTTGTGGTAATGACACTTGGCATAAAAGAACACCGCCGCCGCCGCGAGGCTGACCAGTGGCACCAGTTGAAACGCGGCATGCAGACCGATGAGGTCGGACACCCGGCCGGTGATGAACGGTCCCGGTGCCAGCCCCAGCATGTTGTTGGCCAGGGTCAGCGTGGCGAACGCCGTACCGTGCACCGAGTAATGGGTCAGGTTGGCAACCATCGCACCGGCGGGGCCGGTGGTGCCGGTGGCAATCGCCATGCCCAGGCAGATCAGCAGCAGTTGCACTGGCCCTGCCGGCAAGGCAAACGCCGCCGACAACAGCAGGCAACTGCCCAGGCAGAAGCCGATGGCCAGGCTGACCTTGCGCTCCGGCGAGTTGCGACACAGGCGATCGCTGAGCATGCCGCACAGGATCATGCCCGCACCGCTGCACAACACGATGATCGCCGCCATGCCGCCGGCCTTGTCGGTGGGCATGTCGTAGTAGCGATTGAGGTAGCTGGGAATCCACACCATCACCGTGCCGCCGACGAACAACTGCAAGCCGCTGGCGATATAGGTCGACACCACCGAACGGCTGGACCACAGCGTGCGCAGCGGACGCTTGACCGCGGCAGCCGTCTTGTTCGCAATCTGCGCGGCACGTTGTGGCGCAATGCGCGCCTCCTTGACGATGAGCGGATAAATCAACGCCAGCACCAGGCCAAACAATGACATGCCGGCGAACGACCAGCGCCAGCCCAGCTTGGCGGCAATCGCACCACCCAACGCCATGCCCAACACCGAACCGAACATCCCGCCCGCCATGAAGGCACTGGCCAGGGTGGCCCGCATGTGTTTGGGGAACACCGAAATCACCACCGCGATGCCCACGCTGCCGTAGGCGGCTTCGCCGACACCGACCATGAACCGTGCGATGAACATCTGCTGGTAGTCCTGCGCCAACGCGCAACCCAGGGTCGCCACGCTCCACAGGAACGCCATCAGCGCCAGGCTCTTGACCCGGCCGAAGCGGTCGGCCATCAACGACAGGGGAAACGTCAGCAGGCCGACCATCAGGGCAACGATGCCGCTGAGCAGACCCAGCTGTCCGTCGCTCAACGCCCACTCAGTCTTGAGCAGGGGGAATACCGCGTTCAGTACCTGACGCGACATGTAATCGGAAATCAACAGGCCGAACGTCAAGGCAAAGACGATCCAGGCATATTGGCGCGCAATGCCGACTCCGCTGGAGTCGTCATCGTCAGCGGCTATTGGGTGAAAGGCCATGCAGCCTCCTCAAGAGCTTTGTTTTATTTTTGTTATCAAGCGTGTAACGGTCAGGCGGACGAGAGGTCACGGCCTCTCGTCCCGACCCTCGGTCAACCGCGTTGCGGTACACCTTTTTGCCCAGCCTTGCGGTTGGGGGCCATGCCGTTGGCCAACAGGGTTTCTTCAATGGTTTCGTACTGCACACCGATGCGGTAGATCTCGCGGGCTTCTTTGCCGGTGGCGATTTCGCGGCCCAGTTCGTGGGCGATGCGCACGGTTTGCTGGATCTGCGCCACCGAGCCGAAACGATCGCCCTTGTGATCAATGATAGTGTCTTCATTGCCCACGCGCGGGTGCATGCCCATGGCCATCGACATGGTGTTGAACGGCATGACGTTCTTGAGCAGCGATTCGGAGGTCAGGGTGCAACCGTCCGGCGCGCGGTGGATGAAGTTGAAGAAGTTGAACGGGTTCGGGCCGTCGAAGCCGCCGCCGATGCCGATCCAGGTCAGGTTCAGCGGGCCCTTGTAGATGCCCCTGCGCACCAGGCGCTCGAGGGTTTCCATGGCGTGCATGCCGGTCAACTGGAAGTGCGGCTGGATGCCGTTGTCCATCAGGCGCTTGAGGTGCTCGGCAACCCATGCAGGGCCGGCCGGTACGGTCATTTCACTGTAGGCGGCCTGGGTCAGCGGATTGGCCAGGGAAGTGCCTTCCAGGTATTCCGGATACAGCAGCTCCATGATGTTCATCTGGGTGGTGTTGATCGCCACGGTGACCTGATCCGGCTTGGGGGTCAGCTCGGCCAGCATGTGGCGGGTGTCGTCGGACAGCCACTTGGCCGCTTCGCCATCGCTTTCCGGGGCGAAGGAAATCGAACCGCCGACCTGGATGATCATGTCCGGCACGGCTTCACGCACACCGGCGATCAGCTCGTTGAATTTCGACAGGCGCTTGGAGCCCTTGCCGTCCAGTTCACGCACGTGCAAGTGCAGCACCGTGGCACCGGCTTCATAGCATTCGACCGCTTTCTGGACTTGCTCGTCCATGGTCAGCGGGATGTCTTCCGGGAAGTCTTCCGGCATCCATTCCGGGCCGTACGGGGCCACGGTGATGACTACCTTTTCCATGTTTTCCGGGTGCAGCGAGTCGTCGAAGAATTGCATGGTCTACTCCAGTTCTTATGCCAGTTCTTATGATTGTCCCGCCCACCCGGGGTCGTGCCGGGTAAGCGTGTTTACGAGTGCGAATGCAGGTGGCGTTCGATCAGAACGTCTTGTCGCCGATGATCCCGGCACGTTCCATCTTGCGATGGCAGGGCGGGTAATCCATGACGGCGTAATGCTGGGTACTGCGGTTGTCCCAGATGGCGATGCTGTTCGGCTTCCAGCGCCAGCGCACCTGATACTCGGGGATGTACGCCTGACTGATCAGGTAGCGCAGCAACTCGCCGGCGCCGGGGTTGGCGTCCTGGCCGAAGCGCACCCGCTCAGGGGTGTGGTAGTTGCTGAAGTGGGTGGTGAAGGCGTTGACGAACAGCACCTTCTCGCCGGTTTCCGGATGGGTGCGCACCACCGGGTGCTCGGCGTCCGGGTACATCGCCTTGAGCGCCAGGCGTTTTTCAATCGGCATCGCCGCACCGAAGCTCGCTTCGATGCTGTGGCGGGCACGCAGGTCGGCGATCTTGACCTTTACCTCTTCCGGCAAGTTCGCATAGGCCTGGACCATGTTGGTCCACATGGTGTCGCCGCCCACTGGCGGGCATTCCACGCAACGCAGCACGCAGCCCATCGGCGGTGCTTCGCGCCAGGTGGCATCGGTGTGCCAGGCGTTTTCATAGCGGTCCATCGGCTGGTCCGGATTCTTGTAGATCCGCACCAGTCCCGGATGATCCGGATCACTGCCGGCCACCGGATGATCTTCCAGCTCGCCGAAGCGTCGGGCGAAGGCCACGTGCTCTGCGCGGGTGATGTCCTGATCGCGCAGGAACACCACGCGGTGCTTGAGCAACTGGGCGCGAATCTCGGCAAACAGACCGTCGTCATGCACCGCGTCGGCCAGGTTGACGCCGATCAGTTCGGCGCCAATGCTGCAGGTCAATTGTTCGACTTTCATGGCTGGCCGCTCCTTAAACGACGAAAATCGAAGAGCCGGTCGTCTTGCGCGATTCAAGGTCGCGATGGGCCTGCACTGCGTCCTGCAAGGCGTAGTGCTGGTTGATCTCGATCTTGATCCGGCCGCTGCCAACGTGGTCGAACAACTCGCCGGCCAGGGCGGCTTTTTCCGCCGGGTCGCTGATGTAGTTGGCCAGGGCAGGACGGGTCAGGTACAGCGAACCTTTCATCGCCAGCATCACCGGGTCGAACGCCGGGATCGGACCGGATGCGGTACCCACGCAGACCATCAGGCCACGGGGTTTCAACGAGTCCAGCGAACCCATGAAGGTGTTCTTGCCAACACTGTCGAACACCACGTTGACGCCCACGCCGTCGGTCAGTTCGCGAACGCGAGCGGCGACGTCTTCATGGCTGTAATTGATTGTATGGTCACAACCGTGAGCCCGGGCGATTTCCGCCTTTTGCTCGGTCGACACCGTGCCGATCACGTTCAGGCCCAGCAACTTGGCCCACTGCGAAACGATCAGGCCGACACCGCCGGCAGCGGCGTGCAGCAGGATGCTGTCGCCAGCCTTGAAGTCGTAGATGCGGCGCATCAGGTACGAAGACGTCAGGCCGCGCATGGTCATGGCGGCGGCGGTTTCGAAGCTGATGGTTTCCGGCAGCTTGATCAGCGGCGCGGCCGGGATCAGGCGCTCGGTGCTGTAGGCGCCAAGGGTATTGAGAAAACCGGTGTAGGTGACGCGGTCACCGACTTCGACGTTGGTGACCCCTTCACCAACGGCCTGGACCACGCCGGAAGCCTCGACGCCCATGCCATTGGGCATAGGAATCGGATAGGTACCATTACGGAAATAGGTGTCGGCGTAGTTCAAGCCAACCGCCACATGACGGAGACGAACCTGGCCTGGACCGGGTTCGCCGACTTCGACGTCCTCGTAACGTAGAACTTCGGGACCACCGGTTTCATAAAAGCGTACGGCTTTGGCCATTTTTCTTATTCTCCAATCTGCAATATGGGCGTGTTGCATCGAATTGCGCTGATTGGACTGTAAGTTGCCACCTGCCGCGATGCTTCTCATCAGACGACAATGGCTTTTCATTTCGTGACAGGCCTGACGCCCCCTCCTTCGCCCCGAAGCTACTCGACCTGGATCGGCCCTCTGGTCCCGGCGTCGCTGTCGCTCCAGTAGTCTTCGTTGATCAACCGTCGGTCGCCCTGAATGGTGAAAGTGAGCTTGCCTTGATGGAATTGCAGCGTACCGTCGGTGCGCTTGGCCTTGACCCGTTCGCCATTGACCCAGACGTTTTCTTTGGCGTCGATACGAATGGTGGCGACGGTCGTGCCAGCGTCACTTTTGGCGACCCACTGGCCGGCATAGGGGGGTGGGCTGGTTGTGCTGTCGGTAGCGGCCGGGGCCTGCGGGTTGCTGAACCCGGCCTTGGCATTTTCCGCCCTGGTTTTGTGGATGTCGCAGCCCTCCAGCTCGCTGACCTGGGTGCAACCGGAGGCTTCGAGTTGTTTGCGGTATTTGTCGTTGATGGCGTGGGCTGGGGATTGGGTGAATAGCAGAATGGCCAGTGCCGGCAGGATGATTTTTTTCATGTTTTTTCTTCTCCGATGGTGACTTTTGAAGGTCAAAATTCTGCGAGATAATTCACTGCACCCTGTATTTCTTTATTGTATATGCCTGGCAATCAACACGCACCCCGCACTCTGCAACACCGTACGCTCTACCCTCCACTTATTCCATGCGAGGCGCAGCCAAGAACCTCAACTGCAATCGACACAGTCACTCTGTATACATCTCTTTCGCAAAATGACCAAATTTCAATAATACGCCAATCAAAAATATTGCAGCAACGGAAACCAGGTGGCCGCACTAACGACCACCAAGTATCCACGCAACTAGTTAATTTATTCTGCTTTCTTCCAACCTTCTAGTCTTGTCGAGTTAAATCTACCCAACCTCTATTCCTCACCTGCACTTTCCCCGAATAACGCGTCATTGAAAACCTTATCTACCATATTTATATCGTTTTGCTTCTTAGCCTCAATATCACCCTCCAGCTTGCTGCGGGCGTCCGTCACCTTTGCTGCCAACGACTCCAACCTCTGCCCTTTCAACTCATTGTGATTATAACTGCTAGATCTCAGCTTATAATTTAAATGGTTGATTTCCCCCGACGCGCACTCTAACTGATCTTTCAAGGTTTCGAACTCAAAGTCCAATTTTTTTTGTATATGCGGATCCCACCCTGAACCTCCTCTCTTCTCCACAAACTCCGAGACGCCTTGGTGTACAAGTTCAATATTTTTCGCCAATGATTTCATATCACTATTATGCACTTTTTCATTAGTGACCGCCGCTGTAATTCTCGACACCATAGCATTCAAACAAATCATTTCACCCCCCAAAAACAATTATAAGCATACACATCACATATCAATCCGAAAGCCCGACTCAATTCCAGCCAAACAAATAAACAACTTTGAACCTACGACACAACACAGATATTAACTATCAATTTTCGCTCATCATATAAAACCTCGCCTCCTTCTTTCACTCATTTAAGACATATTCAATACAACCTTGATATACAGAGTCCCTACAATAAACGGCGCGCAACAGGTAACAGGCAACAGCAACCACTTGGGTTATCATCCCCACCCTCCGCGCCAAGCGCCTTGACCCCGGAAGTCCGTATCCTTGCTATCGCCTGCCCCGCAAACCGCATTGCCCCCCGTCCTCGTCGGGCCGTTGCTGCGGCGTCTTGAGTCGACGCGCCTGGTGCTTTGGCTGGTCGGGTCCCGGGCGCTGTCGCTGACCTTGCGCCTGGAGGGTGTCGGCGACATTGCCTTGAACAGCGGGCAGTGCACGATCATCCCGATAGGCACCCATGCCTTTGTCCATCTGATCGATGTGTCGCTGAACAGCGCCCAGCCCTTCGATACGCAGATTGAATATGACTTGTTGATAGACGGCGGTACGGGGGGAATCGCGGATTGGGCGCCGCATCTGTTGTATGGCCAGGCGCTGCGACCGAACCTGGTTGTGCGTGAGCGCATCGATCAACTGCTGCATGGCTCTTGCCGCAAACCCCATCATCCGGCGGCAGACGGCTTGCTCTGCGTCGACCGGTTGCTGGCGCAGGAGCATGCAGCCGAGGACCGCCCGGCACTGCTGATGATGACCGGCGATCAGGTCTATGCCGACGATGTCGCGGGGCCGATGCTGCGGGCGATTCACGCCTTGATCGAGCGCCTGGGCCTGTTCGGCGAGCACCTCGAAGGCGCTGTGGTCAGCGACAGCGCCAGGCTCTACGAGCATCCGGCCAGTTACTACCACCGTGCGGACCTGCTGCCGGCGCTGCAAAGCAATGAAACCCTGCGCGAGCGTTTCTTCGGTGGCGCACGCAAGCCGATCTTCACCAGCAGCAGTGCCGACAATCACCTGGTGACCTTCGCCGAAGTCATGGCCATGTACTTGCTGGTCTGGTCCCCAGTGCCCTGGACCCTGATTGCGCCCCAGGCACCGACGCTGACGCCGGAACGGCTCAAGCGCTACGCCCTGGAACAGACGCGCATCGATGCCTTCACGGCCGGCCTTGGCAACGTCGCGCGGGCCTTGGCGCATTTGCCGACGCTGATGATTTTCGACGACCACGACATCACCGATGACTGGAACCTGTCCGCCCAATGGGAGGAAACGGCCTACGGCCATCCGTTCTCCCGGCGCATCATCGGCAACGCGCTGCTGGCGTACATGCTGTGCCAGGGCTGGGGCAACAACCCGGATGCCTTCGCTGCCGTACTGGAGAAGGCCGTCGCGTTGAGCGCCAGTGGCGATGACCGCTACCTCGATAGCGCGGTCCAGGACGACTTGATCAATGATCTGCTGAAATTCCAGCACTGGCATTACGTACTGCCGACCACCCCGGCCATGGTCGTGATCGACACCCGCACCCGGCGCTGGCGCAGCGAAATGAATCTCAAGCAGCCCTCCGGCCTGCTCGACTGGGAAGCCCTGAGCGAACTGCAACAGGAACTGCTGGACCACCCGAGCGCGATCATCGTTTCACCGGCGCCGATCTTCGGCGTCAAACTGATTGAAACCGTGCAGCGGGTCTTCAGTTGGTGCGGTTATCCACTGCTGGTGGACGCGGAAAACTGGATGGCCCATCGCGGCGCAGCCCAGGTGATCCTGAACATTTTCCGCCACTCGCGCACGCCGGGTAACTACGTGGTGCTGTCGGGCGATGTGCACTACTCCTTCGTCTATGAAGTGCTGATCCGCCACCGCAAGGCCGGGCCACGCATCTGGCAGATCACCAGCAGCGGCATCAAGAATGAATTTCCCCCCACCCTGCTCGAGTGGTTCGACCGCCTCAACCGCTGGCTGTACTCACCACGCTCGCCACTGAACTGGCTGACCAAACGTCGACGCATGCGCATCGTGCCGCATGTCCCGGAACACGCCGAAGCCGGAGAGCGGCTGTGGAACTCGGCGGGGATCGGGCAGGTGTTCTTTAATGAAAAGGGTCAGCCGCAGGACATTTTTCAACACAACGCCAATGGCTCACCAAAGACACGAATGGTTGCGCCGGAGGGTGAGTACTAAAGGTATAACCCCTGTGGGAGCGAGCTTGCTCGCGATGGCGGCGTATCAGTCGACATCGATGTTGGCTTTGAGTCCGTCATCGCGAGCAAGCTCGCTCCCACAGTGATCCTCGTCAGGCACATAGGTAGAGGCAACTCGGCATGAACCTCACCCGCACCCTGATCATCGGCAACTCCGGCTCCGGCAAGAGCTGGCTGGCACAGCGGCTGGCCGAGCAATTGCGTGAGCCCTGGACCGATCTCGACCGGATTCACTGGCTGTCCGACGAACACAGCATCCCCCGCCCCCGCGCGGAAGCATTGGCCATGGCACGGATCGCGGCCGACGAGCAGCGCTGGGTAATCGAAGGAGTTTACGGCTGGATCGCCAGCGAAATCCTCCATCGCGCCACGGCGTTGATCTGGCTGAGCATCGGCGACGAGGAATGCGTGGCCAACATTCACCAACGGGAAACACAGGATGACGAACGGTTGGTGGCATTGCTGGAGTGGGCTGGCAGCTACCGCAAGCGTGATGACTCAAGTGGATTTGCTGCGCATCAGCGGTTGTTCGAAGATTTTGATGGCTCGAAGATCCACCTGCATGATCGGGCTGAAATCGCGGACTTCGCTACACAAATAACGCCCCCGTAGGAGCTGCCGAAGGCTGCGATCTTTTGATCTTGATTCTGCTGTCGCAGCTCCGCCACAGATCAAAACAAAAAGATCGCAGCCTTCGGCAGCTCCTACACACGCAGGTGTGTCAATCCTCCTTCACCACACCACTCACCCCCCTGACAATCATCTCCACCTCCCGCTCATCAAGCGTCAGCGGCGGTAGCAGGCGAATGGTTTTCCCCCGCGTGACATTGATCAGCAAGCCATGATCCCGCGCAGCGATCAGGCTCAGGTCGCGGATCGGTTGCTTGAGTTCGATGCCGATCATCAGCCCCTGACCACGGATCGCCATGACGTTCGGGTTGCCCGCCAACTCGGTGCGCAATCTGTCGAGCAGGCGCGCGCCCTGGAGCCGTGCGTTTTCCAGCAGCCCTTGTTCCTCAACGATATCCAGCACGGTGCAACCGACCCGGCAGGCCAACGGATTACCGCCGAAGGTGCTGCCGTGGCTGCCCGGCGTGAACAGTTCGGCCGCCTTGCCACGGGCCAGGCAAGCGCCGATGGGCACGCCGTTGCCCAGGCCTTTGGCCAGGGTCATGACGTCCGGAACGATGCCTTCGTGCTGGAACGCAAACCACTGGCCGGTGCGGCCGATGCCGGTCTGGATTTCATCGAGCATCAACAGCCACGAGCGCCGATTGCACAGTTCGCGCACGGCCTTGAGATAACCCGGTGGCGCCAGTTGCACGCCGCTTTCGCCCTGGATCGGTTCCATCAGTACCGCCACGATCCGCGAACCGTAAGCCTGTTGCACCTTGTCCAGCGCATCGAGGTCGCCGAACGGCACTTTGACGAAATCCCCCGGCAGCTGATTGAACCCCAGGCGCACCGCCGGGCCGTCGCTGGCCGACAAGGTGCCGAGGGTGCGGCCATGGAACGCGTTCTCCATGACCACCACCAGCGGCTGTTCGATACCTTTGTGCCAGCCATGCAGCCGGGCGATTTTCAGTGCGGTTTCGTTGGCTTCGGCCCCGGAGTTGTTGAAAAACGCCCGGTCCATGCCCGCCAGCCGCGTCAGTTTCTGCGCCAGCCGTTGTTGCCAGTCGATGCTGTAGAGGTTCGACGTGTGCAGCAGTAACCCTGCCTGCTCAACGATGGCGGCGACGATTTTCGGGTGGGAGTGGCCGACGTTGGTCACCGCCACACCGGCGACTGCATCCAGGTATTCGCGCCCGGCCTGATCCCACAGGCGAGTGCCCAGGCCCTTGTCGAAACTCAGGGCCAAGGGTTGGTAAGTGCTCATCAGGCAGGCGGCGGTCATGACGTCAAGCTCCAGCAAGGGTCGGTGTTTTTGCAGTATGGTTAGCCACCTGAGCTGGATAAACGCTGTAAAACTTCAATCATTTATAAGCTGGGCTTGATAATGGATCTGTTCCAGGCAATGAGCGTCTACGTGAAAGTGGTGGAGACCGGCAGCATGACCGCCGCCGCTTTGCAGTGCGATATGTCCACGACCATGGTCGGCAACCACCTCAAGGCCCTGGAGCAGCGGCTGGGTGTGCGCCTGCTCAACCGCACGACGCGGCGTCAGCGGCTGACCGAGTTCGGTGTCGCGTATTACCAGCGTTGCCTGGAAGTGCTGGGGCTGGTGGCCGATTCCGAGCGTCTGGCCGAGCAGGCCCTCGACGAACCGAGCGGGACGCTGCGCATCACCGCACCCCTGACCTTCGGCACCGAACGCCTGGCACCGGCACTGAGTGAGTTCAGCCGGCAAAACCCGCGGGTGAAACTCGACGTGGTACTGACCAACCGGCGCCCCGATCTGCTGGAAAACGGACTGGACGTAGCCTTTCGCCTCGGCGCGCTGGAGCCCTCCAACCTGATCGCCCGCCCGCTGATCGACTACACCCTGACCATGTGCGCGTCACCGGACTATCTGGCCCGTCGCGGCACACCGCAAACGCCTGAAGACCTGCGACACCACGACTGCCTGTCCTTTGCCTATCCGGCCGGGGATGACTGGCAATCGGTGCAAAAGGAATGGCGCCTGGCCGGGCCCGAGGGCGAAGTCAGCGTGGGGGTCAGCGGGCCGATGCTGATCAACAGTTCGGCCGGTTTGCATCAGGCGGCGCGGACCGGCATGGGCATCGTGATGATGCCCGACGCCCTGGTCGAGCAGGACCTCAAGGAGGGCAAACTGTTGGCCTTGATGCCGGATTACCGCCCGCCCAGCCGGCCGATGCACCTGGTCTATGCCCAGGATCGCCACCGCTTGCCGAAACTGCGACGCTTCGTCGAATTCGCCGTACAGATGTGGGGCAAGCACTAGTCGGCCGAACAGGCCATGCACTAATCTGCTGACAGGCGAGTCACTGGCAAGGAGAGCTCAGATGGGCGAAGCGTCGAATATCGAACCGTTGAAGTTCAATGTCGAAGACATGAGCGACGGCATGCTGCACACCATTCTCGAGCTGGTCAGCGACGGCATTTGGGACTGGAACGCCAACACCGGCTTCGTCTACCGCACGGCGCGCTGGTACGAGATGCTCGGCTATACGCCTCATACTCTGGACAACAACGTGCTGACTTGGGAAAACGTCATCCATCCCGATGACTACCCACGCGTCATGGCCCTGTTTGACGACTACCTGAGCCAGCGTGCCAGCGGTTATCAGGCCGAATATCGCTGCCGCATGCAGGACGGCAGCTACCTGTGGATAGAAGACCGCGGCCACATCCTGGCGCGCAATGCCGATGGTTCGGTAGCGCGGATGATTGGCGCGCACCGCAGCATTGAAGACAAGCGCCGACTGTTCGAGGCGCTCGAACGACGCAATCACTCCCTGGAGGCGTTGATCGAAGAACGCACTCAGGAGTTGTCACGGGTCAATCATCAATTGCAGCTGCAGCTCGAAGAAAACCGCAAGCTGGCGCAAACCGATGCGCTGACCGCCGTTGCCAATCGCTATCGACTCGAACAGGTCCTGCCCCAGGCCTGCGACCGTGCCCAGCGCTTTCGTGAACCCCTGTCCTTGATCGCCATGGACATCGACGACTTCAAGACCATCAACGATCACTACGGCCATGCCTTGGGCGATGCTGCGCTGGTGCATGTGGTCGAGATCGTCAAACGCTTCGTGCGCGAGGGCGACCTGCTGGCCCGTTGGGGCGGCGACGAATTCATCATGACGCTGCCCAACACCCCGTTGGCCGAAGCCCGGACCCTCGCCGAGAAGATCCGCCACGGCCTTGCGGACTTGCTGCCCGTGGGAGACTTTCAGGTGACCATGAGTTTCGGCGTGGTCCAGCGCTTTGAGGAAGAACAGCAGACTGGCCTGATGGCACGAGCCGATCAGGCGCTGTACCGCTCGAAAATCGCCGGCAAGAACGTGATCTCGGGATAACCCCTTACCTCCCCGCCTTCACCAGCACCGGTTGCTCCTGATAGCGATCCGGGTACAGCTGCTTGAGCTGCGCCACTTTCGGTAGATCGTTGATCACGATGTAGGGATAGGTCGGATGTTCGGTGAGAAAGTCCTGATGTTCCTCCTCCGCCGGGTAGAAGCCGTTGTAGCTTTCCAGCCGGGTCACGATCGGTTTGTTGAACGACTTGGCGGCGTCGAGCTGGGCGATGTAGGCCTGGGCGACTCGTTGCTGTTCGCTGCTCCTGGTAAAAATCGCCGAACGATACTGGGTGCCGGTGTCCGGTCCCTGGCGATTGAGTTCGGTCGGGTTGTGCGCCACCGAGAAGTAGATTTGCAGCAAGGTGCCGTAGCTGACCTGAGCAGGATCGAAAGTGACTTCGACCGACTCCGCATGGCCGGTATTGCCGTCGCTGACGCGCTCGTATTGCGCGGTATCGGCCGCCCCGCCCGCGTAACCGGAGACGGCGTTTTTCACACCTTTGACGTGCTGAAACACCCCTTGCACGCCCCAGAAACAACCGCCGGCGAACACCGCGGTTTCGCTGCGGGCCTGGGTGGTTTCGTCGAGGGCCGGCGGTGGAATGACGACGGCTTCTTCAGCACCACTGAGAGAGAACGCCGAGCATGACCCGATAACGCCAACGGTGGCCAATGCCAACAGCGTACGGCGCCAGGGGAACTGGTTTTTCATGTAAGGAACTCCTGAATGATCCAAGGGGGCAGGCAGTCAAAATCAGACGGTTCGGGGCACGAATTTCATCGCCAGGCCGTTCATGCAGTAGCGCAGGCCGGTGGGTTTCGGGCCGTCATCGAAGACATGGCCCAGATGCCCGCCACAGCGCCGGCAGTGCACCTCTTCGCGGACCATGCCGAACGCACGGTCCTGGCGGGTGGCCACGGCCTTGTCCAGGGGTGCCCAGAAACTCGGCCAACCGGTACGGCTGTCGAACTTGGTGGCCGAGGAAAACAGCGGCAGGCCGCAACCGGCACAGGCGAAGGTACCGTCACGGTGCTCGTTGTTCAGCGGGCTGCTGTAGGCCCGTTCGGTGCCCTCCTCGCGCAGGATGTCGTACTGCTCGTCACTGAGGATCGCGTGCCATTCACTGTCGCTGTGGGTCACTTCGAATGTTTCCGCTGCGCTGGCCTCACTGATCAAGGCCGAGCCTGTGGAAAACTTCGGCAACAGGCCGATTGCCAGGGCTGCAACGCCCAGTCCGCTGCTCGCTAGAAGAAATTTCCGTCGTGAAAACATGCTCGTCTCCAAAAATCCAGGGGTGTTTCATGCAACACAGCCTAGGCTTTGGGTGATCGCCAAATCCTCACGGGAAGTTAAACAATTCGTGATAACTCGGGCCCCGAAAAACCCGCACAATGGGTATGCCAACCTTGAACACTGCTATTGCTGTGGGAGCGGGCTTGCTCGCGAAGACGGAGTGTCAGTCGATGGTGATACTGGCTGACCTGACGCTTTCGCGAGCAAGCCCGCTCCCACAGGTTTTTTGAACATAAGCCGAATGGCATGCGCTCATTGCACCGAAGGATTGACCTGGATGGAACAGACCAAACGCGTCCTCGTGGTCGAGGACGACCAGCACATCGCCGACCTGATCTGCCTGCACCTTCGCGATGAGCAGTTCGAGGTGGTGCACAGCGCCGATGGCGATGAAGGCATGCGCCTGCTGCAACAGGGCAACTGGGACGCACTGGTCCTCGACCTGATGCTGCCCGGTGTCGACGGCCTGGAAATCTGCCGCCGCGCCCGGGCCATGGCGCGCTACACGCCGATCATCATCACCAGCGCGCGCTCCAGCGAAGTGCACCGGATTCTCGGCCTCGAACTGGGTGCCGACGACTACCTGGCCAAGCCCTTTTCCATGCTCGAGCTGGTGGCCCGGGTCAAGGCGCTGCTGCGCCGGGTCGATGCCATGGCGCGCAACCTGAAGATGGACGCCGGCAGCCTGCTCACCGACGGCCTGGCGATCGACCCGATCACCCGCGAGGTGGCCCTCGACGGCCGACGCCTGGATCTCACGCCCCGGGAATTCGACTTGCTGTATTTCTTCGCCCGCCAGCCCGGCAAGGTGTTTTCGCGCATGGACCTGCTCAACGCCGTGTGGGGCTACAGCCACGAAGGCTACGAGCACACGGTCAACACCCACATCAACCGCCTGCGCGCCAAGATCGAGGCCGATCCGGCGCAGCCCGTACGCATCCTCACTGTGTGGGGCCGCGGCTACAAATTCGCCACCGGGGAGGAGCCGCAGCCATGAGGCTGACCCTGACGCAACGCCTGTCCCTGGTGTTCGCCGTGCTGCTGCTGGTGTGCTGCGGCACGTCGGCGTGGATGCAGGTGCGCTCCAACCAGATGCATGAACAGGAAGTGGTGCAAGGCTTGTCCCGCGACCTGGCGCAGCACATCGCCAGCGACACGGTGCTGATGGACACCCAGGGCCTGATGCCCAACGCCGTGCGCGATTTGTTCAGCAAGCTGATGCAGGTCAACCCCAGTGTCGAGGTGTACCTGCTCGACACCGAGGGCAAGATTGTCGGCAGTGCCGCGCCCGAGGGCCGGATCCGTCGGGAGCGGGTCGACCTCGCGCCGATCCAGCGCCTGCTGCGGGGCGATCCGCTGCCGATTCCCGGCGACGACCCGCGCAGCGTCGATGCGCGCAAGGTGTTCAGCGCAGCACCGCTGAAGGTGGACGGCAAGCCGGTGGGTTATCTCTACGTGGTGCTGCTCGGTGAGGATCACGACCGCCTGGCCGAACGCGGTGCAACCAGCGCGGCGCTCAACACAGCGCTGCTGTCCATCGGACTGGTGGCATTGCTGTGCCTGATTGCCGGTCTCACCGCGTTTGCCCTGATCACCCGGCCGTTGCGCCGCTTGACCGAAACCGTGAGCCAGTTCGACATTGATGGCGTACCGGTCACAGCGCCCCTGCCCGTCGCGGTGGAAAAAGCCGCCAGCCACGATGAAATCGCCGTGCTCGATGCCGCGTTCCGGCAGATGCAGGCCCGCCTGGGCGAGCAATGGCGTTCGTTGACCCGCCAGGACCAGGAGCGCCGCGAACTGGTGGCGAACATCTCCCACGACTTGCGCACGCCGCTGGCCTCGCTGCACGGCTATCTGGAAACCCTGTCGCTCAAGGACGCCACGCTGTCCCCTGCCGACCGCCGTCGCTACCTCGGCATCGCCCTGGACCAGAGCCGCAAGGTCGGTGGTCTGGCGCAGTCGCTGCTGGAACTGGTGCGGCTGGAGCACGGCTTCGTGCAGCCGGTGCTGGAGCGCTTTTCCCTGACCGACCTGGCCCAGGACATCTTCCAGAAATTCGAACTCACCGCCGAGGCGCGCCAGGTCGAACTCAAGGCCTCGTTCGCGCCAAACGCCTCGGCTGCCTGTGCGGATCTCGGGTTGATCGAGCGGGTGCTGACCAACCTGTTCGACAATGCCCTGCGCCATACCCCGCCGGGTGGCGAGGTCGAACTGGGCCTGCGCCCGCAAGGGTCGTACATCGAAGTCACGGTCAGTGATACCGGCCCCGGCATCGCCCCGGAACTGCGCGAAGGTTTGTTTCTGCGCCCGTTCAATATCGGCGGCGCACGGCGCGATGGCGGGTTGGGGCTGCGGATTGTGCATCGCATCCTGCAATTGCATGGGCGCGAGATTCAATTGGTCGATGTGCCGGGACGGGGGGCGACCTTTCGGTTTTCGTTGCCGATCGATGAAGAGACAGCGTCGGCGCTGGCGGTGCGGTCGATGAACCTCAATACACCGAGGCAGGCCTGACAGACCGCAGCGCCTGTTTCGCGAGCAAGCCCGCTCCCACATTTGGAATGCATTCCCCTGTGGGAGCGGGCTTGCTCGCGAAGAGGCCAGCTCAAACAACATAAAATCCGGATCAGCCCCGATAGTCCGGTGCAATGCGCTCCAGCATCCGCAACAACGCCGCCCAAGCCAATTGCATCGCATCCGGATCACTCAACTCCCCCTCATCCAACGGACGCCCCGGATCATTGAACTGCCGCTCGGTGTGCGCGCAAACCTCCGCCGACGGCAACACCAGTTCACCGGCAGCTTGCGCCGCCAACTGAATGTCGCAGGCCTTTTCCAGGTAATACATGCGCATGAACGCCTGCCCAACCGTCTCGCCCACCGTCAGCAAGCCATGGTTGCGCAACATCATCACCGGCTTGTCACCCATGTCCGCCACCAGCCGTTGCTGCTCGCTCAGGTCCAGCGCCACGCCTTCATAATCGTGATAAGCGACACGACCATAGAACTCCATGGAAATCTGATTGACCGGCAACAACCCGCACTTCAACGCCGCCACCGCACACCCGGATTTGGTGTGGGTATGCAGCACGCATTGCGCGTCTTCCCGAGCACCGTGGATCGCACTGTGAATCACGAAACCCGCCGGGTTGACCGGGTACGGCGATGGCTCCACTGCGTGACCATCGAGGTCGATTTTCACCAGGTTGGACGCGGTGATTTCGTCGAACATCAGCCCGTAGGGATTGATCAGAAAGTGATGCTCCGGCCCCGGAATCCGCACCGAGATGTGGGTGAAGATCAAATCGGTCATGCGAAAGTGCGCAATCAGGCGGTAGCAGGCCGCCAACTCTTCACGCAGACGTTGCTCTGTCGATGTCATACCCCGGCAACCTCTTTCACAGTGCAATCCTCCAGCCCTTGCCCCAATGCCTCCCAGCCATCGAAACCCCGGCGAGCGATGAACACCAGGCGTGTGGCGTTGGTATGAGCGTCATCCAGTGCCGGCAGAAACTGACTGCGGGTGCCGACATGTTGCAGCCAGTGCGCCGTGCTGCCCGGCGTCAGCAACACCAGGCCTTTGACCCGGAATACATCGCTGGGCAGCGCCCTCAACCAGCCACGCAAGCACTCAACGTCGAGGGCCGCGTTGCTCTGCCACAACCAGCTGCTGAACATCTCGCCGTGATCGCCATCGGACACCCGGGTCAGCGGTTTCTGTGCCCGAGGCTCAAGGTCCAGATCGGTATCCAGCCACAACGCATCGGGCAACTCGGCTTGCACACTTTCATGCACACGCGTCCTGGCGCCCAGTGCATCGCGCAACGCCTGCAACTGCGCCTCATCGACCAGGTCGGTCTTGTTCAGCAACAGCAGGTCAGCAGCGGCCACCTGCGCCCGAGCCAGGCGCGCGTATTCACCCTCGAGTTGCAGATGGCGGGTGGCGTCGACCACCGTAATCACCATGTCCAGTTGCATCTGGCTGCGCAGCTGTGGATAAGCCAGGGTCTGCACGATACGCTGCGGATCGGACACACCGCTGCACTCGATGACGATGCGCTCCAACCTTGGTTCAAGCTGCGCCAGACTGCCGAGTTGCGCCAGCAGGTCTTCCTGCACCGTGCAGCAGATGCAGCCGTTTTGCAGGCTGTACACCGCGTCGGTGACTTCGGAAACGATGGCCGCATCGATGTTCAGCTCGCCGAAATCGTTGACGATCACCGCCAGCCGACTGCCTTCGGCACGGCGCACCATACGGTTGAGCAAAGTGGTTTTACCGGCGCCGAGAAAGCCCGACACCACGGTTACGGCGATACGTGGGGAAGTCATTCTGCCTTGCCCTCCAGCACCGGTGGTTCGCCCTGCCAGACGGCTTTGAGGCCGACGGTTTCCAGCGTTGAGTGGCGGTCGTAGACCAGTTGCCCCTCAACGAAGGTCAGCAGCACCTGGGTCTTGTGAATGTAGTTGCGTGCCGGTGCAGCGAACAGGTCGCGGTCGATCACGATCAGGTCCGCCGACTTGCCCACTTGCAGGCTGCCGGTGCTGTGTTCCAGGCCCATGGCCACGGCGCCGTTGCTGGTGATCACGGTCAGCGCCTGCTCGAGGCTGATCGGGTCGCCGAAGCACGCCGGGTCGTCGTTCCACGGGTTCTGCCGGGTGATCATGGTTTCCAGCGCCAGCCACGGGTCGATGGACGCCACCGGCCAGTCGGTGCCCATCACCGCAGTGCCGCCGGCGGCGAGCACGCCTTTGAAATCGTAGATGCGCTTGAGGCGTTCCTGGCCGTAGCCGGAACGCGCGCCGCTGGCGAACGGCGTCGGGTACCAGGCGGCCGGAGAAAACTCGGCGATGACATTCAGCTCCTTGAAGCGCGGCAGGTTGCCGGGGTGTAGCAGGGTGCTGTGGGCGCACTGGTGGCGCACACCGCTGAAACCGTTGCGACGACGGGCCTCGGCCACGGCATCGAGGAACACGTCGGAGGCGCCGTCGCCGGTGCAGTGGGCGATCACGCGTATGCCCTTGCGGTCCATGTCCACCACCATGTCGGTGATGTGTTCCGGGGTCAGGTTGAGCTTGCCGCGCCAGCTCGATTCCTGCGGCCACGGGGTCAGCAGGTACGAAGACTTCGGCTCCACGGTGCCGTCGAAGTGGAACTTCACCGCGTTGGCGCTCAGGCGCGCGCTGCGGTAGTAGTGACGTTCGCCGGCCAGCAGTTCCCAGCGACGACGCACCGGGAAGATGTCGTCCTGCCAACTGATCGCCGCTTCGATGCGCACCGTCAGTTCGCCGCTGTCGTCCAGTTCCTTGAGGGCCTGCAATCGCTGTTCGCAGACGTGCACGTATTTGCTCGCCGTGACGCCGCGCGAGCTCTGGAAGTGCACGCCATCGCGGTAGGCACGGCGCAGCACGCTGACCGGTGTCGGTGGCATGGCGGCGTGGATCATCGCGTAGGCACCGTCGATCATCAGGCCGGTGGGTTCGCCGCTCAGCTCGTCACGCTCGAAATAACCGTTGCGCGGGTCGGACGTGTGGCGGTCGATGCCGGCCAGCTCCAGGGCCTTGGAGTTGACCATCATGGTGCCCCACATGCGGTCGAGCAGTGCCACCGGGCGGTCCGGCATGACGCTGTCGAGCCACTCGCGGCCCGGGGTCAGGCCGGCCTCGCGGAAGGTGTAGCGCACCCAGTATTGGCCGTAGATCCAGCCGTCGCCGGGATGGCTGTCGGCATAGGCGAGGATGCTTTCGCGCAACTGCTCCGGGGTCGGGTCTTCGATGCCGACGTCGAGGTCATCGGCGTAGCGCGGTGCCAACGCGAGGTCGGGGTGCGTGTGCATGTCGTGCAGGCCCGGCATGCAGAATGCGCCTTGCAGGTCGTGCACGCGGGTGTTCGGGCCCTTGAACATCTCGATCTGGCCGAGGCTGGCGACTGCGATCAACTTGCCGTCGCGGATGGCCACGGCCTCGGCCCACGGGTTGGCCGGGTCCTGAGTGTAGATGCGACCGTTGGCCAGGATCAGGTCGGCGTAGGTCCCCTGCACGGAATGGGTAGAGGAAAAGTTATCGGACTCAGCCATGTAAGCCACCTTTGAGTTCAGGAGATTGAAAGGTCTGCCGACGTTGTGCGTGTCGGCGACCTGAAAAAATTGTTGTTGTTTTAGTCAGCCAGAAAGGTTGTAGCGTCGACCTCGATCATCACCGGCTCAACGCTACTGCCGAGTTGCCCCAGCAGTTCGCGCAAACCGCCCAGATCACGTGCCCGGTGGTGGCTGACGTGGCAGCTTTGCGCGAAGGCGGCGAAGTCCGGCGTGAGGATGTCCACCCCCAGCAACGGCACCGCCTTGGCGTTCATGTAGTCGCGGATTTCGGCGTAGCTGCTGTTGTTCCACAGCAGCAGGATCACGCCGACGCCGGCCTCTTTGGCGGCGATCAGTTCGGCGCTGGAAAACTGCAAGCCACCGTCGCCGACCAACGCCACCACCGGGCGCAAGGGTTGGGCCAGCTTGGCGCCGATGGCGGCGGGCAAACCGTAGCCGAGGGTGCCGTAGCCGCTGCCAGCGTTGAACCAGCTATTGGGGGTTGGCGCCCGATAGCCGAGCGCGCCCTGGTACACCGGTTGGGTCGAATCGCCGACGATCAGTGGCTGCGGCAAGTGATCGCGCAGGGTATCGAGCAGCGCTTGCATACGGGATTGTCTGGCGCTCCAGCCGGCGTGTTCGAGGGCGTTAACCTGGGCCACTCGCTCAGCCGCCCAGGCTGGATCGGCCTGGCGCTGCGGCAGGCGATCGAGCAACAACAGCAAGCCTTGACCGGCATCGCCCAGCAAGCCGACCGTGGCCGCTTGTACGCCGAGTATTTGCATGGGATCGATGTCCAGGCGAATCAGCGGTGCCTTGAACTGCACAGGGCCAAGGCCGAAAAAGTCGTAGTCGGTTTCCCCCAGCTCGGTGCCGACGGCCAGCACCAGGTCGGCCTCGGCAAACAGCTCGCGACCATGGGCCGAGGACTGCACACCGTCGAGCAACAAAGGATGTTCAGGGGCCAGCAAACCGCGGGCGTTGGTGGTCAGCGCCACGGGGGCCTGCAGGCGTTCGGCGAGTGCGGTCAGGGCCTCACTGGCCCGGCGCGCACCGCCACCGGCGAGAATCAACGGACGCTTGGCGTTGTTGATCAGGGCCACGGCGTCATCGATGGCTTCCAGCGCCGGGGCCGGCGCGGCCGGCAATGAACGCGGGCGCAGGTCCAGCCCGTCGGCAGACATTTCCAGCACATCCAGCGGAATCTCGATGTGCACCGGACGCGGCCGCGTACAGCCGAACAAGGCAAAGGCCCGTGCCAGCACTTCCGGCAATTGCGACGGGTGTTGCAGCGTATGGCTGAAGGCGCAGACCCCGGCGACCAGCGCGCGCTGATCCGGCATTTCGTGCAGGTGGCCATGGCCCAGGCGCAGGTGTTCGCGACGATTGCAGGTGGAAATCACCAGCATCGGCACCGAGTCGGCATAGGCCTGGCCCATGGCGGTGATGATGTTGGTCATGCCCGGCCCGGTGATGATGAAGCACACCCCGGGCTTGCCGCTGGCACGGGCATAACCGTCGGCCATGAACCCGGCGCCCTGCTCGTGGCGCGGGCTGATGTGCTTCAGGCGACTGCCGTGCAGGCCACGATACAACTCGACGGTGTGCACGCCGGGAATGCCGAAGACGGTTTCAACACCATAGCCTTCCAGCAACTGAACGAGCGCCTCGGCACAACGGGTCATGCAGCACCTCTTGGATAAGGGGCCAGCGAGGCCCAACGACGAATGGGGCTAGTATTGTTGAATCAACCGATACAACAATCGATTTTTTTTGGCCTGACTGTTCGATTTACGTCACCATACAGAAGAGCAAGCGCTAACCTTGTGGCGAGGGAGCTTGCTCCCGCTGGGCTGCGCAGCGGCCCTAAAACCCGATTCACCTCGGCATACATTTGCGACTGCTTCGCAGTCGAGCGGGAGCAAGCTCCCTCGCCACAGGTCTGGCTCATGTCTTCAAACATTCAATGGGATGATTTATGCGTTTTCCTTCGATGACAGCCCTTCGTGCGCTGGATGCGGTTGCCCGTCTGGGCAGCGTGTCGGTCGCGGCCCGTGAACTGAACCTGACCCGCAGCGCCATCAGCCACCAGATCAGCAAGCTCGAGGAGTGTGTCGGTTTCGCCCTGACCGAGCGCATTGGCCGAGGCATCGGCCTGACGTATCAGGGCGAACGTTATGCGCGGGAAGTGCACGGGATTCTCTTGAACCTGCTCGACGCCGGGCAGTTGGTCGACGACCAGGAAATCTCCGGGCGGCTATGCGTCAGTTGCGCGCCGGGGTTCGCCACCTATTGGTTGTGTCACCACATCGGTGCTTTTTTACGGCAGTACCCGCAAGTGCAGTTGCAACTGGTTTCCCCGCGCACACCCGACGACACCAACAACCACAACGTCGACCTGTTCATCGCCTACGGGATTGGCGACTGGCCGGAAATGAATGTTGAAGAGATTGTGGCTTTGCGCTTCTTCCCGGTGTGCAGCCCGCGCCTGATCAACGCCTTGGGTGGTCTGAAAAGCCCGCAGGAACTGAGCAGCTACCCCTTGCTGCACATGACCGACTACTCCGACTGGCGCGTGTGGCTGACCGCCGCGGGGGCTTCCGGGGTCAATGCGACGAGCGGCATCCTGTTCTCCGATGCGCACTGCGCCCAGTCCGCGTGCATTGCCGGCCAGGGCATCGCCATCGGTGACAACCTGATCAGCGGTGACGCGTTATCCAAGGGTTTGCTGGTGCGCCCGTTCGACATCGGCATCGACCTGCACCGTGGCTATTATCTGGTCGCCGACCCGCAGAAGGCGGACCGCACCGTGGTCCAGGCCTTCAGCAACTGGGTCAAGACCCAGCTGCAGTCATCCCGCCAGACCTGGCAGGACACCCTGTAAAAGCACATCACATTCCCCTGTGGGAGCGAGCTTGCTCGCGAAAGCGGTGTGTCAGTCACCAAAAAGGTTGAATGTGACGCCGCCTTCGCGAGCAAGCCCGCTCCCACAGGGGAAGGCTCTGTTTCAGGGCCTCTGGGCTGCATGGAATCCCCGGTCCATTTGTTCAATAAAACTAACCAATACGAGCAAAATAATTCCATTGATGTAGCGATATTTTTAACAATAATAAGCCCAAAGCCCATTTCGGATTCGCATCCGTCCTCGTACGTCTTATGGGCAATAAAAAGAGGAACCTCATTGTGTCCAGCCGTTCAGCGATCCAGCTCAGCGCTCAAGGTATCAGCCAGTATTACGGCCGTTTCGCGGCGCTGGATAACGTCGATCTCGACGTTCGCCAAGGTGAATTTCTTACCCTGCTGGGTCCGTCCGGCTCGGGCAAAACCACCTTGCTGATGATTCTGGCCGGTTTCCTCAGCCCGACCTCGGGCAAGCTGATGGAGCAAGGCGTCGACATCATCCGGCGCTCCGCCGAGAAGCGGAACTACGGCATGGTGTTCCAGGGTTATGCGCTGTTCCCGCACATGAGCGTGGCCGACAACGTGGCCTACCCGCTGCGCATCCGCAAAGTCCCCGCTGAAGAACGCAATCGTCGGGTCAAGCACATCCTTGAAGTGGTCGGCCTCGGTGCGCACATGCACAAGAAGCCCGCCGAGATGTCCGGTGGTCAGCAGCAGCGCGTGGCGATTGCCCGGGCGCTGGTGTTCGAGCCGGAACTGCTGCTGCTCGACGAACCACTGTCGGCGCTGGACAAGAACCTGCGCGAACAACTGCAAACCGAGCTGCAACGCATCCACCGTCAGGTCGGCACCAGTTTCGTGTTCGTCACCCACGACCAGAACGAAGCGTTGGCGCTGTCCTCGCGCATCGCGATCTTCAACCACGGCAAGCTGACCCAGGTCGACACCCCGGAAAACATCTACAACCGCCCCGAGAGCCGTTTCGTCGCCGAGTTCCTGGGCAAGATGAACCTGTTCCCGCTGGACAACCTGACCCGCAACGGCCAGAACGCCAGCGGCCGCTGCGGCACCAGCGTATTGCATGCCCAGGCGCCGAACGCACTGAGTGCGGCACCGATTGTGCTGGCCGTGCGCCCCGAGCACATGGAGCTGCACAGCGAGTGCCCGACCCGGGACGGCTACAACGTGATGCCCGCACAACTCACCGACAAGGTTTATCAAGGCTCCAGCACCCACCTGGCACTCAAGGTCGGCGGCGACACGCTGCCGATCAACCTGTCCGTACCCGGCAATCACCCGGGCGCGTCGATGCCCAGCGGCGCGCCGGTGTGGCTGAGCTGGCCTGTGCAGCAAAGCTTCCTGCTTCAGGCCTGAACCCCCAAAAAACTGCGTCACAAAGCTCTCTTCCAATGACAACAAAAAGGCCGGTGCCCACGCAGGCACCGGCCGACTGAGGACTTGCCCATGCGCCAGGATCACCAACAAGACTGCATCGAAGTGCTTATCGACAAGGCCCGCGACGGTCAGATCAACCGCCGCACCTTTATCCAGGCCATGGGCCTGCTGGCAGCGGTGCCCCTGGCGCTGCGCAGCGGCATCAGCTGGTCGGCGGACAAGCCGCTGGTGGTGGTCAACTGGGGCGGCGACGCCCTGAACGCATTCCGTTCGGCGTGGACCGACACCTTCACCAAAAACACCGGCATCCAGGTGCGCATCGACGGTGCCGGCCCGACCGAAGGGGCCATCCGCTCTCAGCTGGCCAGCGGCCAACCGAGCTGGGACGTAGTCGACGTCGAGAGCTACAGCGCCATCGTGCTGGGCCGGGAAAAGATCCTGCAGCCACTGGACTACAACACCATCAAGCGCGATCAGGTAGCCCCGGCGCTCTCCTCCGACTTCGGCATCGCCAGCTACCAGTTCAGCTACGTGATGGCCTGGGACAGCGAAAAATTCGGTGAAAACGGGCCGAAGACCTGGGCCGATTTCTGGGACGTGAAGAAATTCCCCGGCAAGCGCACGCTGTACAAATGGATGAACGGCATGCTCGAAGCGGCGTTGCTGGCCGACGGCGTTCCGGCTGACCAGCTGTACCCGCTGGACGTGCCACGGGCGCTGAAGAAGATCGACGAGATCAAGCCGCACGTCCTGTCGTTCTGGAGTTCGGGTGCCGAAAGCCAGCAACTGATGGTCGACGGCGAGGTGTCGGTGGGTGCGATCTGGCACACCCGCGCCAAGCTGCTCAGCGAAGACACCGACAACCGCGTGCGCTGGAGCTTCGACAACGGCTTCATCAACTCCAGCAGTTGGGCGGTATTGAACGGCAACCCCGGCGGCACTCAACCGACCATGCAGTTCATCCAGCAAGCCTTGCAGCCTGAAGGCCAGCTCAAGCTGTTCGAACTGCTGGGCAACGGGCCTTCCAACAGCGCCACGGAGAAGCTGATGTCGGCCAAGCAACTGGAAGCCAACTGCGCCTCTGAAGAAAACCTGAAAAAGCAGATCGCTCTCAACGCCCAGTGGTACGCCGACAACTACTCCAAAGCCCTGGAAGAGTACCTGACGCGGTTGTCCAAGTGAGCCTGTGACCATGACCACCACCCTGACCTCGACCCTGACCGCCCCCAAGCCCCGCTTCAGCTCGCCGGGCCTGGAGCGCGGCCTGCTGCTGTTTCCGCTGCCGGTGTTGCTGCTGGTCTTCTATGTGCTGCCGTTCCTCGGCGTGGTCGGCTGGAGCTTCTCGCTGCCGACGCCGGGTATCGAGCAGTACCAGCGCATCGCCACGGACCCGGCGATCCACGAGATGCTCTGGCGCACGTTGCGCCTGTGCCTGACCGTCAGTGGCCTGGCCTTGATGATCGGTTACCTGCTGGCCTACTGCTGGGTGTTCAGCCCGCCGTTCTGGCAGCGCGTGGTGGAGATCTGCATCTTCATTCCGTTCTGGATTTCCGTGCTGGTGCGGGCCTTCGGCTGGTTGATCGCCCTGCGCAGCAACGGCGTGCTCAACAACGGCCTGATGGGCATGGGCCTGATCGATCAGCCGCTGCAACTGAGCCGCAATGAAATCGGCGTGGTCATCGGCATGCTCCACGTGATGATCCCGTACGCGGTGTTCCCGCTGCTGTCGACCATGCGTCAACTCGACCAGCGTGTGCTCATGGCCTCGCGCGGCCTGGGGGCCGGTGCCTTGCGCACCTTCTGGCAAGTGCTGCTGCCGCAGACCCTGCCGGGCATTCTGGGGGCGTTCATCATGGTCTTCGTGTTCTGTCTGGGCTTCTTCATCACCCCGGTGCTGTTGGGTGGCGGGCAAACGGTGATGATCGCCGAGTATGTGTTCCTGCAAATGTTCCAGACCAGCAACTGGGGCCTGGGCGCGGCACTGAGCGTGGTGTTGCTGGCCCTGGTCAGCGCGCTGATCTGGGTGCTGTTGAAAATGACCCGCGTCAACCGACTGGTAGGCTGAGATCACTATGAATACCCATCGCACAAGCCTGAGTACGCGGCTGTTGGCCGTGGTCGCCATGGCCTTCATGCTGTTCCCGCTGCTGACGGTCATTCCGGTGTCGTTCACCAGCAAGCGCTTCCTGTCGATGCCCGAAGGCAACTGGTCGCTGCGCCACTACGAAGCGCTGGTGAGCAACCCGGACTGGTTCCACGCCATCAGCCAGAGCCTGACCATCGCCTTCGCCACCAGCGTCATCGCCACCTTGCTGGCCGCGAGTTTCAGCCTCGGCATCTGGTACATGCGCTCCAAATGGGCCACGGCCCTGATCGGCCTGGTGCTGTTGCCGATGGCGATCCCGCCGGTGATTTCCGCGCTGGTGCTGTACTTCATGGAGACCAAGCTCGGTCGCTTCGCCCCGGGCATGGGCTACGACACCCTGACCGGCGTGGTGATTGCCCACGTGATCATGGTGGTGCCGTACGGCGTGGTGACCATGCTGGTGGCCCTCAGTCAGATCGACCGGCGCATCGAACTGGCCTCGCGCAACCTTGGCGCCAGCCTGATGCAGACCACGTTCATGGTGATCCTGCCGAACCTGAAGTTGGGTCTGGCCTCCACCGCGCTGTTGGGTTTCGCCCTGTCCTGGGAAGAAGTGGCGGTGACGCTGTTCATCACCAGCGTCAACGTCGACACCCTGCCCAAGCGCATCTGGAGCGGCTTGCGCGATAACGTCGACCCGAGCGTCGCGGCGATTTCGGTGTTGTTGATCTCGCTGACGTTGCTGGTGCTGATCGGACGGCTGGTGGTTCAGCATCTGGCGGATAAACGGGCGCAGAAGCTATTGCACCCATAATCGCGTCATTTCTCTCGGTAATCAGAAAGCCCCGCTTCGTCATGGTCGCGGGGCTTTTTGTGGGAGCGAGCTTGCTCGCGATGAGGGAGTGTCAGCCAACATCAAGGGGCCTGACAGATTGCCATCGCGAGCAAGCTCGCTCCCACAGGGATCCGGGTTGGCCAAAGAATCTGTGGTCAGCCCTCTACAAAGCAAAAACATGACCAGCCGCCTGTTGATCCGTGACAACGCGGTCCCGGTCCAATAGATTAGGCGGCCTGAAAAAGCCCCCGGGCTTTCTCGCCCCTATTCAAGCTGAAAAAAGTAGTGAAATTTCAATGTCCGATTCCAACACCGCTGAATCCGTAGTCACCTTGTCGTCCAAAGCGGAATACGAAAACTCCATCAATCTTTCACAACACGTACCCCAGGCGAAAACCATCAGCGAGATGGTGCTGGACGCGTTCCAGTCCACCCGCGAAAGTGACCAGATCCGCGAACTGCGCGCCGCCATTCGGCAGGCCCACGACAGCTTCGACGACGACAAGGCCTATGAACTGATGGGCCAGCTCAAGCAACTCAAGGACGCCGAAGCCGCCGACATCGCCGCGCTGGAAGACCTGAGCAGCAAGTTCCCGATCAGCCGCATCCTCTCCAGCTTCAAGGACGACCCGGCGTTCCAGGAAATCGTCTACGGCCTGGCCCTGAAGGTGCTGAACCAGACGCACCAGGCCATCAGCAACCCGAGCGGTGGCAAGAGCAAGGCCGCCAAGGCCAAGAAAGAAATCGAAGTGTTCACCATCAGCAAGGACGGCATCAGCGTCACCCTGCCGCTGCGCACCCCGCGCTCGCGCCTGAACGTCGACCGTGAAGCCCTGGAGTTCCTCGGTTTCACCTTCGTTGGCGAAGGCGAAGAGGCGGAACTGGAAAGCGAGACGTTCCTGGACAACAGCGGCGCCGAGCAAGCGGTCAACCGCAAGAACATCATCACCGCCCTGCAACAGCAGACGGCGTTCGATGGGTACAGCATCGCTGCGCAGTAAGGCGCCCTGTGGTCAGAGGGCTGCCTGTGGCGAGCGAGCTTGCTCGCGCTCGGCGGCGCAGCCGTCGTAAACCCGGTGAACTCGGTTTTTCTGAAGTAACGCGGGTAACTTGATCAGGGCGGCTTCGCCACCCAGCGGGAGCAAGCTCCCTCGCCACAGGTCACTCACTGACTCAAATAAGAGCCCTGCCCTAGCGCAGGGCTTTTTATTGCCCGTGATTCGGGCAAAACCGCGATTACTCTTCCAGTATCGACGCACAACAACACTTCCCTTCACCCATGAGCACCACGGGTCCGCCTGCGGGGAGCGTCAACTCACTTTCCAGCCCAGACCTCGGTGGTGCAACTGCTGAGGTCATCATGAACACGACCCCTTTGTATCGCCAACTGGCCAATCACTATCTGGACGCTATCCGCAGCGGCACCTTGAAAACCGGTGAACGCTTGCCCTCGATCCGCCTGATGATGGAAAAACACGCCGTCAGCCTGTCGACCGCGGTGCAGGTGTGCCGGGAACTGGAAGACTGCGGCGTGCTGGAAGCCCGACCGCGTTCCGGCAACTACATTCGCCAGCCCGACACCCTGCCCAGGCCCGCCCCGGTTGCCTCGGCGCCAGCGCTGGATACCAGCGCCTATGTCGGCATTCATCAACAGGTCTCAACGGTGCTCAAGGCCAGCCAGCGCGCAACGGTCAAGGTCAATTTCGCCAGCGCCTACTGCGCGCCGGAGCTTTATCCGCTGAAGACCCTGCAAGACAACATGATCAAGTCGCTGCGCTACGACACCCGCCTGCTCGGCGCCGCGGGCTCGACCTGCGGCAACAGCGCATTGCGTCACCTCCTGGCGCGGCGGGCGCTGGCCAGCAAGACCCACCTGGTCCCCGAACGGATCGTGATCACCAACGGCGCCACCGAAGCGATCAACCTGGCCTTGCGTGCGGTCACCCGCCCGGGCGACACCGTGGCCGTGGAGTCGCCGACCTTCTACGGTCTGCTGCAAATTCTCGAAAGCCTGAGCCTGCGGGTACTGGAAGTCCCGGCCTCGGCCCACACCGGGCTCAATCTGGCAGCCCTGGAACTGCTGCTGCAAGGCCCTGAGCGGGTCAAGGCGTTGATCGTCATTCCCAACCTGCAAAACCCGCTGGGCAGCATCATGCCCGACGCCAACAAGGCACGGCTGGTGAAACTGTGCGCCGAGCACGACACCGTGCTGATCGAGGACGACACCTACGGCGACCTGGTGGACACCGAGCAGCCGCTGTCCACGCTCAAACATTGGGACCGCACCGACAACGTGATCTATTGCGCCTCGCTGAACAAAACCCTGGCACCGGGCATGCGCCTGGGCTGGATCAGCGCCGGCAAATGGCACGACCGTGTGGAGATGCTCAAGCACACGCAGTCGCGGGGGTGCGAGCTGATATCGCAACTGGCGGTCAGCGAATTCATGCGCACAGCGTCTTATGAACGTTACCTGCGGCGCTTGAGGAAAACCCTGACCGTACAACGCGCGCAGATGAGCACGGCGATCGCCCGCTATTTCCCCATCGGCACCAGCGTGACCCACCCACAAGGCGGCACGTTGTTATGGGTGGAATTGCCTCGCCGGCATTCATCCATGGCGTTTTTTCACGAGGCGCTGAAGGTCGGCATCCAGATTTCCCCTGGGGATATCTTTTCCAACACCGAGCGTTTCGATCACTTTGTGCGCATTGGCTGCGGCGCGCCGTATTCGCCGCGGATCGATGAGGCACTGCAGGCGTTGGGACGTATCCTGAAAGCTCAGGGTTAACACCGGCACTGTGGGAGCGGGCTTGCTCGCGAAGGCGTCAGTGCATTGAAAATTGCTGTGTCTGACACACCGCTTTCGCGAGCAAGCCCGCTCCCACAGGGTTTGAGGTGATCTTCAGCTCGGGGGTTGGTGCAGGCAAATGATATGTGGGTCATCATTCCAGTGCGGAAAGCGCTCGGCGATCAGCGGGTCGTGGCCGGGGATGACGTGGTCCTGGCTGTCGGCCAGGCGGTCGATCTCGGTGAAGGCTTCGAGGGTTTGCGCCAGGTCATCGAGGATCGGAAACGGACTGCGCTCACGAATGTTGACCCACAGGTGCGCGGCATCCGAGGCCAGTACAATCCAGCCGCGCTCAGTATTCACCCGCACCACCTGGCTGCCGGGCGTATGCCCGCCCACCGGGTGCAAGGTCACGCCGGGAACGACCTCGACGACGCCCGTGTGCAAACGCATCCGCCCTTCGAACAGCGGCGGCAGCGCCGACATCACGTCCTCGACCTCGTAGGTTTTGTTCACCGTGCGATGGGACATTTTCGGCCCGGTGCAAAAACGCAGTTCCGCTTCCTGCAAATGCACGGTCGCCTTCGGGAACAACCCGAGGTTGCCGGCATGGTCCCAGTGCAAATGGGTGAGGATCAGGTGCTCGACTCGGGCCGGATCGATGTCCAATTGCCGCAGGGATTCCTCCGGCAGGCGGTACATCTGGCGATTGCGCCGGTGCGCCGTGGCCGGTTGGAAACAGGTGTCGACCACGATCACCTGCTGCTCGTTGCGGATGACCCAGAAGTAGTAATCCAGCGGCATCGGCGCATTCGGATCACCGCAACAGGCGTCGTAGAGAAAATTCTCCCTGGCGGTGCGCTGGGCGTTTGCGCCGACACGGATGGCGAACACTTCGTACACAGGCGTGGACATAGACACCTCCGGGTTCAGGCGGCCGCCGTGGTTTTGAGGGTCGGACGGAAGTCGAAGTCGATCTGCTCGCTGATGCCCAGGTCCTGTGCCAGTTTATGCAGCCCGCTGTAGTCGCGCATGATGGTCGCGTTCCTGTTGCTTTCGCGGGTGTCGGCAATGATCAACGCCGCCTCCTCGACCCCGAGCTGCGTCAGAATCGCCTCCCACATCGAGTAGTCCTGGGCGATAAAGGCACTCAGCGCCACCGACAGGTTGCGTGCGAAAAATTCCCGCTGAGTCGGCTGCATATTGGCGTACATGACCTTCGCCACTTCAGCCAGCACCTTGCTGTGAGCGTATTCGTCGCGGTTGTGCAGCTCGGCCACCTGGCGGTTCTGCGGCTGGATGCTCTGGTCATCCGCCAGCAAATCCAGATAGGCGTTGACGCTGATCTCGGCCACCACCGCAAAGGTGATCGCCGCCAGATCCCGCTGCCATTGCTCGGTCAGCTCTGCCTGCAAGGCCTTCAGGCGCAGGTAAGTGACGGACGGCGGCAGATCCAGATCCTGATCCAGCGCCCGCTCCAGCCTGGTCCGTTCGATGGCGCGCAGGTGCATCAGCGTGTGGTAGTGCTCGTCGATCAGGGTCTGTTGCATGGCCTCGCGAAAATGCCAGTCGTCCTTGCCCAGGTACTGATTGGCAATGACGCTGAGGGCCGGATTGACAATGTGTTCTTCGGCGGTGACGGTGCGCAGGTTGTAGCCGATCCAGCCCCAGGTCACCACGCTGCTTTTGAGCTCGTCACTCAAGGCCCGGAATGTCGGGTGATGGAAAAACGGCACCATGCACTCCGGGTAATCCGGGCGCAGCGGGTCGAACGCTTCAATGATCTGGGCCCTGTCCGGCGCACAAACGGAGGCGCGCCTGGTCCAGGCCTGGTTGAGCCGCACGATCAGTTGATGATCGACCTGGGCGATCTCGATTGCTGTTTGCATGACGCGATACCTGTAAGACGCGTACCCGCCAAGGGGTACGCCAAAAGAATGAAAGGCGCCGGAAAAATCAGGCCAGCCAATAGCGGGTCAGGTTGCGCGCCGGATCAGTGTAACGACTGCGGGCGTGAATCATCCGCCAGTTGTCCCAAATCAGCAGGCATCCGTCGGGAATCAGCACCGGAATGTTGTGCTCGACGAAGTAGGCCTCGCCGAGCGCGGCAAACCTGGCCAGCGGCGAGGTGCTGTTGGCGACCTGGGATTGTTGTAGAGCGTCCCTGGACGGGTTTACATCGCCGTAGTGAAACTGGTTGTAGCTGAAGCGGAAAATATCCCCGTCCTCCGTAGGCGTGAGGATGTATTCCTTGACCCGCCGTTGTCCCGGCTCGCCGGGTTTGGCGGTGGCGACAAATTCTACCGGCGTGTCATCCAGCCACTCACGCAGTTCTGGTTCACTGCGCTCCAGGGACTTGAGAAATTCGTAGCCGTCCACCAAACCAGTGTGCCCGCCCCCGCACGTGGCCTGCTTATGGCAATGCAACGCCAGATAACGCGGCGGCGGCCCGTACACGGGCGCTTCGGTGTGGGGGCCAATGCCGTTCATGCTCTGGGAATACGGCAAGTCTTCGTAACCTGGCTTGCGAGTGATGGGAAAGGCCATCTGGCCGTTGAACTGCGGAATGATCGGACCGAACTCATGCAAGGTGCCTACGACATCATCGGCAAATTCTTCCGGGGTCAGCACAGTCCAGCCCAACGTCGACAGCTCTTCATGACGATGGCCGAGCGAAATGTAAGGTTGAGACGCAACAATCCCTTGATCTGACATGGTGAGATTCCTGGCAGGTGATCAGGCGTTTACGGTTGAGGTGTAGGCGGCAATGAAGTCGCGGCAGGCGTCGCCCGGTCGATAACGGCGCTCATCGATGCTCTGCACCGGGGTGATTTCGGCGGCGGTGCCGGTGAGAAAACACTCGTCGAAGTCGCCAAGCTCCGTAGGCAAGATCGTCCGCTCGACCACCTGATAATCCAGCGCCCTGGCCAGTCCGATCACGGTTTGCCGGGTGATGCCATTGAGAAAACAATCCGGCAGCGGGGTGTGCAGCGTCCGGCCTTTGACGAAGAACACATTGGCGCTGGTGGCTTCAGCGACGTGGCCGCGCCAGTCGAGCATCAGCGCATCGTGGTAACCCGTGTTCTCGGCGTCGTGCTTGCTCAGCGTGGCGATCTGGTAATGCCCGGAGGCCTTGGCCTCGAACGGGCTGCTGCAGGGTGGCGGACGGCGCCAGCTCGCGGTTTTCAAGCGGATGCCGGCCATGCGCGCCGCCGGGTCGAAATAGCTCGGCCACTGCCAGCAGGCGATGGCCACGTGCACACGGTTGAAGCGCGCCGAGGTGGAGATCATTTCACTGCCGCGCCAGGCCACCGGGCGCAGATAACCCTCGACCACCTTGTTGCGTTGCAGCAGTTCATGGCTCGCCGCTTCCAGTTCGGCCAGCTCATAGGGGATGGCAAAGTCCATCAGGTGCGCCGAGCGGTACAGCCGCTCGCTGTGCTCGCGCAGCTTGAAGATCCTGCCGTTGTAGACCCGCTCGCCTTCATACACGGTGCTCGCGTAATGCAGGCCATGGGTCAGTACATGCAACTGCGCCCGGGACCACTCGACGAACTCGCCGTCGAGCCAGATGACACCTTCGCGCTGATCAAACGGGATACTGCTCATTTCCATATCTCCCCATTGCTCATGAATGTTCCTACGCCGTTTCCAGCAACACCGGTATCAATTCCGGCACGGCGGCGAGCTCGGTCTGAAAGAAGAACGAACGCTCGCCGAAGGCCGGTTGCAAGTCATCGAACCAGGTCACTTGCGGATCGAAGCGCGCGTAGAACGTGCGCAACACCCATTGCGGATTGCGTGCCTGGAGGAACTGCAGGACGAAGACTTTTTCCCCGGCGACGGTCTCGATGCCGTTGATCAACACCTTGCCGTAGAAGGTGCTCATGGACGGCCCGCGCACCGTTCGCGCAAGCCCCGACACCGTGCGGTACGCCGCCTGGAAGATCTCGAAGGCCCGGGCCAGCGGCATCGCGAAGTAGTGGCTGGGGCCGGTGTCACGCTCGACGAACATGTAATAAGGCACGGCCCCGAGCCGTACGCCTTCAGTCCACAGCGCGGCCCAATCGGCGGGATTTTCGTTGATGTGGCGGATCACCGGCGCCTGCATGCGCAGCGTCGCGCCCGTCGAGCGGATGCGCTCGATCGCCTGGCGGGCAATGGCCTGGCGGATCTCCACCGGGTGGTTGTAGTGGCCCATGATCGACAGGTTCTTACCCGCCGCGACGATGCGCTGGAACAGCGCCAGCAGCTCGGGCGCATCCTTGTCGCTGACAAAACGCTGCGGCCAGTACGCCACCGATTTGGTGCCGATGCGGATGCTCTTGAGGTGTGGCAATTGCAGCAGCGGCTCGATGTAACCGGCCAGCGAGCGGGTGTTCATGATCATCGGGTCGCCGCCGGTAATCAGCACATCCGTGACTTCGGTATGCACCCGCAGGTAACTGACCAGTTCCTGGGACTCTCGGGCGTTGAACTTGAGTTCTTCCTCGCCGATGAACTGCGCCCAGCGGAAACAGAAGGTGCAGTACGCGTGACAGGTCTGACCGGCACCGGGGAAAAACAGCACGGTCTCGCGGTACTTGTGCTGGATGCCCGGCAGGACTTTGCCGTTGAGCGTGACGCCGTTGTGGGTCAACTGCCCGGCCGGATGCGGGTTCATGCGCAACCAGATCACCTCGATCCGGCGCTTGATCGCCGCGCTGTCATCCAGCTCGATCAGTTGCTTGAGCGAGGCATATTCCTCTGGCAGCAACATGTCCTTGTGGGGGAAGGTCATGCGGAAAACCGGATCGTCCGGAATGTTGTTCCAGTCGATCAGCGTGCCCAGCACGTATTCGTTGGTGCGAAACGGCATGACCCGGGCCACCACGGTCATGGCCTCCTGCAATGCCGGCGTCAGCTTGTGCCAGTAAGGCGTGTCGCGGATGGTGCGTGAGTTATAGGGTTTGTAGCGTTCGTGCTCCGACAGTCCTTGCATGGCCGCGCTCCTGGTGGTTGCCCTGAGTGTTGTTAGGCGATGGCCGGCGCTTTGCGCTCTATGTCCATCCACGCCCGAACGCTGTCGCGGTCCCACTGGCGACGCACATAGGCTTGGAGCCGTACCGGCACCGGATCGCCGTTGGCAACCAGGCGGTTGAGCATGATTGCCAGGTCGGTGTCGGCAATGCTCCAGTCACCGAACAGATGCTCGGCGCCCTCCTCCAGCAAATGGTCGGCGACGAACAACAGCCGCTCGACGGCGGCTTGGGCCTCGTCGGACAGCGCGGTGTTTTTCTTGCCGAAGTACACCAGGTCAAACGGGCGTTCCTTGCGCACTACCAGCAAGTCGCTGCGCAACCAGGCCTGCAATTGACGGGCGCGGGCACGCTGCTGGAGACCCTGTGGATAGAGACTTTTATGCCCCGGACAGAGTTCGTCGAGGTACTCGGCAATTGCCGAGGATTCCGACAAGGCAAAATCGTCGTGAACTAAGGTTGGAATTTTGCAGGTCAACGAAAGATCGCGATAACTCGCCCTATAGTTTTCGCGTGATTTCAGATCCACCGTGACAAGTTCAAATGAAAGTTGCTTTTCCTTGAGCACGACAAAAGCCGACATCGCAAAAGCGCTGACATGATCGGCGCCGACATACAGTTTGAGCTTCCTGTTTTCCATAGAGCACTCCATTCACTGACTGCAGGGATTAACGTGCATTGGAAGTGATCGTAGTTAGTTGAATGAAGGCTGAATAGATACAGAATTTGTCCGTTTCAATCGATACAGAAAGTTGTTTTTTACCGGCAGACACGCAGCCAAAAGCGCTGCAAATGGGGATACAGGGGCAGGCCTCTAAAACAAAAAAAAGGGAGCCAACGAAGGTTGGCTCCCTGGGTTGATGCGTTGGGAAATTACGGCTGGGTGGTGATCAGGCCATGGCTGTCGGCAAAGTTCGAGAGCAGTGCCATTTGTGGCATGTTGCTCATGTTGAGCATCGCCAGAGGCTCGTGTTTGCTGGTGTTGACGAAGCCATGTCGGGTCCAGGCCGGCACCAGCAGCACGTCGCCGCTGCTGACGTCGACCTCATCGGCATCGCCGAGGGTCAGCACGCCGCTGCCACACTGGATAACGAACAGATGCCACCAGGAATGGGCATGACCGTTGAGCGTCACACCGGGGTTCAGCCATTGCATGGCGATCGCCATCCCGGGCGTCACGGCACAGCCGTCAATGCTCTTGTCGTGAGCCAACGCGACAATATCAACGTCGCTGGCCTCAAGGGTCTGACGCATTCCCGCCAGCTCAGTGCCTTTCCACACCTTGGCACTTTGCTGTCGATGATGCAGGCTCTGACGAAAGTCTTTATATGAAAAAAACGCACCTTGAAAGTTATCCATTCGCACGTCCTTTCTTTTTATTTCCCACACTTTAGCGCTAAACCTTAAGTTATAGGTTCAGCGCTGTAAAGTCTGGAAATTTTTTACAAAACCGATGGGCGCAAGGCAGCAATCATGTCCACTTCTATCGCGGCATTCTTGGGTAATTGATAAACACCGACTGTAGTGCGCGTATGTTTACCGGCATCACCCAACACGTGACTGAACACATCCGAGGCGCCGTTGGCCACTTCGCTCAAGTCGACAAAATCCGCCGTGGACTTCACATAGACCGTTACCCGGATCAATGACTTGATCTTGTCCAGCGAACCGATGGCATCGACAATCAACGCCAACCCGCGCATCGCACTGATGCTGGCGGCCGCTTGCGCATCGGCCATGTTGAGGTCCAGCCCTACCCGGCCGGGGTAATGGATCTTGCCGTTCATGCGTGGCACCAGGCCGCTGATGTACAGCTCATCGTGATGACGGATCAGCGGCGCGTAATGCCCGCCTGCGGTGTTTTCGCCATAGATGTCATAGCCAAACTCTTTGGCCAGGGCGATGAAGCGTTCATCGCAGGTCATGTGCTGGATCATTGATCGAACCCTCTTGATCGGTAATGCAAAAAACGGGTGCTTGCGGGCTCAGCACACGGCGCGGGTGGCCGGTGCCAGGCAAGTCACCTCAATGCGTGACTCAATCGACTCGGCCAGGCGCAACAGGTCGTTGCTCAGTTGCCCGTAGTGTTCGTTGAACAACACGATGTGGCCGATGAATGAGAAGTTGTCTTTGACCAACGCGCTGACCGAGTCGCCAATACGTTTGGCGTACTGTCCTTCCATCAGGTCGATGCGCAGTGCGCGGGCCAGGGTCTCGATGTCTGGCGTTGCCCGCAGGATGCCGCCGGCCGGCGCCCTGAGCAGGCGAATGCCGCAGTAGCCGCGAGCCACTGGCTCATGCTGCTCGGTCTTGCCTTCCACCGCCCAGCGCACCCAGCGCTCCCACGGATCGAAATTGACGAAGGCGTGCCTGGCCAGGTCCCAGATGTGCATGCCGCCAGGGCGCATGTTGGTTTCCACGGCGCTGGTCAGGTTGTCGCGGCGCAGGAACACTTCGTTGTGCCAGGCACCGTTGTCCCGGGACACCAGACCCGCCATATGCCGACCGGCAGCCATCAAGCGTGCCTGGACCTCAGCCGAAAGCGGCGCGGGGACGACTTGCTGGATCTCTGCGCGGTAGGCGCCTTCGGTGGTGGTTTTTTCAGTCACCCAGGTGCTGCCGGCCACGCAGTCCCAGCTGTATTCGCGGGCGTTCTGCACCAGTTCTTCAAGGACGATGCCGCCTTCGCGGTAGGGCTTGAGTGCGAGCCAGGCGTCATCGCACTCCGAAGGGTGATGGATCACGCGACAGCCTCGGCTCGCCCCTTCGCAGGCCGGCTTGATGAAGGCCTTGCCGCCCAGTTCGACGACGCGCTGGCGCAGTTCCGGCAGGCTTTCGACCCGCACGGAAAACACCGGCCGATATTCTTCGGGGGTGCTACTGGCCGTCGCTTCGAGCCGGCGAAAGATCTGCTTGTCCAGGCCCGCCCGCGCTTCGTCCGGGGTAATGCCCGGCAGACCGAAGTGACTGGCCAGCGCTGCACCGAGCAGCACACCGCGATCGGAGAACGGCAGTACGCCGATCAGCTTCCAGCTGTCGGCATTCAGGCACCCCACCACCAGTTCAAGGGATGTCGCCACGTCTTTCTCCGCCAGCGAAGTGCTGCAGACGTGATCGGCCACCTGGTCGTCGTGGGGCTGAATCTTCTCGACCAGCAGGATAAGCCTGGCGTTGTAGAGCGACTTGCACAGTTCGCGCAGTTTCTGGATGTCGTGAACCCGATTGCCGTTGTAACCGACCACTACCACGCATGAAGTCGTATTCATAATGCCCCCGACCTGCAAAGTGAAAACCGCAACGGCGATGACTCAGTCATGCAACGACGCATTGGATTGACGGTTGAGCCAGTACCAGGCCAGGATCCCGCCGGCGCCGATGGCGGCGAGGACCAGCGCGTTGTCCGGCGCCGGCACCACTCGCATGATCAACACGGTCAGCCCGGCCCCTACACCCAGGGACACTTCCTTGACGAACATGTTGTTTTGCTTGACCGAGAAGTAATCGAGGTAGCTGAAGGCGCATTCGGCGATCGACAGCAACGCCACCCAGATCAGCGCCCCGACAAGGGTTTCGACGTGGAACGCGGCGGGCGAAGACAACACGGCAAAGCCGCCGACGATGATCCCGATCACCGCCACGACCTTGAAGCGTCCGGTGCGCTCGATCAGCTTCATTACCGGCACCTGGGCGAAGACCACCACGGCGCTGTTGAGGATCAGCATCAGGCCGTACCAGGCCGGCAGCTCGCCGGTCTTGAGCAGGATCGCCTGTGGCAGGATCGAGAACACCCCGAACAGCTTGATGCCCATGATGATCCCGGCGATCACCCAGGGCAGTTTGTTGCCCCAGTTGCTACCGACCTGACTGGCCGGGCGGGCCAGCACCGGCTCGGTGGTGAAGGTCGCGCCGAGGGCGATCGGCAGGCACAGCAACACGAACGCCGCCGCACCGAGGAAAAACATCGTAGGCGTGAGCAGCGGCGACAGCAGGATCAAACCGGCCACCAGGCTGCCCATGTTCATGGCCACGCGGTTGTAGGCCGCGCCTTCCTTGGTCTGGGCCGCCTCGCTCTTGATCAGGTAACCGGCAATGGCAATGCCGTAGGCAAACAGTGCGGCGGCAAACATCACCATGCCTTGATTACTGGTTAGCGCCAGCAGCACCAGTCCAAGGCCGGCACACAGCAGCGTGACGCTCAGGGAGCGGCGGCCAAGCACCAGTAAAGTCAGGGGCAACAACAGCAACAGGGCACGATATCCAAGGGCCAGGATGCTGTTGGTGGCCGTGTCGAGCCAGACGTTGGCCTTGCCCAGCACCGCGAACAGCGAGACAGCCGTGATGATCCGGATCGTGAATAACCGCAGGTTAATGACCGGCTTGGCTACCGCGACGGTTGTTTCGACACTCATGCAGCACCTCAGGAACCGGATGAACGCCCGCCAACCAAGGCCGACATTCAGAAAAGTCTGTAAGGGCATGGTAGAGAGAGAGGCTTGTCCTGATCAGGGCAAGTTCGTATAGAATCCAACGAACTTTACTGCCGGAGAGACCAGTAAAATGCAGGTTCAACGAGCAGTCATCAAAGCCATTGAATTCCAGCCCGGCGCGCCGCTGGTGCAGCAGATCGTCGATCAGCTGACGCAAGCCATCAGCACCGGGGGCCTGCCCCACGGCGCCAAGCTGCCGCCGATTCGCGAACTCTCCGACTTGATGAACGTGGGCAAGTCCACGGTGGTCGATGCCCTGGACCGCATGCGGGCCAAGGGGCTGGTGGTGTCGCGCCAGGGCTCGGGGCATTACGTGCATCGCTCCGAAGCGGCGCTGAAAAGTGGTACCGGCCCGGACCTGCAACCTCAGGACACCCTCAGCGTGATTCGCCGCGCACTGCTGCTGGACAACGGCGCGCTGCGCCCCGGCTGCGGTTTCCTGCCAACCTCGTGGCTGCCCGCCGAAGAATTGCAGAAAGCCGTGCGCAGTACTCTGCGAGCTACGTCGTTGCGCATGGGCGAGTACGGCGTGGCCGGCGGTTACTTGCCTTTGCGCCAGGCTTTGCGGGTCAAACTGGCGACCTTCGGCATCGAAGCGCCGGTGGACCAGATCATCACCACCGCCAACACCATGCAGGCCATCGACCTGCTGATGCGCCTGCTGGTCAAACCCGGCGACACCGTACTGCTCGATGACCCCTGCTACTTCAACATGCACGCCAACCTGGCGCTGCACGGGGCCAAAGTCATCACCATCGCCCGGGATTGCGACGGCATGGACCTCGACGCGCTCGAGCAACTGCTGATCGCCCACAAACCCGTGCTGTACATGACCAACAGCACACTGCATAACCCCACCGGCCACTCGTTCTCCCCGGCCCAGGTCTACCGCTTGCTGGAACTGAGCCACCGCCACGGCTTCCACATCGTCGAAGACGATCTGTACTGCGACATCCAGCAACGCCGCACCCCGCGTCTGGCGGCCAGCGGGCTGGACAATGTGAGTTATGTGTCGGGCTTCTCCAAGACCCTGACCGCCAACAGCCGCGTCAGCTACACCGTACTGTCACCGCAACTGGCGGCACGCATGGTCGCCCTGAAAATGGCCTGCGGTGGCGTGACCTCGGAACTGGCGGAGCAGATCACCTGCACCATGCTCAATGACGGCAGCTACGCCAAACATGCGCGGCGCACGGTGGACCGGTTGTATGAATCCAACAGTCGAGTGGCCGGCTGGCTGGCGGAGGCCGGGTGTTCACTTTCCTCGCTGCCCGGCGAAGGCGTGTTTATCTGGGCGCGGTTGCCGGATGGATTGCATGCCGAGAACCTGGCACGACAAGGGCTGGAGAACAACATGGTATTGGCGCCGGGGACATTGCTGAGCAAAGGACCGAATGCCAGTCAGTTCCTTCGTTTCAATGTGGCGCATAGCGATAGTCTGCAGGTGCGTGAGCGGTTTTTCCGGTTGCTGGATAAACCCCATAAATAACTGACTGCTCTCAATCCTGTGGGAGCGGGCTTGCCCGCGAAGAGGCCGTCACATCCAGCATCAATATTGCCTGACACACCGCCTTCGCGAGCAAGCCCGCTCCCACAGGGATTGCGGTGTCCCGGCCATCCCCGGCCAGCAGATCGCTACGATTGCCGCCCCCATCCTTGCCGGTTAACTTCGCCCCCCCTGTAGGAGCTGCCGCAGGCTGCGATCTTTTGATTTTCAGCGATGTCAGTTCCGTCAAAGGTCAAGATCAAAAGATCGCAGCCTGCGGCAGCTCCTACAGGGGGGTTGGTGCTGTACTCAAAATTGGCCCCAACAAAAAGCCCCGCTCTTCTCTCGAAGGCGGGGCTTTTCGTTACAGCATCTAAACCTTAAGGCGCGTACGTCAGCAGCAACTCGGTCGGCACTTTGAAGTCCAGGGACATCATCACGCTCAACGCGGTAATGGTGAAGATCGAGAACACGAACAGCTTGCGTGCCCAGACCGTGTCATCCACTGCCTTGTAGCCGGTCCAGGCCATGTACAGCCAGTACATGCCCATGGCCGCGGCGACGGCGAGGTAGCTCATGCCGGCGTAGCCACTGAAGGTCAGCATCAAGGTCGCCACGAGGAAGGCCAGGATGTAGATCAGGATGTGCTTCTTGGCCACTTCGATCCCGCGTTTCACTGGCAGCACCGGAATCGATGCGGCCAGGTAATCGTTGAAGCGGAAGATCGCGATGGCATAGGAATGCGGCATCTGCCACAGGCTGAACATCACCAGCAGGGTCAGCGCAGCCATGTCGAAGGTGTTGCTCACCGCGACGTAGCCGATCACCGGCGGCATGGCGCCCGACAGGCTGCCCACTAGCGTGCCGTGAACCGACTTGCGCTTGAGGTACAGGCTGTAGAAGCCGACGTAGATCACGAAGCCGATGACGGCGAACAGTGCAGCCAACGGGTTGGCCACCTTGTACAACAGGGCAACGCCGGCGACACCCAGGACGGTCGCATAGATCAGGGCCAGTTTCAGGGAGATCAAGCCCTGGACCAGCACGCGGTTCTTGGTGCGCTCCATCTTGATGTCGATGTCGCGGTCGATGCAGTTGTTGAACACGCAACCGGAGGCAACCACCAGGGACGTGCCGATCATGGCGGCCAGGAAGATGGCCAGATCGACATGCCCTTTGGAGGCCAGGAAAAATCCGCCTGCCACAGAAAGCACGTTACCGAAAATGATCCCCGGTTTGGTGATTTGGATAAAGTGCTTAAGGGACATGCGGATCTACCTCACTTCGCCATCATGAACGTGTGGATGCTGAACATGATCCACAGCGACAAGCCAACCAGCAGGACAATCACGATCGCGGCGAAGACAAACGCAATCACGTTGTTACGCTGCGCGGCCGAACGGTCCAGGTGCAGGAAGTACACCAGGTGCACCAGCACCTGGATGACGGCGAACGCGACGACGATCATCAGGGTGATCGACTTCGGCAGCGTCGGGTACATCACCAGACCGAACGGGATCAGGGTCAGGATCACCGACAGGATGAAGCCGATGGCGTAGGACTTGACGCTGCCGTGACCGGCATCGTGGCTGTCATGGCCATTGTGGGAATGAGCTGCGTTAGCCATTTACATAGTCCCCATCAGATAAACAACGGTGAATACGCAGATCCACACGACGTCCAGGAAGTGCCAGAACAGGCTCAGGCAGCTCAGACGGGTCTTGTTGGTCGCCGTCAGGCCGTTTTTCTGCACCTGATACATCATGATCGCCATCCAGATCAGACCGCTGGTCACGTGCAGACCGTGGGTGCCGACCAGGGTGAAGAACCCGGACAGGAAGCCGGAACGGCTAGGGCCGTAGCCTTCGGAGATCAGTACGTGGAACTCGTTGATCTCCATGCCGATGAAGCCGGCACCGAACAGGAAGGTCATGGCCAGCCAGCCCAGGACCTGCTTCTTGTTGCCACGGAAGAACGCCAGCATGGCGAAGCCGTAGGTGATCGAACTGAACAGCAGCAGAGCGGTTTCGCCCAGTACGTATGGCAGTTCGAAGATGTCGTGGCCCGACGGGCCACCCGCTACGTTGTTAACCAGTACCGCGTACGCCGCGAAGATCGACGCAAACAGAATGCAGTCGGTCATCAGGTAGAGCCAGAAACCGTATACGGTCATCTCGCCCGAGTCGTGGTGATGGTCATCATGCCCATGTCCATCGACATGGGTGTGTCCAGCATTGGTCACTAAGTTCGACATGGTTTAAGCCTGTTCCAACGAGGTTTCAACACGGGTGGCGGTGGCCGGGATTTTCCCTGCCGCAACCAGACGCTTGTGCTGCTCGGCTTCGATGCGCTCGATCACGTCGACCGGCACCATATAGCCTTGATCATCACGGGCCGCGTGGATCACGAAGTAGATCACGGTGCCAGCCAGGCTCGCGATTGCCAGCCACCAGATGTGCCAGATCATCGCGAAACCGAACACGGTCAGCAGCGCGCCCATCACCACACCGGTCGCGGTGTTGTTTGGCATGTGGATCGGCTGGTACTTGGCCGGAACCTTGTACGCGGTGCCGTTTTCCTTGGCTTCGGTGAACGGGTCGACAACGTCGGCTTTAGGCAGCACAGCGAAGTTGTAGAACGGAGGTGGCGACGAGGTCGACCATTCCAGGGTGTGTGCATTCCACGGGTCGCCGTGTTCGCACATGTTTTCCGGCTTGTTGCGGTCACGCACGCTGACGTACAGCTGGATCAGCTGGCAAGCGATACCCACGGCGATCATCACCGCACCGAACATGGCGACGTACAGGTACGGCACCCACTCAGGGTTGGTGGTGGCGTTCAGACGACGGGTCATGCCCATGAAGCCCAGTGCATAGAGCGGCATGAACGCGACGAAGAAGCCCGAGATCCAGAACCAGAATGCAGCCTTGCCCCAGCCTTCGTGCAGCTTGAAGCCGAACGCTTTAGGGAAGTAGAACGCGAAACCTGCGATGTAACCGAATACCGCACCGCCGATGATCACGTTGTGGAAGTGCGCGATCACGAACAGGCTGTTGTGCAGAACGAAGTCGGCACCCGGGATGGCCAGCAGTACGCCGGTCATGCCGCCGATGGCGAAGGTCACCATGAAGCCCAGGGTCCACAGCACCTGGCTGGTGAAACGCAGACGGCCCTGGTAGATGGTGAACAGCCAGTTGAACAGCTTCACACCCGTCGGGATGGAAATCAGCATCGTCGCCAGACCGAAGAAGGCGTTGACGCTGGCACCCGAACCCATGGTGAAGAAGTGGTGCAGCCAAACCATGAAGCCCAGGATCGAGATCGCGCCCGATGCGTAGATCATCGAGTGGTGGCCGAACAGTTTCTTGCCGGTGAAGGTCGAGATGACTTCGGAGAAGATACCGAACGCTGGCAGGATCAGGATGTACACCTCAGGGTGACCCCAGGCCCAGAACAGGTTCACGTACATCATCGGATTGCCACCAAGTTCATTGGTGAAAATGTGGAAATCCATGTAACGGTCAAGCGTCAGCAGCGCCAGGGTAGCGGTCAGGATCGGGAACGAAGCCACGATCAGGACGTTGGCCCAGGTGCAGGTCCAGGTGAAGATCGGCATGTCCATCAGCTTCATGCCAGGGGTACGCATTTTCAGCACGGTGGCCAGGAAGTTGACCCCCGTCAGTGTCGTACCCAGGCCCGATAGCTGTAGCGCCCAGATGTAGTAGTCCATCCCCACGCCAGGGCTGTATTGCAGGCCCGACAGCGGCGGATAGGCAACCCAGCCGGTCTTGGCGAATTCGCCGACGCCCAGGGACAGGTTGATCAGCACCACGCCGGAAACCAGCAGCCAGAAGCTCAGGGAGTTCAGGAACGGGAAGGCAACGTCACGCGCGCCGATCTGCAGCGGCACTGCAAGGTTCATCAGGCCGGTGAAGAATGGCATCGCCATGAAGATGATCATGATCACACCGTGAGCGGTGAAGATCTGGTCATAGTGTTCAGGTGGCAGGTAGCCAGGCGAACCCTCGGTGGCCATGGCCAGCTGGGTACGCATCATGATGGCGTCGGCAAAGCCGCGCAGCAGCATGACCATGGCGACGATGATGTACATCACGCCGATTTTCTTGTGGTCGACCGACGTCAGCCACTCGGTCCACAGGTAAGTCCACTTCTTGAAGTAGGTGATTGCAGCGAACAACGCCAGACCACCGAGCGCGATCATGGAGATGGTCACCATGACGATCGGCTCGTGGAACGGGATCGCTTCCCAACTTAATTTACCAAACATCGTTTACTCCTCTGCCCCGGCAGCTGAATGCGAGTTCATGTCCGTAGCGGCCACTTCTTTCTCTTTCTTCTCGTGGTGCACCTTAGGACCCGGTTTCATGCCTTCGTACTTGTCGACGATGGTCTGGAACAGGTTCGGCGTCACCGAGGAGTAGAGCTCGACTGGGTTGTTCTGGCTCTGCTTGGAAAGGGCTGCGTATTCAGCTTGTTCAAGCTGTTTAGGTGCCTTTTTGACTTCACTTACCCAGGCGTCGAAATCTTCCTGGGAAGTTGCGATCGCTTTGAATTTCATGCCGGTGAAACCAGCGCCGCTGTAGTTGGCGGAGATACCGTCCATTTCAGCGTTTTCGTTGGCGATCAGGTGCAGCTTGGTCTGCATGCCCGCCATCGCGTAGATCTGGCCACCCAGCGCAGGGATGAAGAACGAGTTCATCACGGCGTCAGAGGTAATGCGGAAGTTGATCGGGGTGTGCGCCGGGAACACGATCTTGTTGACCGTGGCGATGCCTTGTTCCGGGTAGATGAACAGCCACTTCCAGTCCAGCGCGACCACTTCGATGGTCACCGGCTTGACGTCCGATTCCAGCGGCTTGTACGGGTCCAGAGCGTGGGTCGACTTGTAGGTGACGTACCCCAGGGCAATGATGATCAGCACTGGAACGGCCCACACCGCGATCTCGATCTTGGTGGAGTGGTTCCATTTCGGGGTGTAGGTGGCGCTGGTGTTGGACGCGCGGTATTTCCAGGCGAACAGGAAGGTCATGACGATGACCGGAACCACGACCAACAGCATCAGCAGCGTTGCGGTGATGATCAGGTTTCGCTCGTCCAGACCGACCTGGCCCTTGGGATTGAGCAAGGTCATGTTGCAGCCTGACAGCAACAACGTGCCGATCAGCGGCAATAAGCCTAGTAGTCTGGGGTACCTGTTTTTACTCATCTCACGACCTCTAAAGCAGCTTGCGCAATGCAGTTGGGTTTTGATCGCCAACACTTCACCCTGCCAAGGGTTGGCATTTTTCTTGGATTGAATAAGGGCATGCCCGTCGTGCGTCAGACGCTGTACGACAAATCCCGGGCCTGCGGTGAGTTCTTATTCGAATTCGTGGTCAAAGGCCTTGTTACAGACCAATTCCATTTGGTGCGGGTAGTTGGAGGCTCCGACACCTGGGCATCGCATGAAGCCACCAGACCTCTCGACACCCTGTTCCTGCTCACACCTGGTTAAGATTTGAGCAGCGTCGGGAATTCAGTGCGGGCGATTGTAGATATGTAGCGTTTTATAAACCATGTCTCATCCCGAAATAATTTTTATCCGAACCGGCAACAATCATTCACCATTTTCGCAAAAGTGGCGCATCTTATCGAAATTGATTCTCAACAAAAACACCAAAATAAGTAGGTCTTCCACCCGCAGTTCAGACAGTATCGGGGGCCTCCCTGCTGCCCTTTACCGTGCCAAAGGCCCGATATGACGGGGGCTCTGGCCAATCGTAAGCCCCTGTTAAAACTGCCTGTTCGGGTCCGGGACGGAAAAAACCGGGAGCCTGCAAAACAGCCCAATTTCGTTACGATTCCATGTGCCAATCCAGCTTCCATGAACGCCCTGCGACGCTGACTCTGTGACAACATGTCGCACATGTGTCGCACCCTTGGCTGCCCCACATCAGGGTCTTTTTACCAGGCCTTCGGAATGCGCTCCCCAACACAAAAGAAGCCCCGCTCCTCTGTGCAAGGAACGGGGCTTTTTTTGTCCGACAATGCGTGGCGACCGATGACCTCAGCGCTGCGCTTTGCGGTTACGCGACGTCAACAGCGGGACCAGTACCACGATCAATACGAAAGCCACCAGCGCCCACTGCGCCAGCGACAAACCGAGGATCGGCGGGTATGGCGTGGAGCAGAAACCATCGACCTGGAAACCCAGTGGGAAGATCTTCGCCAGCGGCAAGTCATCGACAATCGGTTGCAGCACATCGATGCCACAGCTGACCGCCGGATAGAACTGCGTATAGACGTGATGCCCGGCAACGCCTGCACCTGCCAGCGCGCAGATCACCACCAGGGTTTCGAACACCGTGATGCTGCGACGGTTGCGCATGGCCGCGCCGATGAAGGCGAAGATCGCGATCAGCAGCAACGCATAACGTTGCAGGATGCACAGCGGGCAAGGCGCCTCGCCCAGGACAATTTGCATGTACAGCGCGCCGCCGATCAACGCCAGGCAAATGATGCCCAACAACACCAGGTAGCGCCGCTCACGCCCCAACCGCATGGATTCATCGCTCATCGCGTTTCCCTTCAAGATTCGAGTGCCCGCCAGTCTACACGCTGGCCCGGACCTTTGAGAGTCTGGAGCATGTCCGGGGGATTCGGGGGAAATAGACGACAAAGCGGTTAAGGAGGGATTAACTTTTAAAAGATCGCAGCCTCCGGCAGCTCCTACATCGGAATGGATTGCATCCTGTAGGAGCTGCCGAAGGCTGCGATCTTTTACTCCAGCGCCGCTGCCGGCCCGAAGAACTCATAGCGGCTTTGCTTCTCCGGCACACCCAGTGCCTTGAGATGGCGCTTGATGGATGCCATGAAACCTTTCGGCCCCAGGAAGTAAACATCCAGGTCACGCTGCTCCGGCAGCCATGCATTCAACTGCTGCTGGCTCAACAAACCGACCTTGTGCGCCGCCGGGCTCACGCCGTCGTCCTCGGAATAGCAGTAGAAGCGCTTGAGTTGCGGGTGACGCTCGGCCAGGCCGTCGATCCAGTCGCGGAAGGCATGCACGCTGCCGTTGCGCGCGCAGTGGATGAAATGCACCGGCCGCCGGGTTTCCAGCGCCGCTTCGAGCATCGCCAGGGTCGGGGTGATGCCGACGCCGCCGCTGATCAGCACCAATGGTTTGTCGCTGGCAGTCAGGGTGAACTCGCCCGATGGCGGGAACAGCTGGATGCTGGCGCCGACATGCATCTGGTCATGCAGGTAGTTGGACGCGCGACCACCGGCTTCACGCTTGACGCTGATGCGGTACTGGCCTTTGTTCGCCAGCGCCGACAGCGAGTAGTTACGACGGATCTCTTCACCGTCGAGGATCAGTTTCATGCCGATGTACTGGCCGGGTTCTGCCTCGAGGATCGGGCCTTTGTCCGCCGGTTCGAAGTAGAACGAAGTGATCTCGGCGCTCTCCTGGACCTTGCCTGCCACGATGAATTCCCGCGCCCCGCGCCAGCCGCCGTGGGCCTGTTCTTTTTGGTCATATACGCTGGCTTCGGCACCGATCAGGATGTCCGCCAGTTGGCCGTAGGCCGCGCCCCAGGCCGCGATCACTTCAGGGGTGGCGATCTCTTCGCCCAGTACTTCGGCGATCGCCCGCAGCAGGCAGCTGCCGACAATCGGATAGTGCTCAGGCAGGATCTGCAGGGCCACGTGCTTGTTGATGATCTTGGCCACCAGGTCGCCCAACTGGTCGAGCTGGTCGATATGGCGCGCGTACATCAATACGCCGTTGGCCAAGGCTCGCGGCTGGTCACCGCTGGCCTGGTGGGCCTGGTTGAACAGCGGGCGGACTTGCGGGTATTCGGAGAGCATCATGCGGTAGAAGTGCGTGATCAGCGCCTCACCACCGCTTTCGAGCAGCGGTACGGTGGATTTGACGATGGCACGGTCTTGAGCGCTCAGCATAAGGTGACTCCTGGTCTTCTTGGGTTGCTAACGGATTACCCTATGCGTATCAGCTTTCGTGCCAACTATTTAATCGTTAAAAATCAATTAGTTAATAACTTAATAGTCATTTAGACACTGCCTGCTTTATAGTCATACCGACTACACGGAGTCACTATGACTGCAAAACCACTGCTCACCGCCTTGCTGCCCCTGGTTTCCGACCTGTCCCGCGAACTGCCCGAGGGCGAGCGTTATCGCCGCCTGCTGGAGGCCATGCGCGCCCTGCTCCCGTGCGATGCCGCCGCCCTGCTGCGCCTCGATGGCGAATGGCTGGTGCCGCTGGCCGTCGACGGCTTGAGTACCGACACCCTCGGTCGGCGCTTCAAGGTCAGTGAGCACCCGCGTTTCGCAGCGCTGCTCGGCAGCCCCGGCCCGACCCGTTTCGCTGCCGACAGCGACTTGCCTGATCCCTATGACGGTCTGGTCGATGGCCTGGATGATCATCTGGAAGTCCACGACTGCATGGGTTGCCCCTTGTTCATCGATGAGCGCCCCTGGGGCCTGCTGACCCTCGATGCCCTCGATCCGGAGCGCTTCGAACCGATCGAACTGGATGCCCTGCAAGCTTTCGCCAGCCTGGCCGCCGCCACGGTCAACGCCGCCGAACGCATCGAGCGGTTGAACAACCGGGTCGAAGATGAGCATCAGCGCGCCGAGGTCTACCGCCAGGCGAGCGGCCAGCAAAATCGCGAGATGATTGGCCAAAGCAAGGCCCACAAGCGTCTGGTCGAAGAAATCAGCCTGGTCGGCGGCAGCGACCTGACCGTGCTGATCACTGGCGAAACCGGGGTCGGCAAGGAGTTGGTGGCCCAGGCCATCCATGCCGCCTCGCCCCGCGCCGACAAACCGATCATCAGCCTCAACTGCGCCGCGTTGCCCGACACCTTGGTGGAAAGCGAGTTGTTCGGCCATGTCCGCGGCGCCTTTACCGGGGCGATGAACGACCGCCGTGGCAAGTTCGAGCTGGCCAATGGCGGCACGCTGTTTCTCGATGAGGTCGGTGAGCTGTCGTTGACGGTGCAGGCCAAGCTGTTGCGGGTGCTGCAGAGCGGTCAGCTGCAGCGATTGGGCTCGGACCAGGAGCATCAGGTCGACGTGCGCCTGATCGCAGCGACCAACCGTGACCTCGCCGAGGAAGTGCGCAGCGGTCGTTACCGTGCCGACTTCTACCATCGCCTCAGCGTTTATCCGCTGCTGGTGCCGGCCCTGCGCGATCGCGGGCGCGATGTGCTGCTGCTCAGCGGTTACTTCCTCGAGCAGAACCGTTCGCGCATGGGCCTCAACAGCCTGCGCCTGAGCAGCGACGCCCAGGCCGCGCTATTGGCCTATGACTGGCCCGGCAATGTGCGCGAGCTTGAACATTTGATCGGCCGCAGCGCCTTGAAAGCCCTGGGTAATTGCAAGGAACGGCCGAAGATTCTCAGCCTGAGCGCCGCCGACCTGGACTTGCCCAACGCCAGCGTTGAAACCGCTGCCGAGCAGCCTGTCGCCACCGTCACCCAAGCGCCGACCGGCGATTTGCGTGAGGCCACCGAGCGTTATCAGCGTCAAATGATCGGTGCCTGCCTGGAACGGCACAACAACAACTGGGCAAGCGCGGCCCGTGAGCTAGGCTTGGATCGGGCGAACCTGGGGCGAATGGCCAAAAGGCTCGGCATGAAGTGATGGCCCCTTCGCGAGCAGGCTCGCTCCCACAAAGGCAGCGACAATCCCTGTGGGAGCGAGCCTGCTCGCGAAGGCGGCCTGACATTCAACGGAAATGCTAAAGCCTGCCCCCGACAAGTCGATAACCCGGCATCGAAGTCATGGCGATCCCGGGATTGCCCGTCACCTTTTTCCAGAGAAGGTTCATATGTCCTCCACCAAAGCCCGCGCAGACTCACTTTCGCTTCTGCTGTTTACCCTGCGCAGCGGCAAGCTGATGGCGATCAACCTGCTCAAGGTCAGTGAGATCATTCCCTGCCCGCCGCTGACCCGGCTGCCGGAGTCACACCCCCACGTCAAAGGCATCGCCACCCTGCGCGGTGCATCGCTGTCGGTGATCGACCTCAGCCGCGCCATTGGCGAGCGTCCGCTGGAAGACCCGAACGGCGGCTGCCTGATCGTCACGGATGTCAGCCGCTCCAAGCAGGGCCTGCACGTGCAGGCCGTGAGCAAGATCGTCCATTGCCTGACCACCGACATCCGCCCGCCGCCCTTCGGCTCCGGTGGTTTGCGCGCCTACATCACCGGCGTGACGTCAGTCGATGGCACCCTGGTGCAGGTACTGGACATCGAAAAAGTCATCCACGGCATCGCCCCGGCACAAATCGAAATGGCGCCGACCGAACTGAGCATGGAAGACGCCGAACTGCTCGGCAACGCGCGCATCCTGGTGGTCGACGACAGCCAGGTCGCCTTGCAGCAATCGGTGCACACCTTGCGAAACCTTGGTCTGCAATGCCATACGGCCCGCAGCGCCAAGGAAGCCATTGACTGCCTGCTGGACCTGCAAGGCACCGCGCAGCAGATCAACCTGATCGTCTCGGACATCGAAATGTCCGAGATGGACGGCTACGCCTTCACCCGCACCCTGCGGGAAACCCCGGACTTCGCGCATCTATATGTCTTGCTGCACACGTCGCTGGACAGTGCGATGAACGCCGAGAAAGCCCGACTGGCGGGGGCGAACGCGGTGCTCACCAAGTTCTCTTCGCCGGAGTTGACCCAGTGCCTGATCACTGCGGCCAAGGCTGTCGCTGAACAGGGTTACTGAGCCTTGGCCGAGGACTTTTGCTGGCTGATGCGGCGCGACCTCACTGAAGTCGTGCCGTCACCCGATTGGCCAGCCGGCCTGCAACTGAGCGAATACCATCCCGAAATCGGCGCAGCCGTGCACCGGTTGATGGAATTCGGTTACCTCGAAGGTGGCGGTCGCGTGGCAGCGCTGGACATGTGGCAATGGCAGTTTGAAAACGACCCGGAATATGACCCGGCGCTGTGCTTCATCGCCCGGGATGCCGAAGGCATTGTTGGCGTGTGCCAGTGCTGGACCAGCGCCTACATCAAGAACCTGGTGGTGCACCCGCGATTCCAGGGCCGGGGCTTGGGGCGTGCCTTGTTGTTGCAGGCGTTCAAGGTGTTCCAGCAACGGCGCGAAGGATGTGTGGACTTGAAGGTGCTGGAAGACAACCACCGGGCGCGGCGATTGTATGAAAGTGTCGGGATGCGTGCCGTTCGCCGGGAGCCGGTTCCAGACTGATACGCCGCAATCGCGAGCAAGCTCGCTCCTACAGGTTACCCGTCGTACGCACAATCTGTGGCCACACTCGGTCACTGTGGGAGCGAGCCTGCTCGCGATGAGGCCCACATAATCTGCGCCAAATCTTCAGGCATACTCACCTTTCGGCCACTGCCCCAAGGACGCCTGAACCATGAAAGCAGCCACCCTGACTATTCTCTGCCTCACCGCCCTCGCCTCTCAGGCCCACGCCTCCAGCCCCGATGCCTGGGCCGCCTACGACAAGGCCGTACTTGCCAGTTGCACCAAGGCCAGCGGCCTGAAAGACACCAAACCCGTGGGCAACGCCGCGCAGTTCGATGACCGGGTTGGCTATACCGCGCTCCTGCTCCAGGGCCAGTACCCGCAAAAGCACATGAAAGGTGCACAAGGCACCGAGCTGTGCCTCTACAACAAAAAGAGCAAAACCGCGTACGTCACCGAATGGGACTCCATCCGCCCGACCGCCAAGGCCAATTGAGTGGCGCACATTTCGTTGCGGGCAGTTTGATCAAAAACTTGGGCTACCGGCAATGGCCCCATCGCGAGCAGGCTCGCTCCCAAAAGGGATCTTCAGTGAACATGGAATTTGTGTACGACACAGATTCACTGTGGGAGCGAGCCTGCTCGCGATGACGGCAGGCCAGGCACTGGAATTTCAGCGCTTGCCCATCGACCGGCGAGTCCCCGGCGGCGCCATGCCCGGCGTCTTGGTGTGGCCGTTCTTGGCGCCGTTCTTGTACCACGGCTGGTTCGAGCCCTTGGCTGCCGCCAGTTCGCCCGGCTTGAACGGGAACTTGAATGCCGGGATTTCGGCTTTGGTTTCGCTGTCGGCGCTGGAGTCGACGCTGTCTGGCAGCTCTGCCTGCACGTCGCTCTGGGTGTCGGCGACCGGCGGTTGTTTCGGGGAAGTCATGAAAGCTCCGGGTGATGCATGAATTGTCGGGCCCGGTGAGTGAGCCGCGAAAGAGGGCAGTATAACGGAACGGCAGCGACAAGCTTCAAGCGACAAGCTTCAAGTTAAAAGCGATGAGGTCGACTTTTAAACTTGCAGCTTGCCGCGTGAAACTTGTAGCTTGCTAAGCATTCTTCACCGCCCGACGAGCCCGCCTCTCATGAAAAAGACTGTCCTGGCCTTCAGCCGCGTCACTCCGGCAATGGTCGAACGCCTGCAACAGGATTTCGACGTCATCGTGCCGAATCCGAAAAACGGCGATATCAACGCCCAGTTCAACGAAGCCCTGCCCCATGCCCACGGCCTGATCGGCGTTGGTCGCAAACTCGGCCGCGCCCAATTGGAAAACGCCGCCAGCCTGGAAGTGGTGTCCAGCGTCTCGGTGGGCTACGACAACTATGACCTGGCCTACTTCAACGAACGCGGAATCATGCTGACCAACACGCCGGATGTGCTCACCGAAAGCACCGCCGACCTGGCGTTCGCGCTGTTGATGAGCAGCGCGCGTCGCGTTGCTGAACTGGATGCCTGGACCAAGGCCGGGCAATGGCAGGCCACTGTCGGTGCGCCGTTGTTCGGTTGCGATGTGCATGGCAAGACCCTGGGCATCGTCGGCATGGGCAATATCGGTGCGGCCATCGCCCGACGTGGTCGCCTGGGGTTCAACATGCCGGTCATCTACAGCGGCAACAGTCGCAAGACCGGGCTGGAACAGGAACTCGGCGCGCAGTTTCGCAGCCTCGATCAGTTGCTGGCCGAAGCTGATTTCGTCTGCCTGGTGGTACCGCTCAGCGAAAAAACCAGGCACCTGATCAGCCATCGCGAACTGGCGCTGATGAAGCCGAGTGCGATACTGGTGAACATCTCCCGTGGCCCGGTGGTGGATGAACCGGCGCTGATCGAAGCGCTGCAAAACAAGCGCATTCGTGGTGCCGGGCTGGACGTGTACGAAAAAGAACCGCTGGCCGAGTCACCACTGTTCCAGCTGAACAACGCCGTGACCTTGCCGCACATCGGCTCGGCCACCCATGAGACCCGCGATGCCATGGCCAACCGTGCCCTGGCCAACTTGCGCAGCGCCCTGTTGGGGGAGCGCCCGCAGGACCTGGTAAACCCGCAAGTCTGGAAGGGCTGACGCAAAACGGGCAGGTGATACAAGCGCCTGCCCTTTGCCTTCAGAAGTTCGATTAAAACAAACTTGAATTCAACTAATACACACTTTGCAATTCAGCACATCACCCAGCAATAGAACCATCCGCTAAGATCCGTTACTTAAAAGGAAACCTTCCTTGATAATAACGGAGAAAAGTCTTGAACTCACTCAACACCGACCAGATCATTAGAATCAGCAAAGCCTCGATTGTGCTATTTATCAGCTTTTTCGGGTTATTGACGACTTACAACAATTTCGCCGATTACTCCACAAACTACGAATACCTCGCACATATACTGAGCATGGACACGACCCTGAATCAACTCAAGTACAGTAATAGAGCCATCACATCGCCCATGCTTCATCATCGGATCTTTTGGTTGCTCATCACACTTGAAATCATGTTTACACTCCTCTGCACAATAGGAGCCTACTATCTTTACAAAAACATAAACACCAGCAAGGAAGCGTTCCACGAAGCAAAAAAATTTGCAGTTATCGGGTTACTGATTGCTATATTTATATATTACGTTTGTTTTCAGGCCATCGGTATCGAATGGTTCAATATGGACGAATCAAAAAAATGGAACTACAGGGACTGGGGTCGGCAAGCCGTTGACTTCATAATGTTATCCCTGATCTATATTGTACTGCCGATCGAGAGCGGAGAGCCGCCACTCTCGCCCGCCTCTGCTGAATCACGCTAACTTGCCAGTTCCCTGCATCAACGGCACTTTGGGTTTACGAAATACCAGTACGTTGCCCGACATCACCAACACCAGCCCCAACAGTGCCGGCACCGTCCACTGATAACCCTCGGCGAACGCCGACACGTTGAGCGCCACCACCGGAAACAACACTGTGCAGTACGCCGCCCGCTCAGGCCCCATGCGGCCGACCAGTGTGAGGTAGGCAGTGAAACCGATGACCGACCCGGGAATCACCAGGTACAACAGTGAGCCGATGTAACGCGCGCTCATTTCAATGTCGAAGGGAATGCCTTTGACCAGGCACCACACCGAGAGCATCGCCGCCCCGTAGGCCATGCCCCAGGCATTGGTGGTCAGCGGCTTGAGACCGGCCTTCTGTTGCAGGCTTGAAAGCATGTTGCCCGCCGAGAAACACAAGGTGCCGCACAAAGCCAGACCAAGGCCGAGCAAGGTTTCCGGGCTGGCGGTATGCCCGGCCAGTTCCGGCCAGAACAACAGGCCCAGCCCAAGCAGGCCCAACGCACCGCCCATCAGCACGTTGCGGGCGATTCTTTGGCCGAAGAACACTCGCGCGTTGAGGGCGTTCCACAGGGTGGCGGTGGAAAACACGACGGCCACCAGACCGCTGGGGATCCACTGGCTCGCGGTGAGGAAACACATGAAGTTGACGCAGAACAGGCACAGGCCCTGAGCCAGGCAAATCAAATGCCCGCGACGGTTCATCACTTGCAGGCGCCGACTGAGCAGCAGGATCACGAACAGCACCAGCGCGGCGAGGCCGAAGCGATAGACGATCGACACGGGAATCGCCACCACGCCCAGTTGCCATTTCAAGGCAATCCAGGTGGTGCCCCAGATCAGCACGGTCAGCAGGTACAAAGAAAGGTTCATGGCAAAGGCTCCTCGATAGGCGCCCAGTGTCCGGCGTCACGCCTTGGGGTACTTGCATAAACTTGCGCTTTTGTCTGGCGACAGGCTGGCAGGCGCACGTCTACGGAGTAGGATGCAGGGCGTTGGATGCTGGTGTTAGAGAGCAACGATCATGGCTGCACTGGATACCCTACAAGTCTTTCAAGCCCTCAACAGCTCGCCGAATGCTCGTCTGGAGCACAGCGCCGAGCTGGGTGACGGCATGTCTGCCGCCTTGTGGAGCAATCACCACGACGCCCGGGAATACGAGGCGCCCAGCCACCACACGTTGTCCTGTTACATAGCTGGCGGCACCGGCACCTTCCGTCGCGGTCAGCCCGGCAACAAGGGCGGCCCGGACAAACTGTGCATCCTGCCGGCCGACCACCAGTCAGGCTGGGTGATCAACGGCGACATCCGTCTTGCACACCTGTATTTCAGCCCCGAACAATTTGCCCTCGGCTGCGTCACCCTGCTTGATCGCGAGCCACGGGAAATGCAGCTGCGCGAGCAGACCTTTCTCGATGACCCGCAGCAGGCGCTGCGCTTTCGGCAGTTGATCCGCTTGAACTGGGACGAGCCGGGCGAGCGCCTGCTGACCAGCAGCCTGGCCCACGAACTGCTCAGCCATGCCCTGCTCAGCCAGGTCAACGCCCGACAAGGCCTGCGCCTTAAAGGTGGATTGGCCGCGCATCAGCGCCGGCATCTGGTGGAGTACATCGACAGCCATCTGGACCAGGCCATCAGCCTGGGTCAATTGGCGGCTTTGTGCGCGTTGTCGGAGTACCACTTCGCGCGGATGTTCCGCGAAAGCTTCGGCTTGCCGCCCCACCAGTACCTGCTGGCGCGACGCCTGAACCGGGCGCGGGAATTGCTGCGCACGACCTCGCAACCACTGGGGGAGATTGCGCTGGCTTGCGGCTTCTCCAGTGCCAGCCACTTCACCAACCGCTTTCGCCAGGCATTGGGCGCAACACCCGGCGAGTATCGACAGGCGTTTTTGCGCTAGAGCATTGCGATCCCCCTGTAGGAGCTGCCGCAGGCTGCGATCTTTTAACCCGCTACGGCAAGATCAAAAGATCGCAGCCTTCGGCAGCTCCTACATTAAAACTCCAGGGTGCTGGACAACGTCACCTGCCGCGAATCCCCCATGGAAACAAAGAACCGGCTCGCCGCCGAGGTGTAGTAGGTGCGGTCGAACAGGTTCTTCACGTTGAGCTGCAACTTGACCCTCTGCCCGTCGACCTGGGTGTCGTAGGTGGCAAACGCGTCGGCCACGGTGTAGCTCGGCAGGTCGAAATCGTTCACCGCGTTGCCCGCGCGCTCCCCCACATAACGCGCCCCGGCGCCGACCCGCAGTTGATCAGCGCCAATAACGCTGCCGAAATCATAAACCGCCGACAACGAGCCGCTGTTCTTCGCCACGTTTTGCAGTTGAGTACCCTTGTAAACCGGGTCTTCGGTGACTTCGGCATCGGTGTAGGCGTAGCTGCCGATCATGCTCCAGCGATCGGTGAGCTGCCCGCTCAAGTCCACTTCCAGGCCACGGGAACGCACTTCGCCGGCGGCGCTGTAGATCGTGGTCGGGCCTTCGGCGTTGGCCACCAGCACATTGCGCTTCTTGATGTCGAACAACGCGATGTTGCCGGTGACGCGGCCCGGCAGATCAAGCTTGGCCCCCAACTCCCAGGCCTTGGCTTCTTCCGGCGCGATGCCGCCGTCAAGCACGGTACTGCTGCCGCTCAACGGTGCGATGGTCGAGTTGGGTTTGAACGATTCTGTGTAGCTGCCGTAGAACGACAAGGCATCGGTGTACTTGTACACAAGCCCCGCGCGCGGCACCCATTTCTGCCCGTTGCTGTCGGTGTTGGCGTGGAACGGCACGCCTTTGCCGGCGTACTGGTCGTACATCTGGAAACGCGCGCCGGCCACCAGAATCCATTGCTCGTTGAGGTGGATGAAATCCTGCAGGAAGGCCGAATCGCTGCGCAGCTCATCGGTCTGCGCACTGTCGGGAGCGCTGACGGTGGTGCCCGCTACTTCCTGGCCATAGATCGGGTTCACGTAGCTGAAGTTGGTACGGCTTTTCTGGCGGATCAGGTCTTCGCGATAGATCTTGCGGTATTCGTCGTCGATGCCGAACAGCAGGTCGTGCTGCAGGCCGAGCACATTCACGTTGCCTTCGAGGCTGGCGGTGGTGAATCGGTCGGTGCTGATCGCGTTCTGCGTGCCGTCCATGCTGCGGGTCAGGGTGCCCTTCCTGGTGTCGATGGCGGTCACGCGCACCTGGCTGGCGTCGTAGGTTTCGCGGTTCCAGCTGTAGCCGAAATGGGCTTTCCAGTTGTCATTGAGTTCGTGATCAGCCTCGAAATGATAGAGATCCGAACGCCCTTCCATGTTGTTGAACGGCTCGTCGAGACGCTCGTTGCGCGAGATGTCCAGCGGGTGGTTGGTCCGTGGGTCGATCAGCGTGCCGCGGTCGAACGGCGTGAGGAATTCGCGGTGCTCATAGGCGAACAGCAGCTTGGTGCTTTCGCCGTACCAGGCCAGCGACGGCGCAATCAGGCTTTCGCGATGCACGCCGAAGTTGCGCCAGTAATCTTCGTCTTCGTAGTCCAGCACCATGCGGTAGGCCAGCCCGGAATCGCCGAGGGCGCCGGTGCTGTCGAGCGTGCCGCCGCTGCCGTTCTTGCCATCGTCATAGCTCGAACCGCGCGCGGTCAGCGCGTTGTACTGCTCAAGTTCAGGCTTCTTGCTGACCATGTTGACCACACCGCCCGGATCCTGGATGCCATAGAGCAACGAGGCCGGGCCCTTGAGCACTTCGACCCGGTCCACGCTGGCGTTGAGGCCGCGGCCCTGCACGATCGGCATGCCGTCGCGCATGATCGAGCCATTACGGTTGTCGCCAAAACCGCGAACCATCACCGAGTCCTGGGTGCTGCCCAGGGTATTGGCCTGGGTGATACCGCTGACGTTGGCCAGGGCGTCATCGAGATAGCGCGGCGCCTGGTCGCGGATCACCTGGGCCGGGACGACATTGATGGTCTGCGGGATGTCCTGAATCGGGGCCGAAGAGCGCATCACCGAAGAGGTCGGTGGTGGCTGGTAGCTCATGGACTCATCCATCACCGAGGTGATGGTGGTCGCGCCCAGGTTCAACGCACCTTCAGTCGGCCGCGGCTCCAGCGCCATGGTATGGCCGTCGGTGCGGCGGAACGTCAATCCCGAGCCGGTGAGCAGACGTTGCAAAGCCTGTTCGGCGCTCATCTGGCCATTGACCGCCGGCGCATTGAGGCCGTACGGCGCTTCATCGGTGTAGACGACGCTGATGCCGGTTACCCGGCTGAAATCACTCAGGGCCTGGGGCAGCGGTTTGGCGGCCAGCGAGAAACTGAACTGCGCTAGCGGCTGACTGCTGCCTGACTCTGCGGCCAGCGCCAGGCCAAGCGGCCACAACGCCGATGCCGAAAAGCTCAACGCAGACACACCCAACCATTGTTTGACCGAACCCGATTTTGCCCTGGACTTCATGACTCATGACCTGTGTAGAACCGCAACGGATGCGAATGACTCGCAGTTTCAGTCACTACACGGATGGCGCTGGGGTTTACCTCATCACAATTTGACAATATTTTTACTCAGGGTGATGCAGTGTTTGAACTGGCCCCTTCGCGGGCAAGCCCGCTCCCACAGGGTTCTATGTTGTCCCCCAATGTGGTGGTCGACTCAAAACCTGTGGGAGCGGGCTTGCCCGCGAAGAGGGCGCCAGCTTCAACGCAAAATAATCAGATGCCCCAACACCTGATGCTGCTCAAACCCCAACACCCCCTGCAACGAACTCAACACCGCCTGCGGGTTCCTGCTCGGGAAGCTGCCACTGACCCGGCGTGCCGCCAGTTCATCGTTGAGCAACACGATCCGTCCCGGGTAATAGCGCCCCAGATCTCGCACCACATCGGCCAGCGTCGCCTTGTAGTAATTCAGCCAGCCCTGGCGCCAGGCCAACTGCGCCTCGCTGTCCACCGCGTGGAGCATTTGCGCCGAGCCCTCGCCGTAGGCGACTTGCTGGCCGGCGGTGAGAATTTGCTGTTCGGCGTCCTGGTCCGCCGTCACCCCGACTCGCCCGGACAGCACCGTGACCTGCGCCCCCCGAGGCTGCAAACGGACTTCAAACTGCGTACCCAGCACCCGTGCCTGGCCTTTCTCGGCGTCCACCACAAACGGCTCACCGGTGTGAGTAACGCTGAAAAACCCGGCGCCGCGACGCAGTTGCACATGCCGCTCGCCGCGACTGAAATCCACGGCGATGGCACTGTCGGCATCCAGTGTCACCTGCGACTGATCGGCCAAGGTGACGGTGCGGATTTCCCCCGGTGCCGAGACGAAGTCCGCACCCAGGTCATCGATCCAGCGCGAGGGCTGCCAGCCTGTACCGAGACTGACCATCAACAGCAGACACGCCGCCATCGCCAGCGCACCGGACCAACGCCCGACCGTGCTGCGCCGAGGCTTGTCCATGGCGTTGAGATACCTCTGCAAGGCCAGGGCCTCTTCATCGGCGAGCATGCGCGCCGGTCCTTCGCTCAGCTCCCACAAGACCTGCGCCCGGGCATAGGCCTCGGCATGGGCGGGATCGGCCTGCAACCAATGACTGAAAGTCGCCTGATCAGCACTGCTGGGCTGGTCATGCAACAGTCTCAGCCAGGCCAGCGCTTGCTGTTCCTGAGCGGGCGTCGGGGTGACGCGTTCGAAGTGGTTCACGGTGCTTTCCCTGGCGTACGCGGTTCGGGTTCCCGAAGGCTGGCCTTGCAGGCTTCGAGGGCGCGCATCATATGTTTTTCCACGGCACTTTGGGACAAGCCCATGGCCTTGGCGATCTCGGCGTATTTACGGCCGTGAATGCGATTGAGCAGAAATATCTGCCGCGTGCGCTGCGGTAACGCGCGCAATGCGGTTTCGACGTGGCGCAGATCGTTGCCCGCCTCCAGCGCCGCTTGCGGTCCGCTGCCATGGCTGTCCGGTGATTCCACCAGCATGCCTTCGCTGGCCCGCACCCGTGTGCCTTCACTGCGCAAATGATCGATGGCGATGTTGCCGGCGCAGCGCAACAGATAGGTACTGAGTTCCTCGACTTGCACCAGCGGCCGCCGCCAGAACCGCAGGAACAAGTCCTGAACCAGATCCGCCGCCGTCGCCCTGCAACCGACACGCCGACTCACCAGCGCTTCCATTTGCGAACGCTGGGAGAGAAAGACCTGGAGAAAATGTGCACGGTCGCCGCGCGGTTGATCACGCTCGGTATCGTGGGGGTCGGGTGGGAGAGTCATCATCGTTCATGTTTCGACCTGAAAACCGGGGAGGCCACGACAGCGTCAGGGGGCCGGCAAGGCCGCAATATTAATGATAAATATTCTCATATGCAAAAAGATCGGGTGCAGCCTCTATCTCGCCCGTTGGCTCATCGCCAACCTGGCTGCCCACAGCCCATGCCAATGACCATGGCGTCCAAAAGCCACCGAAACAAAAACGGGCCTGCAATGCAGGCCCGTTCTCATGGGAAGGTAAAAAGTGAATCAGGTGTCAGCCGTTAAGCGCCGCCTGTTCGTTTTCCAGAAACTCTTCTTCCAGCAGCTGGTCGGCATGGGTGCCACTCTCGATGGGCACCACATTCGCTCGTTTGCCGCGTAATTTGCCGAACATATGCTCCAGCGCATGTTCAAGTTTGGTGGCTGCTCCGTCTATCGCCTGCTCCATGGTGGAGGCTTTATGGGTGACGGAAACCGGTTGATGGCCTTTTGGCCGCGCCTCCAGCTGGCAGCGCATGTCGTGGGGACCCGGCTTGTCGCCGTTCTCGTCCCGCAGGTGAACCTCGACGCGTGTCAGGTCCTCTTCGTAGCGTTCGAGCGTGCTCTCAATGGTCGTACGTACCCACTCCTCCAGTCGTTTACTGCCTTGAATATGGTTATCGCTATTGACTTGGATTTGCATAGTTCATCCCTTATTTCAGCTAGCTCGCGAGAGGCCGGTCAGCTAAGCCCTTGGGCGTCATCACCGTGACCTCTTGGTTACACAATCGGTCTGTACGCTGAACAATTCAACCCCTAAAAAAAGATAAATATTCAATCGCAAAAAAAGCCGGACAACCGGTAAAAGCGCTGTTAAGGTCGGGAGTTGGGTCGCCCTGCTCTTGCGTAACAATTGCTCACATTTGCTGCTCCCCCAACGGGTGCAGGCTGCGAAAAACTCCCGCTTCCTCCACCAACCAATCGTGCACTGCGCGCACACCCGGATGGCTCAATGCCCCCGGTGCGTAAAGCAGCATGTAGCGCTTGTGGTTGGGCACCGCCAGACCAAACGGCACGATCAACGCCCCGCGTTCCAGCTCATCATTGAGCAAGGTTCGTCGGGCAATCGCCACCCCCATCCCGGCGATGGCCGCTTCGATGGTCAGGTGATTGCGATTGAAGGTATGCCCGCGACGCACATCCGCCCCTTCGAAGCCGATGGCGTTGAGGTAAAACTCCCATTCCGCATATTCGTAGCTGCCGCGCCAGGCGGTGATGTCGTGCAGCAAAGGAAAGTGCATCAGGTCTGCCGGACCGTGAAGCGGCGGACGCCCCCGCAACAGGCTCGGCGCACACACCGGAAAAATCTGTTCATCGAGCAAGGCTGTGGATAACAGGCCCGGGTAGCTGCCGTCGTTCAGGTCGATTGCCAGGTCGAAGTCGCCTTCATGCAACGGCACGCTGCTGTCCTCGGCCACCAGGCGCAACTGGATGTCCGGAAAACGCTGCTGCAAGCGCGGCAGGCGCGGCGTCAGCCATTTGCTCAGGAACGACGGAATCGAACGCACCCGCAGAATCCCGCTGATCATGCCCGCATCCAGTCGGCGCAATTCCGCGTCGATGTTGCCAAAAGCCTCGTTGACGGTAATGGCCAGGCGCTGGCCCTCGGCGCTCAGCTCCACGCCACGGGCGCGGCGGTGAAACAGGCGAAAGCCCAGGCGTTCTTCCAACTGGCGGATCTGCTGGCTGACCGCCCCCGGTGTGATGTGCAGTTCTTCGGCGCAGCGGGTGAACGACAGGTGCCGCGCGGCACAGGCAAATACGTTCAGCCAGACGTAGGTCTGGGCATGTAATTGACGGCTCATCGTTTAGTCCTGCTAAAGGATGTCTTAGGAAATTTCGTTGGTCACGTAGGACCTTGGCGGGCAGTATCGCCGACATAGCGCTTGTCCTACAAAAATGGCGGCGATTTCTCTTCCATTACTTGTACAGGCTTTAGCATGGCTATCAGTGTTTTCGATCTCTTCAAAGTCGGCATCGGCCCGTCCAGTTCCCATACTGTCGGTCCGATGCGCGCCGCCGCGACCTTCGCTCAACAACTGCTCGAACAGGGTTTTCTGACGGACGTGCGACGCGTGGAGATTCGCCTTTACGGCTCTCTGTCGGCGACCGGCGTCGGTCACGCAACGGACCGCGCCTGCGTCATGGGCTTGATGGGCGAATGGCCCGACAAAATCGATCCCACCACCATCGACAGCCGCATTCACACCCTGCGCGAAACCGGCAAATTGCGTCTGGCAGGCGTTGCGGACATTGCCTTCGACTGGCACCGCGATCTCCTGTTGCTTGACGAGAGCCTGCCCTACCACCCCAATGCCATGTCCCTGACGGCTTTCAGTGAAACCGGCGAGCTGTTCGAGCAAACCTATTACTCGGTGGGCGGCGGTTTCATCATCGAAGCGGCCGAAGCCGAGTCCGGGATCGCACCGGCCGGCGATGTGGTGCTGCCTTACGATTTCTCCAGCGCCGCCGAACTGCTCAAGCTGTGCAACGAGCACGGGCTGCGGGTCAGTGAGCTGATGATGGCCAACGAACGGGCATGGCGTGGGGATGCCGAGATTCGCGAGGGCCTGCTGCATATCTGGTCGGTGATGCGCGAATGCGTCGAGCAGGGCTTGCGTCACGAAGGCATCCTGCCCGGCGGTCTGAATGTTCCACGCCGAGCGGCGAAACTGCATCGCAGCCTGCAGGAAATCGGCAAGCCGAATGTCATCACCTCCACCTTGTCGGCGATGGAATGGGTCAACCTGTACGCCCTGGCCGTGAACGAAGAAAACGCGGCAGGCGGGCGCATGGTCACGGCACCGACCAACGGGGCAGCGGGCATCATTCCGGCGGTGCTGCATTACTACATGAAATTCAATGCCGATGCGTCCGACGACGACGTGGTCGCGTTCTTCCTGGGCGCAGCCGCCGTTGGCATCCTGTGCAAGAAAAACGCATCGATCTCCGGGGCCGAAGTCGGCTGCCAGGGCGAAGTCGGCTCTGCCTGCGCCATGGCCGCCGCGGGGTTGGCAGAGGTGCTGGGAGCAAGCCCGGAACAGTTGGAAAACGCCGCCGAAATCGGCCTGGAACACAATCTCGGCCTGACCTGCGACCCGGTTGGCGGTCTGGTGCAAGTGCCGTGCATCGAACGCAACGCAATCGCCGCCGTGAAAGCCATCAACGCCACGCAAATGGCCCTGCGCGGTGATGGCAAGCACTTCATTTCCCTGGACCGGGTGATCCGCACCATGCGCGACACCGGAGCCGACATGCACGACAAGTACAAAGAGACGTCACGGGGCGGACTGGCGGTGAACTGGGTGGAGTGCTGACCGTTTTGGTTGCACGCCCGCCGTTATTGCCCTGAAACGTGCAGAAAACGCGGCCCCCCCTGTAGGAGCGAGCTTGCTCGCGAAAAACCCTCAGGCCCCGCAAGTCATCTGGTTTGACGCGTTATCGTTGACGACCATCGCGAGCAGGCTCGCTCCTACAGAACCTGTTTTTTGTCCGACAATTTTTCCGGCATGGGCCTTGCTACTTCCCTGCTGGAACAATGATAGCGAGATGGCCGATGGTCTGGTGTTGCGAACTAATCCCGATATCGGCCGGTCAACAACTGCACGTTCAATCAGGCGGTGACGCATCATGGACAACCCTTTCCAGCTCATTACCGATGCCTTTGCAGCGGATTACCAGATCAACCTGAGCATTCAGGGCCTGGACGGCAGCATCATGCTGACCCTCTCAACCAGTGGCCGCGTGGTGGCCAAACGCATGATCAGCGCCGAACAACGCAATGACCCCCAGCGCCTCAAGCGACTGGTTCAAAGCATTCAATTCGGCATTGCCATCGAACAGGGCCACAGCGCCGTGGCCATCCTCGAATCCATGACCGCCGGCAGCGGGCGGACCTTGCCGCCCCCTCCCGTCAAAGGGCAGCTGCGCCCAACGCTCGGGCTCTAGATTTCGCCCTTTTCCACCTCAGGATGTTCACTGGAACCCGCGCCGGTCTTGCGATGCGGGTTTTCGATCTTCACCGAGGGAAATTGCGACGAAGCGTAACGCACCACCAGAATCGCAAACGCCAGCAGCAGGATCCCGCCACACAGGTAAATGATCCCCAGGTCCGGCGGGTTGTGGTGCGAAACGTTGGAAATCAGTAGCCGCGTCAGCGCGGTGATCGCCACGTAGATCAGGAAGCGCACGGGCATGTGGTTGGTCTTGAAGTAAATCCCGACCATCGCCCCCAGTTCCAGGTAGATGAACAGCAGCAGGATGTCATCGATCTTGATGTGCCCCTCTTCGATCATCCCGAGAAACTCCATCACCGCCGCCCACGCGGTCACCGCACCGATGGCGAACAGCGCCAGGTAATGAAAGGTCTCGACGAACAGATTGCCCAGGGACTCGGCCAGTTCATGCACGCTCTGCCGCAGTTTTTCGGCCCAGTTGATTTTCACGATGATGCTTCCTTAGGTCGGCTCGACCGGATGATGCGGGTTGGACGTGACGGTTGTTCTGCATGCAGAAAAAAGGCCAGCCCATGATGGCGAGCCGTTCCGGATTGCGCGCCGTGGCGTTTGGTCGCACCTGTGCAGCGCCTCGCCTGACAAATGTCGAAACCGGTCTACATTAAAAAGCCACTACCCAAAAGACAGGGTTTCGCTTATTCTTTAGCTGTATATAGATACAGTAGTCGAAACCGACAACCAATGTGAAGGCATGTGAGGTGGTGAATGGCCGTCGAAGTGGTATACCGCAGCAGCCGAGATCTGGAGCGCTTGTTCATGGATAAAGCCGAAGCTGACCGTCATGACAAAATGCTCGAACTGGCCGAATTGCTGGCTGAAGTGTTGCAAAAAGCCGTTCCGTCCCTGACCGAGCAGCAAGTGGAAGAAGCCGGGATCTACATGGCGAAGAATCGCGATGTGTTCGCCAAGGCGTTCAAGAGTCAGCCGGACGCCCTGTCCGAACTGCTTGCGGCACCTGTTGAAGTCGCCGAGCCGGTTGCAGTGCCCGCTCCTGTGGAAGAGGCAAACGCTGAGCCGGTTGCCCCGGCCAAGCCAGCCAAGGCTGCGAAAACAGCAAAATAAGCGACACCCGAATTGAATAGGCCCTGAGTCCGATGGAGTCAGGGCCTTTTTCATGTCCGAAGATCAAAAGATCGCAGCCTTCGGCAGCTCCCTGTAGGAGCTGCCGAAGGCTGCGATCTTTTGATCTTATTATCGATACAGCACCTTTTCCGCCAACTCGTCCGCCACCCGTGCCGGCGAACGTTTTTCCGCCTGGGCGTGGGCAAACACCTCGGTCAGGCGCGAGCTGATTTTCGACAGGTGTGCGGTGATGGTCGACAGTTCTTCACCACGGTGCTTGAGCGACACATAGATCAACCCGCCAGCGTTGATCACGTAATCCGGTGCGTACAGGATGCCGCGACGTTCCAGTTGGTCGGCGACATCCAGATGCGTCAGCTGATTGTTAGCCGAGCCGGCCACTGCCGAGCAGCGCAGTTGCGTCACGCTGTGACTGTTCAGCACCCCGCCCAAACCGCATGGCGCAAGAATATCGCAAGGCGTGCTGAGCAGTGCATCGTTGGCGATGGGGTGAGCCCCGAGTTGCTCCATCGCCAGTTGCACCTTGCCGTGATCGATATCGCTGACCAGTAGTTCGGCCCCGGCGGCGTGCAACTGTTCTGCCAGGGCATAACCGACGTTGCCCAGGCCTTGAATGGCGACGCGCAGGCCTTCGAGGTTATCGCTGCCCAGTCGCGCCATCGCAGTGGCGCGAATGCCAGTGAATACGCCCATCGCCGCGTGCGGCGCCGGGTCACCTGCCGAGGTGGTGCTCGTGACGTGTTGGGTCTGTTGGGCGATGCAATCCATGTCCGCCACTGAGGTGCCACTGTCGATGGCCGTGATGTAGCGCCCGTCCAGCTGATTGATACAGCGCCCGAAGGCTTCGAACAGCGCGGCGCGGTTGGCCACATGAACAGGGCGAATGATCACCGCCACGCCGCCGCCCTGGGCCAGGCCCGCCAGTGCCGCCTTGTAACTCATGCCTTGGGCAAGGCGCACCGCATCCTCGACCGCAGACTCGTCGCTGGGATAGGCAAGATAACGACAACCACCCAGGGCAGGCCCCAGTCGGCTGTTATGAATGGCAATGACCGCCTTCAAGCCGGTGACCGAGTCAACGCTCAGATGCAGCGATTCAAGGCGGGTACTTTGCATGAGAGCGAACATCGTAAGGCTCCCGAATCACTTCTTGTAGACGCCAGTATAGGCTTGCGCCCGAAAATTGCAGAAGCGCACCGGAATAAGCGCGGCTGCGATGCAGGCTTTCGGAAATAACCGGAATTCGCGCTTGTACAGCACTGGACGAATGCCGGAGAGGGGACTAAAACGAGGCATTGCCCGGAGATTTTGATGACCCCGCGCCAATCGTTTTTCGCCTGCCTGCAACGTTCACCGCCCGCGCTGTTCGAGGCCGCGCTATGGATTGCGGTCGAGCATGACGGTGACGTGAAGCCCCAAGCGGTACTGGCCGATTTCCAGGAGTTGCAGCAACGGGTCAGCGGTGGCTTGCCGATGCTGCCGGTCAGTGAACTGGCCCAACCGCTATTGCGGCGCATGAACGACCTGGGCTTTGCCCAGGACGACTTCACACCTTTGCGCCCGCAAGTGGCACTGCTCGACAAGGTACTGGAACGCCGACGAGGGCAACCCTTGACGCTGGGGTTGATTGCGCTGGAGTTGGCCAGGGGCCTGGAGATCCCCATGGTCGGGGTCAACTTTCCCGGGCATTTCCTGCTGCGGGTGCCGGGCGCCGATCATTTGCTCGATCCCTGCGGCGGCCGCCGCCTTTATCCGAACGATTGCCGAGAGTTGTTGCAGCGCCAGTATGGCCCGAACATGAAGCTCAGCGCCGACCATCTGGTCACCGCCGAGCCGGTGCAGATGCTGCAACGGCTGTCGCGCAACCTGCGCCAGTTGTACCTCTCCCACGACGACTTCATCAATGCCCTGATCGACGCCGGGCGCGTCCTGGAACTGGGCAATGCCAGCACCGCCGACTATCTGGCCCGAGCCAGTCTGTACCAACGGCTGGACTGCCCGAACGCCGAGCGTTTTGACCTGGAGCACGCACTGCTGCTCACCGACGATCCCATCCAGCGGATTCGCCTCACGGAACGGCTGGGGCATCTGCCGCCGAATGCCATCGTTCATTGATCAAAAATCATTGTGGGAGCGAGCCTGCTCGCGAAGAGGGAGTGTCAGTCAAATCAATATGACTGACATACCGCTATCGCGAGCAAGCTCGCTCCCACATTGGGTTGGTGTGAACCGTTATGGCGTATCTGGCTGATTCGCCGGATGCGCCTGGATGAACGCCGGATGCGTCGCCGCCAATGCCGCCACTCGACGAATCCGAGGATAAGCCTCAAGAGAAACATTGAAACGCTCGGCCGCGTACAGCTGCGGGATCAAATAGACGTCCGCCAGCCCCGGCTCGGGGCCGAAGCAGTAACCGTCATCACCGATCAACTGCTCTACCGTGGCCAGGCCCTGGCCGACCCAGTGACCGATCCACTCCACCACCTGCGGTTCGTCGTGACCCGACTGGCGCAGCCGATTGAGCACACTGACGTTGTGCAGCGGGTGCACATCGCAGCCGATCACTGCCGCCACGCCACGCTCATGTGCGCGGGTGGCGAGCTCCTTGGACAGCAGCGGCACCTGTGGATAACGTTCCTCCAGGTATTCGATGATCGCGGGAGACTGGATCAGCAACTCGCCTTCATCGGTACGCAAGGCCGGCACGCGGCCCTGCGGATTGATGCCCAGATAAGGTGGCTGTCGATGCTCGCCGCCCTGGGGTGCGATCAGGTTGACGGGCAGGGATTGATAATCCAGGCCCTTGAGCGCCAACGCGATACGCACCCGGTACGACGACGTCGAACGGTAGTAAGTATAGAGTTCCATGCCCCGCTCCTCTCAGCGCGCCGGCAGCACTTTGCCGCGGCACTCACCGAAACCGATGGACGCGAAACCGTCGCGGCGGCAACGGCCGCGCAGGATGATTTCGTCACCGTCCTCAAGGAACTTGCGCACCTCGCCCGAGGCCAGTTCGATCGGCTTTTTACCGCCTTCGGTAATTTCCAGCAGGCTGCCGAACTGACCGTTCTCCGGCCCCGACAAAGTGCCCGAACCGAACAGGTCACCGGCCTGCAATTGGCAGCCGTTGACGCTGTGGTGCGCGACCATTTGCGCCACGGTCCAGTACATGTGCTGTGTGTTGCTCAGGGTCAGGCGATGGGCCGGCAGGTTCTGCTCGCGCATGGCCTCGGTGAGCAGCAGCACTTCCAGTTCAATGTCGAACCCGCCAGCGGCCTGATCGCGCTTGTCGAGCAGGTACGGCAGCGGCTGCGGATCGCCTTGCGGACGCGCAGGCTGGGCACGGCGGAATGGCTCCAGCGCTTCGGCGGTGACGACCCACGGCGAGATGCTGGTGATGAAGCTTTTCGACAGGAACGGCCCCAAAGGCTGGTATTCCCAGGCCTGGATGTCCCGTGCCGACCAGTCGTTGAGCAGGCAGAAACCGGCGATGTGATCGGCAGCGTCGCCGATGGCAATCGAGTCGCCCATATCGTTGCCCTGGCCGATCCAGATGCCCAGTTCCAGTTCGTAGTCCAGGCGTGCGCAAGGGCCGAACGTCGGTTCGCTCTGACCGGCCGGCAACGTCTGGCCTTTCGGGCGGCGGACGTCGGTACCGGACGGGCGAATGGTCGATGCACGACCGTGGTAGCCGATTGGCACGTACTTGTAGTTCGGCAGCAACGGGTTGTCGGGACGGAACAGTTTGCCGACGTTCTGCGCGTGCTCGATGCCGACGTAGAAGTCGGTGTAGTCATTGATTTTTGCCGGCAGGTGCATCTCGCAATCCGCCGCCAGCGGCAGCAGTTTTGCGCCCTGGGCTTCGATCTTGCCGTGCAGGGTGCTACCCTCGGCGAACAGTTCCAGCAAACGCTCGCGCAACGCGACGCGAGCCTCACGCCCCAGTTCGAAGAAGGCATTCAACTGACCGCCAAGGGTCGCTTCGACCGCTGCTTTCGCAGCGCCATCGAACAAACCGGCCTCAAGGGCCGCTTGCAGGTCAAAGATGTGTTCGCCAATGGCCACGCCACTGCGCGGTGCCGAGCCGTTGAGGCTGAACACGCCCAGCGGCAGGTTTTGCAGGGGGAAATCCGCATGGTCGTTGGCGGATGCAACCCAGCTGCGAGTGATGGAAGTCTGCGTCATGGGTTATCTCCGGGTCGGGTCGAAAGTGGCGGGCAGCGTAGCCCAGCAGGCATCGTAAGTGTTTTGCAGTTGCGGGCAATCGAGGGCGAAACGGCTCGGGCGCAACACCTGGCTGGTCTCGAACATGAAGGCCATGGTGTTGTCGATTTTCGCCGGTTTGAGGTCCGCGTTGATCGCTTTGGTGCAAGTCTCTCCGTCGGGGCCATGGGCGCTCATGCAACTGTGCAAGGACGCACCGCCGGGCACAAAGCCTTCGGCCTTGGCGTCGTATTCGCCCTGGATCAAACCCATGAATTCGTTCATCAGGTTGCGATGGAACCAAGGTGGACGGAAGGTTTTCTCGGCCACCATCCAGCGCGGCGGAAAAATCACGAAGTCGAGGTTGGCCAGGCCGTGGACACTGGTCGGCGAGGTCAGCACGGTGAAGATCGAAGGATCAGGGTGATCGAAACTGACGGTGCCGATGGTGTTGAAACGGCGCAGGTCATATTTGTACGGCACGTTGTTACCGTGCCAGGCAACCACGTTGAGCGGTGAATGATTGAGCTCGCACGCCCACAGCTGTCCGAGGAATTTCTGCACCAGCGTGGTGGGTTGTTGCAGGTTCTCGTAGGCCGCCACCGGGGTCAGGAAGTCCCGCGGATTGGCCAGGCCATTGCTGCCAATCGGCCCCAGGTCCGGCAGACGCAGCGGCGCGCCATGGTTTTCGGCGACATAACCACGGGCCTGCGGGTCGAGCAGCTCGATGCGGAATTTAAGGCCACGTGGCAGCACGGCAATTTCCAGCGGTTCCAGTTCAAGCACGCCCAGTTCGGTGGCAATGCGCAGGCGCCCCAGTTCAGGCACCAGCAACATCTCGCCGTCGGCGTTGAAGAACACACGCTCCATGGAACGGTTCGCGCGGTAGTTGTAGATGCTGATACCGGCCGGTTTTTCCGCGCCCGAGTTGGCGGCCATGCTCACCAGGCCGTCGATGAAATCGGTCGGCTCGGCGGGAATGTCCAGCGGGTTCCAGCGCAGGCGGTTGGGGGTCACCTCACCCAGCGGGCCGCCGGCCAGTTGCCGGTCCAGCTTGACGAATGCCGGGTGATTGGCCGACGGCTGAATGCGGTACATCCACGTCCGCCGCGCCTCGCTGCGCGGCATGGTGAACGCCGTGCCGGAAAACAGCTCGGTGTAGAGACCGTACGGGGCTTTTTGCGGGGAGTTCTGGCCGACAGGCAGTGCGCCGGGCAAGGCTTCGCTGCTGAATTCGTTGCCGAAGCCTGACAGGTAGGCCAGCGCTGGCATCGTTGAATCGGGGTTCATGGAGCCTCCTGAACAGGGAGTCGGCAGTGGCCGCTCGCTCTGCTGCAGAGGTCGAGGCACGCCTGGGTTATTTTTATCGTAATTTGATTACGCATAACGTAATTTGATTGGTATTGACCGTCAAGCTATAAAGACGCCCATTCGTCCCGGGATCCCAGCCACCATGGAAAAAACCAGCGACAACAACGGTAAACAGAAAGTCCGCTCGGCCGAGGTGGGCACTGACATCCTCAAGGCTCTGGCCGAGTTGTCGCCTTCGACTTCGCTGTCGCGCCTGGCCGAACACGTGCAGATGCCGGCGAGCAAGGTCCACCGCTATTTGCAGGCGCTGATCGCCAGCGGGTTTGCAGAACAGAACGCAGCGACCAACCATTACGGCCTGGGCCGTGAAGCCTTGCGCGTGGGGTTGGCAGCACTCAACAGTATGGACGTGCTGAAAGTCGCCGCCCTGCCCCTGGCCGAGCTGCGCGACGACTTGAACGAAACCTGCTTTCTGGCGGTTTGGGGCAATCAGGGCGCGACCGTGGTGCACATCGAGCCGGCAGTGCGTGCGGTGACGGTGGTGACACAACTGGGCTCAGTGCTGCCGCTGCTCAGTTCTTCGACGGGACTGGTATTTGGCGCCTACCTGCCGAAACGCGAGACCGAGGATCTGCGCGTGCAGGAATTGCAGGCCCACGCAGCCCATGTGCTGGCAGACGATCAGGCCTACGCGACCCAGTGCGAACAAATCCGCGCACGCGGTTTGCACCATGTACATGGTTTGCTGCTGCCAGGGGTGGATGCCTTGTCGGCACCGGTGTTCAACGCGATGGGCAGAGTGGTTGCCGTGCTGACAGTGGTGGGGCCGACTTCGTTGTTCCATGCCGATGAAAACGGACCGGCGGCGCAAAGCCTGTTATCCGCCAGCCGTGCGGTGAGCTGGCGCATGGGTCATGAACCCGCCGCCTCCGCAACCTGATTGCGACAGCTGTGCCAACCAGGCAGGGTTGGCATGCCTTTAATTCATTTCAAAACCAAAAACCAACACTTAACAAACCTGCATTATCAACCCCAACTTTTTCGCCATGGCAACTGCCTGTGTGCGTCGCTCCACACCCAACTTGCTGTGAATGCGCCGGGCATGGGTTTTCACCGTATGCAACGAAATGAACAGTTGTTCGGCGATTTGCTGATTGGAGTTGCCTTGGGCGATCAGGTCGAGCACTTCAAGCTCTCGCCCGCTCAGCAAACTGACATCGGTGCCCCTGTCGACCACTGGCGCCGCTCCCTGTAGACGACAGATCAGACCCGGCTGGCGCAAATTCAGATCACGCAATGCCTGTTGCCCATGACAACGCTTCACCAAGGCCAGTCCAGCCTCCAGTGCGGCATGAGCCATGTCCGGCTCGCCCGTCAGGTCCGCCACTTCGCAGATTGCCAATTGCAACTCCGTTTCCAGCGCCAGCATGGCCTGTTGTTGCGCCTGCTTGAGTAACGCCTTGAGGCGATCCAATGGACATTGCGCCAATTGAAGTTGAGTCTCGGCCAACACCAACTGGTATTCGATACGCGCAATCAGTTGCAGCGTGGCGGGTGGTGCCTGGCGTGCATGGGCCCCGCGATAATGACGCAAGACTCGGGTCAGCGCTTCCCGGACCAACTCCGGGCGCCCTTGTTGCAGCCAGAAATGACTGCTGATTTGCAGCAGTACGCTGCGATACACCGTGTCGGGGATCTGCCGTTGCTGCATCAACCGTTCGGCTTCGCGCAGACGATCAAACGCATGGGCATAATCGCGCTGGTTGGCGGCCATCTGCGCTTGCCCGAGAAAGCCATACAGCGCGTGCTTGTCCTGGCTTTGCAGACAGTCCTCCAGGCCGGACTGGAAGAAACCGGCGGCCAGCTCATCTTGTCCCTGACAGAGAGCCAAGCGTCCTCGCCGCAGGGCAATTCGTCCCAACAGCGGCGTCGGTCGATCAGCCTCTCGAGACAACAGCGCAACAGTATCAGCCAACAAGCTCTCGGCGCGTCGGGGCGCTCCGCGCATCTCCAGCAACTGCGCATGATCGAGTTCAAGCAGCCCTTCGAACAACAGGGAGCCTTGGGCGCGCGCCAGGCACAGTGCCTCACGATTGAACGTCTGCGCCACATCGAGTTCGGCGTTGAGTAACGCCTGCTGGGTCAGTCCTGACAGGCACAACACTCGCGCCGGCCAGGCATCGACGCCCAGCTCGGCCAGCGCTTCGAGAAAGTGCCCGCGGGCCGCCTCCATACGACCTTGCAAATGCAGCAGCCAGCCCTGTTGCGCCTGCCAGCGTGCCAGCAGTTGCCGTTGCAGCGCCTGCGTAGGCTGCGGGGTAAATCGTGCCAGTTGCTCGATACACGCGGCGGCAGGATCGAAACGTCCGGCAAACAACAACGCCGCGCTGACCAGTCCTACCAATTGCGGCGTAACAAGGGTCAACTCAGCCTGTTGACGCTCGTGGAGTTTCAACAACAGACAGACATTTTCGCGCCGGAACAAATGTTCGAGGCTGAAGTGCTGCAACAGACTGACCGCCACTTCGAACTCCTGCGCCAACAGCGCCTGCTCGAACGCACCTTGCCAGTCCTCTTCGGCGCTGAACCATTGGCACGCGCGGCGATGCCAGGATCGCCCGGCCGGGGTCGGCTCTTCAGCCATTGCCCGGGCAAGTGGCTCGAAGATCCGCAACCACTCGACGGAGTCTTCCCAAGGCTCAATGAAGCAGCCCATGTCCTGCAACGCGTGCAGCCACTGCGCGCCCTCTCCCGTACCGAAAAGATGCTCGCACAAGCTGGCGTTGAAGCGTGGCAGATGAACCAACACCTGCCAGACCTCAACCAACTCCGGCGGCAAGGTGTTGAACAACTCGTGCTGCAGATAATCGAGCAACGTTGCCGAACGCCCCTGCTCACCCGACCACGGGCAACCATTGAGTAACGCGATCCGCACGCCAGCGCACCAGCCACCGCTACGCTCAACCACCCTCCTGGCGGTCCGGGCCGCCAGGGTCGGCTCGACATGACCGAGCAACTGCCCGACCTCGGCCTCGGTAAACGCCAGCGCCCGGCCTTCGCACTCGTACACCTCATCATCGAGCAGCAGCCGCGGCCAGTTGCAGGAGGGTCGACGACGGGAACCCAGCCACCAGGTCAGCGCCGGGTTGGCGACGGCCAACAGGCGATCGAGCATCCGGTCGAGTTCCGGGTTGGGTGCACGGCAGTAATCATCCAGGAACAGCCAGGTCGGCGTCTGTAATCGGGCCAGATGCGTCAGCAGCCCGGGCTCATCCGCCGAGGGCAGATCCAGCGCTTGCGTCAGGCGCAACAGAAAATCGGCAGCACTCAACGACGCCCCCGCCAGCGGCAGCCAACAGACCCGACAGTGCTCCGGCGCCCGCAGCAGGCATTCGCTGAGCAACGCGCTCTTGCCACTGCCGGGCGGTGCGCAAAGCAACTTCACCCTCGCGGTTGACACCAGCATGGGCTCGACCAGCCGCTCGCGGGACAGATGATGGGACGACAGTCGGGGCACAAGGCCAGGGCGGTCCGGACAGTGCGTCATTGCAGTCATTGTGATGCGCCTTTTTTTATAATTCTGGCGCCACCCTAGACCCCTCCCGAGCGCTTGTTGAAGAAGTATTCAACACACTGATCGCCCCCTATAAAAAAGGTGACCGCAAAGTCACCCTTTTGTGTAGGAGCCTGTAGGAAACCTACCTGACCCCCGTGCTACGCAAGGCTGCCGGTGTGTAGTCCCCCGCTTTTGCATCGATGTTGAACTCGAAGCTGCGCTTTTCTTCGTTCTTCATTCCCAGTGCGATGTAGCGACCGGCAATCAGGTCATACAGCGCTTCGACGGTATAGGCCGGCACCTGGTGATCGTAGTAGAACTGGGCATGCCCTTCGGCGACGCGCCAGAGCTGTCCACGCCCGTCGTAGTGGTCGGCCAGCGCCACCTGCCAGCTGTCTTCGTCGATGTACATGTGGCGCTTGGCGTACACGTGCCGCTCGCTCGGCTTGACCGTGGCGACGACCTCCCAGACCCGGTGCAACTCATAGCGGGTCAGGTCCTGGTTGATGTGCCCGGCCTTGATCACATCGGTGTACTTGAGGTCTGGCGAGTCGAGCTTGTAGCTGTTGTAGGGAATGTACATTTCCTTCTTGCCGATCAGCTTCCAGTCGTAGCGATCCGGCGCGCCGGAAAACATGTCGAAGTTGTCGGTGGTGCGCAGGCCATCGGATGAGGTGCCGACACCGTCATAGGCGACCTGCGGCGCACGCCGTACCCGACGCTGGCCGGCGTTGTAGATCCAGGCCTTGCGCGGTTCCTTGACCTGATCGAGCGTCTCGTGAACCAGCAACACGTTGCCCGCCAGCCGCGCCGGTGCGGTCACTTCCTGCTTGAAGTAGTTGAGCACGTTATCGTCGCTACCCGGTTTCAGATCACCGAGCAACGACGGCACGGCGACTTCGTCCTTGAAGCGGATCACCGTGAAATCACCATTGGACTGCGGTGTCGCCTGGGTGATGGTGCGACGCAGATTGCCGCCGTGGTAACGGGTGACGTGGTTCCAGATCACTTCCACGCCATTCTTCGGAATCGGGAACGCGTAGTAGCGATTGCCGGTGAAGTTGGCCAGACCGTTACCGTCGTTGATCGGTGTTACGTTCAGTGCACTGCGCTTGGCCGACTCATAGATTTCTGCCGGTAACGCCACGGTGCGGTGGCTGGGATAGACCGGAATCTTGTAAGTCTCAGGATAGCGTTTGAACATCGCGATCTGGCCGTCGGAAAGCTTGTCCTTATACTGGTCGACGGTCGCTGCGGTGATCACGAACAATGGCTTTTCGTTGGCGAACGGGTCGGCCAGGAAACCTTTGCTGTCCACCGCGCCAGCGTTTTTCGGGATGCCACCGGTCCAGGCCGGAATCGAACCATCGGCATTGCCGGCCTTCTCGGCACCGAGCGGGGTCAGGCTGGTGCCGAGCTTGTTGGCTTCTTCCGGCGAAACCGCGGCCATCACCTTGGCGGCCAGCAGACTCAGAGCCAGAACGGTGCCCAATTGCAGAATCATCTTGCGCATTGAATTCATCCTTTTCAGCCAGATCAGAAGTTCACACCAAAGCTCAACGCCACGAAGTCCCGGTCAGTGAGGACGTTGTAGTCCCCACCGAAAAAATCGGTGTAACTGAGGCTCGCGGTATAGGTGTTGCGATAGTCCGCATCGACACCGAGGCTGATGGCCTTGGCGCCTTCGTTGAACAGGCCGTTGGGGCCATAGCCGGAGACGTCGTGGGACCACGAGAGATTGGGCCTGACGTTGATCCCGGCGATGAGGTTGTTGTAGTCGAGGATGGCCCGGGCGCGATAACCCCATGAAGTCGAGGTCACGAAGCCGCCGGTGTCGCCGCCGAAACCATACTGGCCATACACCGAGTCGCGGCCGTAGCGCAGTTTGCTGCGTGCTTCCAGGCCACCGACCCGAACCACCCCCGCCTCACCCACCAGCGTCAGGCGATCCGCACCGGCGACCTGATCGATGAAGTGCGTCAGGGAGCTCTGGATCTGCGTCACTTCCTTGCGGCGGTAACCTGTGTTGTCAGCCCCCGGTGACGTGGCGATGGGCGACGCCGCACCGCCTGCAATCGGATTGAGCATGGCCAGGGTCAGGTCATTGGTGTTGACCTGCACCGGGAGGTTGGGGCGGTAGCTGATTTCCCCGCTCCACGCAGTGCCGGTCGATAAGGTGGTGGCGAAGCTGGCGCCGTAGAGGCGGATGTCCTCCGGGTATTCGAGGTAATACTGGCCGCGACCGAGCATCACACTCTGGGCCAGGCCTGAACCGCTGCCGGGGGCGATTCGGTTGGCGGCGGCGACGATTCCCGGAAGGCTTGCCAACGTACTGAGCCCGGCGGTGGTGGTCCCGACGCTGGGGCCGCGGCTGTGGTAGTTCATGAAGTACAGGCCGTACTCGGTGTCGTCCCCCAGCCAGCGCAACGCCGTACCCCACTGTCCGGAATCCCGGGCATCACGGTCGCCGCCACGGGGAACGATCACGCCCTCTTTGCTGACCTCGAAGCCCTGGCCAAAGGCTGCAGCAATCGGCTGCAGCGGTGCAATGGCCGGGCTGGCGACGGTGTAGCCCTTGTTGCAGCCATCGGCCACCACATCGACACCAAAGAAGGTGCCGCAGTTATCGACGACCGTCTGATCCCATTCCAGTTGATAGAAGCCTTCCACGGTCAACTTCTCCGTCAGGCCCTGGGAGGCGAACAGCATGTTGACCGGGATCAGGCCCTCCTTGATCTCGGCGCCAGGGCGACGGAACGCGGACACGTCGACCGGATTGATGCTGTTGATCGAGTTGCCGATGAAGGTGCTCTCACCCCAACTGACCACCTGCTTGCCGGCACGCACCGTGCCCGGCAAATCGGCGAGGGAGTAGTTGTGATAGACGAATGCGTCGAGGATTTGTCCGCCTGAAGACTTGGCGCCTTCTTTGCGATTGTGATCGCTGATGTCCTTGAATGGGCGGCTTTCATCCTTCAGCTCGAAGTCGTACCAGTACTTGCCACGCACAAACGCACCGGTGTCGCCGTACTTCAGTTCAAGGTCGTGAATACCCTTGAAGATCTTCGAGAAGGTTTCACCTTTCTTGAAGTTCAGGCGCCCGTCGTCACCGGTCGAAGACTGACCGGAACCGCCATTGACGGTGCCTACCAGAGCATCATCCGCATCCCGCATGCCCCAACTCGCGCCGACTGACAGCGAGGAGTCGAACGTCCCCTCGATTTCCCCGATGCTGAACGAAATGGCCTGAGCCTGGGCACAGCAGCCCAATGCGACCGCGGCCGCCAGCGCCTGCGGTTTGAAGATGGCGCGCATTGTTGTTTTTGTCATGCGTCTTCCCCGGTGAGTGACAGAAGGCGTCACCCTACTGCCGGGGCACCGGGATCGATAAGCGCACCAAAGAGGTATTCGTGGTGTACCTCTAAAGGATGACTGGCACAGGGTCATCACCCGGACGTCGAGCAGCCGAATCCTGACTGTTGCCGGGGCTGCAACAGTGCATGTCGGGAATTGGTATTTTTCCTACAGCACCGAGGGCTTATTCTTACCTGACTGTCACGGAGCCTGCGCCGTGACTGAAAGATTTCAGATGCATCGAGGATTCGGTTCATCACCCCGCGTTCACTGACGTTGATTTGTAGCTCCTGATCCAACGTCTTACTTTGGCCGCTGCGTTTGCAGCGGCCTTTTTTATGGGCCTCATTTTCAGCGTGGGCACGGTCCTTTGTAGGAGCTGGCTTGTCGGGTCGCCGCATCGCAGCGATGGCCGTTAACGATAACGCGTGTGAACTGGATAAACGCGGCGCACTGGAGTCCATCGCCAGCAGGCTGGCTCCTACATTTCTTTCAGAAAGCACCTACAAGCATAGGTAAACACCTATCGCACTCGGGCCATTAAGTTGACCAGCAAGTCGGCGAACAACTTTGATCTTCGTCCGGCTTCAAACTTACTTATTGCGAGTGCAACCATGAAGCCCATCAAATACAACCATTATCGCTCAACCCGAAGCGTCAACAGTCGAATACGCTTTCTGGTTCTTCACTACACGGCCGCTGACTTTGCGAGCTCTGTCAGTGCCCTGACCGGCCCGAATGTCAGCGCGCACTATCTGGTTCCAGATATCACCGACCCCAGCTACCTGAAAGCCGGCTATACCGGGCAGGAAGTGTTCAACCTGGTGGATGAAACCCATCGCGCGTGGCACGCGGGTGTCAGTCAGTGGGGCAACCGCAGCAATCTGAATGACACGTCTATCGGCATTGAAGTGGTCAACCTGGCGACTGACAACAACGGCGAATTCACCTTCCCGCCGTATCACCCCGAGCAGATTGCCGCGATTGAACAACTGGCGCTGAACATCCTCGAGCGCTATCCGGATATCACGCCGACGCAGGTGTTGGGCCACTCCGATATTTCAATCGGCCGCAAAAGCGACCCGGGGCCGATGTTTCCCTGGAGGGCGCTGTACCTGAAAGGCGTCGGCGCCTGGTTCGATGAGGCCACTAGGGACCAGTATCTGAGCCAATACACCACATCGGGCGTTCCGGGCCGAAGCGAACTGCTGGGGCTGTTCAAGTCCTATGGATACGATGTTTCGGGCGCCTCGACGGAAGGTGGTTTTCAACAGTTGGTGCGGGCATTCCAGATGCATTTTCGCCCGGAAAAATTCGACGGAAAAATGGACGCACAGACAGCCGCCAATCTGAAGGCACTGGTATTCAAATATTTTTCCCGCTGATCGATGGCAAAGGATTTTCCAACCGACAAATGCAGCAGCCGGCAAGGTCAGTCAATGTGACCTTGCCGACACTTGAGAAGCGAACAGTTCTATCAATTTTACCATTTTAATTGGGCTTCTTACAGAATTCGGCAAATCGCTCGTACGAAACGCCTCCTGTAACCACGTAAGAAATTTCGATTTTTATAGAGAAATAACTCTTACCCTGGGAACTTCCATACATTCCTGACGTAATTACTCACAATCTTCTCAGACCATTCAAGCGCGAGTCTGCCGTAAATTAACACGCATCAAGAATTCGCGGGCGACACGGACATCACTACCAGCCGCTCTCGCGCACTTAATGCTCAGCGATTCATCAAGCACATTCAAAAAGGACATGAATATGCAGAAACCCCCACCATTGGTATTAACTGAAGCCATCCATACCACAGCAATAGCGCCTCCCAACATACCCATAATTCGCGGAACATCCCCAACCCTCCCTCACAGTGGAATGTTTGGCATTCCCCATAACGTAGTAGCTAACTCACTAGAATATAAATCTCACAGCATGAAAACTGATCGTGAGTTCCAAACGCGTACAGAACAAATAGCACAATCCATAGAGCAAGATCTGGCCGCAACGCGGTTAGAAGGCCCCACTCACCCCCTTCCTCCTGCGCAGGCTATAATTCGAGAACTAGGAATACGCAACACACTAATTGCCAGAAAAACCGCTGAAGCTCATCAAAAAACGCTACTTTCCCATCAGTTCTTTGGAGATACCCCACTCAATAAAGACTTTCATGATTACTACCGAAAAGCACAGAGCATCGATAGTAAGGTTAGCCCGAAAGGAATTGCGATGCAGGCTTGGGCCGCGTCGTACCGAGCTGCCCACGAAGCGAATTTGCTAACGCTATCAATCCAGATGCTCAACCAGCAACAAGTTGAAGTATATAAGTGGTTGGCCACCGTACAGGCCAATGATCAGGAGCAAGCCGCCGCAGCGGCAGAAGCCCAACGAATCGCTGCTGAACAGGCACGAATAAGGGCGGAATCTGAAGCACTAGCCCTTGCGCAAGAGCAGGCCCGGTTAGCCGCATTGGCAGAAGCCGAACGAGTAGCCGCCGAACAAGCCCGGATTGCCGCTGAGGCCGCCGCACGGTATATCGCGGCGGAACAGGCTCGTCGGGAAGCAGAGGCCGAAGTACAGCGTCAAGTCGAGGCGCTGCGCCTGGAAAATCAACGGCTAGCCGAGGAAGAAGCACGCCGCAATGCAATGGAGTCGCTGAACACCGCACAAACCCTTCGCCCATTTCCCGTATCGGGCGCGGCGGCGGCAAGCGATCCGGTGTTCACTGTTGCAGCGGGAACATTAGCGGTCGATGCGGCAACCACCCTCGCGATCAGGGCTGCTGTGCGCTCGGCCGCCGCCGCTGCAATCACGGCTTTGGCAGCGGTCGTCGGAACAGCTTCAGGCGTTGTGATCGTTGCTGGCGTTGCAGCACTGGGTTACTACGCGCTACGGGATAACAAAGAACCATACGCCTTGAGCGTGCCGCTCTCGGATCTCACGACCTATGATGTCGACGAGTTGTATGCCATCGCCCACACCAATGGTGAGGTCGAACTGTCGGTCGCCATGGGCTCCAAAACCATGGAAAACACCACGGAGTTCGTTGTTGCCACTGCAAATGGCACAACGGTGCCTAGCAAAGTGCCGGTGCGGCTCGCCACCTATGATCCAGGTCTGAACGTTTACAGCGTCCATCATCCCGACGCGCCTGGCGCAAGCATGACCTGGACGCCGATTGTTCGGCCGGGCGATGCATCAACGGAACTTCCGGTGAAAGAACCGAACGTTGTCGCTTACAATGGCACAACCCTCAAATCTCTCGAAGGAAGAGTCGATACATCACCTGCGCTGGATCTTTACCGCTTTGGTGGTTTCATCTGCGTGTTTCCAACTGAGTCAGGTATTGCGCCTCAGTACGTGATGTTCAGCAGTCCCTATGCAGGTGCTTCTGTCAACGGAAAATACAGCGGACGTGCTTTCAATCCAGAAGAGGCTGGTGGGCCAATACTTGATTTGGATTGGCGTACGGCCGTAATCACACAAGCAGGGATTGATACTGTAAAGTTACATATCGCGAGGCTAAATCAATCGGACGCCAACGACATCATGATTCAACGCTTGGAAAAGATCCTGAGTGGGCACCGGGAACTCACTGATATCGACTTGCGTTACTACACTCATGAAATAAGGGAGCTAGAGCGTTACAGAGCTTTCGGCTACGGCGACGACATCTCTCCCTCCGAATACTCCCCCATATGGAACAATGCACATACTGCGACCCTTGAGGACTATAAGCTTGGAAGCGAATTGACACTCCTCTACACAAAGGAAGCAATTAACGCCATGAATGCGCAAGACCAAAGAGAATACGAGAAGAACATGAGGAGCTTCGGCCAATGAACATAGTCGAGCAAATTATCAAGAATGAGCCGGTAGCAGATGTGGTTTCGCATTTCGCGCTATTTTGGCCTGCTATGCGAATTGACAGTATGTATGGAAGATACCGTCGAGATGCAATTTTAAAAGGTGAACTAGTTGACGCCTACAACTCGCTTTTCAGAGATGGGGTGCTGGCAAGCGATGAGAATGGAAAAACCATAAAAGGCCCCAACTGGAAGCCTCCGGTATTCGTAACAGAAAAACGCTACGAGTAATAATTAAAAAAGGGCCACCCAACTATCGTCAATAGGTGGGTGGCCCAATTTCTCAGAGCGAATACTTCTGCAAATTCCCCATCATTTCCTTCAGCGCCTCTATGTTGTCCTTCGGATGCGCCGCACCTTCGAAGTCGCAAATCTGCTGCCAGTGTGCCGCCACATCTTCCGGTGAGAAGCCGGCCCGTGGATCGAACCCGACACCGAGGCTGCGCTCCCAGCGGACCTTGCCCATCCAGCCGCCGCCGACCTCGAACAGACCGGAAGTTTCCTGGCAGTTCTCGCTGGCCAGGTACACCACCAGCGGGCTGACCAGCTCCGGCTTGAGCTGTTCGAAGACTTGCGGCGGGATCAGGCCTTCGGTCATGCGTGTGCCGCCGGTAGGGGCGATGGCGTTGACCAGGATGTTGTTCTTGCGGCCTTCGATGGCCAGAGTGCGGGTCAGGCCATAGAGACCGAGCTTGGCCATGCCGTAGTTGGACTGGCCGAAATTGCCATAGATACCCGAAGTCGACGCGGTGAAAATCACCCGGCCGTAGTTCTGTTCACGCATGTGCGGCCAGGCGGCACGGGTGACTTTGTAGGCACCTTCGACGTGGACGCGGTAAACCAGGTCCCAGTCGGCGTCTTCCATTTTGTGGAAGGTCTTGTCACGCAGGATCCCGGCGTTGTTGACCACCACGTCGACGCGACCGAAGACGTCCAGGGCGTGCTGGACCAGTTTGTCACCATCCGTGACCGAGTCGTGGTTGGCCTCGGCGATGCCGCCGGCCTCGCGAATGTCCGCTACCACGCGGGCGGCGGCCGAGGCACTGGCGCCTTCGCCCTGGGTCGAGCCGCCCAGGTCGTTGACCAGAACCCTGGCGCCCTGTTTGGCGAACAGCAGCGCATGCGCCCGTCCCAGGCCGCCACCGGCACCGGTAATGATCACGACTTTATCTTCGAAGCGCACAGGCTCATTCATGGGGGGACTCCAGCAGGCCAAGGGACGATGAGTCCGAGTGTCCGGCACGGCGCAGCGGGTCACAATCAATACGGGGGAGGCTGAATGGTGCGCGATAAGGCTGGGGGATGATGATCGCGTCAACAGGTTGCGCTGCCCTTGTGGCGAGGGAGCTTGCTCCCGTCGGGTCGCGAAGCGGCCCTGAGGCATTCAACCCGGGACACAGGTTTTACGACTGCTTCGCAGCCGAACGGGACGGTGCGGCGATCCGACAAGCTCCCTCGCCACAGAAGCAGAGCGGGTTCAACGCTGCGAATCAGGAGCAGGCGACTTTGCGCGGTGGGGAAAGCAATTGATCGCGAAACGCCAGGTAGTGCCTGAGGACCTCGCAGGGTGCCTCGATCTGCGGGTAATGACCGATGTCGGGCAATACCACGGTGTCCGCATCCGGGATCAGTTCCCGGTAACGCTCGACCATATGCACACCGGAGATCGGATCGACCCCGCCATCGATCACTCGCAGCGGCACTTCACCGCGTTGCATCGCGCTCACCCAGCGGTTGCGCCAGACCCGTCGCTCCGGGATGTAGGCGATCAACTTGTGCATGATCCGTGGCCCACGCTGGCATTCGACCAGGCTCCAGAAGTCATCCATCTGGCTTTCACTGGGACGGGTTTGCGGGCCGAAAATCTGCCGAAAGCTTCTCACCAGGCCATCACGGCTGAAGGCACGGCCAATCATCCAGCCCAAAGGGCTGAGCAAGAGCTTCTGCATCAATACCGGGCGGTGGGTTTCCGGAAACAACCCGCCGTTGAGAAACACACAACTGGCCAGCTCCACCCGCGATTCGTAATGTCGGGCCAGCAGTTCCTGGGCCACGCTGTCGCCATAGTCGTGGGCGAACAGGTGCACCGGCTGCTCGACATTCAGGTGCTCAAGCAGTGCCTGTTGCAGATCCGCTTGCTCCAGCAGGCTGTATTCGTGGTTCGCCGGTTTGGCCGAATCGCCGAAGCCCAGCATGTCGCAAGCGATCACGCGAAAGCGCTGGGTCAATGGCTGCCACAGGTAATGCCAGTCCCAGCTGGCGGACGGGAAACCGTGAATCAGCAACAGCGGCTCGCCCTGACCCGCCGTCCAGTAACGGATGCTGTGGCCACGGAACAAGAACGTCTGGCTGCGTTTGCGCCAGACACACAGAGGAATCTCGGCGAGTGCCATCAGAGTTTATAACCCGGGTCCAGTTTATCGAGCTTGCGCAGCAGCGCCGGCCACGCCAGCGCTCCGCCCATTCCTTGAGCACTTCGGGTGACACCCGCGATCATGGCTTTGGCGCCGGCCAGGATCTGCGGTTCGATGGCAATCAGCTCAGCCGCACCGTTTTGTGCCATGACCTGAATGTCGCAGGCACGTTGAAAGGTAAACATCATCAGGAACGTATCGGCGATGGTGCTGCCGCAGGTCAGCAGACCGTGGTTATGCAGCATCAGGAAATTGTTTTCACCGAGGTCGGCCTGCAGCCGCACCTTCTCTTCATGGTTGAGCGCCACACCTTCGTAGGCGTGGTAGGCCAGGCTGGAAAGCACGAACAACGATTGTTGGCTGATCGGCAGAACGCCCTGCTTCTGGGCCGAGACCGCCACCCCTGAAGCCGTGTGGGTGTGCAGCACACAAACCACATCGTGACGCACTTCATGCACGGCGCTGTGGATGGTGTAACCCGCCGGATTGATCTCGTAAGGACTGTCCATCAACTTGTTGCCAGCCTGATCCACCTTGACCAGGCTCGACGCGGTCATTTCGTGAAACATCAACCCGAACGGGTTGATCAGGAAATCTTCGGTGCCGGGCACCTTGGCGGAGATGTGGGTAAAGATCAGGTCATCCCAACCGTGTTGAGCGACCAGGCGATAACAGGCCGCAAGGTCAACGCGAGTCTGCCACTCGGCAGCACTGACCTGGTCTTTGACACTGTGTGGCGATTGGACAGGAGCGACAGTCACGGCAAGGAGCCTCGGTTTTTTATTATGGAGTGTTTCCTATGTTCATCGAGTCTAGTCAGCCCTTGAGGTTCGTGTAGTTGCATTGGCAGCCAGCTTGGTGGCCTTACGAGTCAGTCGCCCTGCCACCCATGGATCCCTGTCAAACGACCGGCGCCAGCGATGGTCTGACAGGCCGTTTTTTACCGTACTGTCAGAACCCTGACTGGCATGGATGTCGGAGTAACGTCAGGTGCGCAGTGCGCTGATCAAGTCCGCCAGCCAAGGCTCGGCGTCCGTCTCTGGGGTCACGCTCTCGCTGGCATCCAGGCGTAGCATCGGTAGTACTTCGCGAATGCCCAGTTCACCGAACAATTCGCGCATTTGCTCGCCGCCGCCACAAAAAGTATCGCCATAGCTCGCATCGCCCAGCCCGATCACCGCCCCCGGCAAACCGCGCCAGGCTGCTGGCAATTGGTCACGAATGGTCGAATACAGTGGTTGCAGATTGTCCGGCAGCTCACCCATGCCGGTGGTCGAGGTCACCGCCAGAAAGGCTTCGGGGCCAAACGCCTGGACGTCGGCGAGGGTCGCACGCGGGTTGTGCCAGGTTTCGAAACCGGCGGCTTTCAACAGGCTGGCGGCGTGGCGGGCAACTTCTTCGGCCGTGCCGTACACCGAGCCGGAAATGATGGCGACTTTCATCAATCTGATCCTGAATCCGAGTAAAAGACCCGGATATTAACACCACAGTCGTGATTATTCTTTTAGAATGCAATTGACAATCAATCAGGAAAGGATGCTCCGATGATTAATGCTCAACTGCTGCAAATGGTGATCAACGCCTCCAACGACGGCATCGTGATTGCCGAAAAGGAAGGCGATCAGGACAAAATCCTCATTTACGTCAACCCCGCGTTCGAACGCCTGACGGGGTACTCCAGCGAAGAGATCCTCTATCAGGATTGTCGTTTCCTGCAGTCAGGGGACCGCGACCAGGAAGCCCTGCCGTTGATTCGCAACGCCTTGAACAGTGAAGGTTCCTGCCGGGAAATACTGCGCAACTACCGCAAGGACGGCACACCGTTCTGGAATGAGCTGTCCCTTTCAACAGTGAAAAATCCAGCGGACGGGCAAACCTATTTTGTCGGTGTGCAAAAAGACGTCACGGTGCAAGTCAAGGCACAACAGCGCGTGGCACAGTTGGAGCGGCAGGTCACTGAACTCCAGGCGGAGCTTGCTGCGCTCAAGGCGACGAACGGCGCAAACGAAACTCAGAATTAATGGTCAGTAACTACAATCACCAATAACTTTGTAACTATACCTTTCGAGCTGGCCATGCAACGCGACGCGCTCCTGACCCAGGATGAGCTGGATTTCATCCAGACCATGCAACACAACCCGCAACTCAATGTGCGGGATGCGACGTCGAGCCTGCTCGTCAACGGTGGATCGCAAATCCGTGACCTGCTTACCCGCCTGGCGGCCCATGAGCAGGTCACCATTCAAGCCAGCTTCGAAAACCAGCAAATAACCTTCCCCCTGCACCTGGTGGAAGACGAATTCCATGCGCTGCATTTGCGTCTCGGCGTGCCGAGCATCTATGAAGACGGGCCGATGGTCCGGCCTTGGCGTCTGGTACTGGACGAGCCGGTAGCGTTGGAAAACGCCCAGGGTCAACCCGGCACCCTGTGGGTACACGAAGTGTCGTGCAAAGGGGTTTTGCTGGAGGTTCGCAACAAGACCAAGCCACCGAAGCATTTCGCCTTGTGGTTCAGCCCCTCAGGCTATGAGCGGATTGCCTTGCGCGGCACCTTCGAGAAAGAAAACGAACAGGGCTTCTACGCCTATCAACTGAACCAGAGCGATACGGACGAAACCGAGCGTCTGCGCCAGTTCATCCTGCAACAGCATCGTCTGACTCATCCAACGCTGCATCTCTGAACTTCAAGTATCCAGAGTTCCCGCCAGGAACTGCTTCAGACGCTGGCCCATGACCTTCCCTTCATTGCCCAGGCAACCAATCGATGACCCGGCCAGGCTTTCCTGCGCCAGGTCAGAAGCATCACCGGCCAACAACAGTCGACACTCCAGGCCCATGGCCAGGCGATTCAGGCGCCGCGGCAACTCGGCGTTCGGCACCTGATTGGAAAACAGCACCAGTGCCATGGGCTTGATCCTTTCACACATCAGCGCCAGTTCCTCGAATGGCTGGCCTATGTTCAATACGCGAATGGCCGATGGCCCGGAACTCAGGAACAGGGCGGCAACCAACAGCTCCAGCTCCCGGCAGTGACCATCCAGGGCACAGATGACCACGCGACGCGGCTGTTTCTCGCGCGTCAACAGCAAGCGCTGCACTACCCGGGAACGCAGAAAACCATCCAGGAGCAGCCACTCGCTGGTTACGCCGAATTGGTCCTGGCGTTGCATCAACTGCTTCCAGACGGGGATCAGAATGTCCTGAAACACCACCGACAGGGCGTAACTGGAAAAGATTTGCCCGTAGAGCTGCTCCAGCCGAAGGTCGTCAAACCCGTTGACCGCCGCAAGAACCTGTTGCTGCCACTGCGCGTAATCGGCTTCCACGAGGCTGTTGGGGATGATGTGCGACAACGCCTGGAGCGGCTCGGTCCTGGCCAGGATCTTGCCGATCCTGCTGACCGCAACACCGCGTTCGATCCAGCCGAGAATGCTGCGAACGCGCTCAATATCGGTCAGCGAGTACAGGCGATGCCCGCTTTCGGTGCGTGTGGGAACAATCAGGCCATAACGTCGCTCCCAAGCGCGAAGCGTGACCGGGTTGACACCTGTCAGGCGCGCCACCTCGCGAATGGGGAAGAGCTCTTCCTGTTCGAGAGCGACGGCCTGAGTGGATCCTGATGCGACGTCTGTCTGTATCGGCATTCTGTTGAAACATCCCTGTATCGTCCGCGCGTTATTCTAACGCCCCCACCCCGTAAAGTTTCCGTAAAAAATCGATACTGCGGATGAGCGGATAAACGTCACAGACGCCACGGGCAGAATCAGGAATAATCCTTGCTTGTTTCAAGTCGCAGCCCACCACCCCGGCGCTGCGCCTGGCGAAGCGCCTATCCGGAGCGACGCAAATGCCTCATGGAGATACACAATGTCTACCCCACCCGTCACGCTGATGGTTGCGCGCCGCGTTGCCAATGGACGTTATCAGGACCTGATCGCCTGGCTGCGCGAAGGCGAACAACTGGCCACCGATTTTCCCGGCTACCTCGGCTCCGGCGTACTCGCACCACCGCCCGACGATGACGAATTCCAGATTATCTTCCGCTTCGCCGACGAGCAGACCCTGCACGCCTGGGAACATTCCGTCTCTCGCAGCGCCTGGCTCGGACGCGGCAGCGACCTGTTCGCCCACCCGACAGAACACCGGGTCAGCGGCATCGAAGGCTGGTTTGGCGTCGCCGGCCAACGCCCGCCACGCTGGAAACAGGCCGTGGCGATCTGGCTGGCGTTCTTTCCGGTCTCGCTGCTGTTCAACTTTGTGCTGGGGCCGCTGCTGGGCGAGATGGCGCTATTGCCCCGCGTGCTCGTCAGCACCCTGTGCCTGACGCCGCTGATGGTTTACTTGTTCATTCCGTTGTCGACCCGTTTGCTGGCCAATTGGCTGAACAGTGCGCCAGCTCGACCGCTGCCCGCAGAACCCACCGTCCAAAATCGCTGATCCCCCTGTGGGAGCGAGCTTGCTCGCGATGAGGGCGTGTCAGTCAACATATGTGTCGTCTGACAGTCCGCAATCGCGAGCAAGCTCGCTCCCACAGTTGTTTCCCCCCGCAATAGGTAGAGCGCTCCCGTCGCTGGTATAGTTTTGCTCTCACCGCGATGCGAGCCGTTCATGACTTCTTCCGCAGCCCCCATCCTGATTACCGGCGCCGGCCAGCGTGTCGGTTTGCACTGCGCCCGGCGACTGCTGGAAGACGGCCATCGCGTGATTTTCAGCTACCGCAGCGAGCGGCCCGGCGTACAAGCCCTGCGCGACCTGGGGGCCACCGCCGTGTTCGCGGACTTCGCCAGCGAAACCGGAATCCTCGCCTTCATCAGTGAACTGAAAACCCACACCGACTGTTTGCGGGCGATTGTCCACAACGCCTCCGAATGGCTGGCCGAAACACCGGACACCGACGCCGCCGCATTCACCCGCATGTTCAGCGTGCACATGCTGGCGCCCTACCTGATCAACCTGCATTGCGCCGATCTGCTGCAACGCTCAAGCCCCGCAGACATCGTGCACATCAGCGATGACGTGACCCGCAAGGGCAGCAGCAAGCACATCGGTTATTGCGCCAGCAAAGCCGGACTCGACAGCCTGACCCTGTCCTTCGCCGCCAGGTACGCGCCGGACATCAAGGTCAACGGGATTGCGCCGGCCCTGCTACTGTTCAACCCTGAAGACGACGCGGCCTACCGCGCCAAGGCACTGGCCAAGTCCGCGCTGGGCATCGAGCCTGGCTGCGAAGTGATCTACCAGAGCCTGCGCTATCTGCTCGACAACCCTTATGTCACCGGCACCACCCTGACCGTCAACGGCGGAAGGCACATCAAATAAGTGTCCCGCGAGGATTCTCCATGACGTTATCCCTGCCCCAGAATTATCGAGAGATCCTCATCGGCCTCGGTGAAAATCCAGACCGCGAAGGCCTGCTCGACACCCCGGTGCGCGCAGCCAAAGCCATGCAGTACCTTTGCCATGGTTACGAACAAAGTGTCGAAGAGATCGTCAATGGCGCGCTGTTCGCCTCGGACAACGATGAAATGGTGATCGTCGACAACATCGAGCTGTACTCGCTTTGCGAACACCATATGCTGCCCTTCATCGGCAAGGCGCATGTGGCTTATATTCCAACCGGCAAGGTGCTGGGGCTGTCGAAGATTGCGCGGCTGGTGGACATGTTCGCCCGGCGCCTGCAAATCCAGGAAAACCTCACCCGGCAAATCGCCGACGCCGTGCAACAGGTGACCGGTGCGGCAGGCGTCGCAGTGGTCATCGAAGCGCAGCACATGTGCATGATGATGCGCGGCGTCGAGAAACAGAATTCGACCATGAACACCTCAGTGATGCTCGGCGCCTTCCGCGAGTCGAGCAACACCCGCCAGGAGTTCCTGCAATTGATTGGACGGAGCAAGTAGCAATGCCACAACTTCAGCCAGGCATGGCACGCATCCGGGTCAAAGACCTGTGCCTGCGTACCTTCATCGGCATCAATGAGGATGAAATCCTCAACAAGCAGGATGTGCTGATCAACCTCACCATTCTGTACGCGGCCCAGGAAGCGGTACGTGACAACGACATCGATCACGCACTGAACTACCGCACGATCACCAAGGCGATCATCGCCCACGTGGAAGGCAACCGCTTTGCGCTGCTCGAACGCCTGACCCAGGAAATTCTCGACCTGGTGATGGCCAACGCATCGGTGCTCTACGCCGAAGTCGAGGTCGACAAGCCCCACGCGCTGCGATTCGCCGAGTCGGTGTCGATAACACTCGCGGCAAGCCGCTAAGCTTCAAGCTTCAAGCTTCAAGCTTCAAGCGGTAAGCTAGAAGCCACCGCAATCCATCTTGCAGCTTGAAGCTTGTCGCTCAAAGCTGTCTCGCAGAGACCCCCATGACCGATCAACAACGCCTGGAACTCGAAGCCGCCGCCTTTCGTCGGCTGGTGGCCCACCTGGACAGCCGCAAGGATGTGCAGAACATCGACCTGATGAACCTCTCGGGCTTCTGCCGCAACTGCCTGTCCAAGTGGTACAAGGCGGCGGCCGACGAGCGCCAGATCGACGTCAGCCTCGACGAAGCCCGCGAAGTGGTTTACGGCATGCCGTACGCCGAATGGAAAGCCCAATATCAGCAGGAAGCCAGCGCCGAACAACAGGCGGCGTTCGCCAAAGGAAAACCCAATGAGTAATTTGAACACCTTGCGCGCCAGCCTCAACAGCGGCGAACACGCCTTCGCCGATACCCTGGCGTTCATTGCAGGCGGCTACGACTACCAGCCTCAGGCCTTCAACAACGGTGGTGTGGAAAACACGGCCGGGCAGAACGAAGGCTCGTGCAAGACCCTGGGTCTGGCACTGCTCGAAGGCTTGAGCGATGAAGAAGCCCTGTTGGCGTTCGGCGAGCATTACCGTTCGGTGCTGGCAACGCCGGAAGGCAGCGACCACGGCAACATCCGCGCGTTGATGGCCCATGGTCTGGCGGGAGTAAAGTTCACCCAACAGCCACTGACTCGCCGCTGATTTGATTTGTAGGAGCGAGCCCGCTCGCGATGGACTGAAGAACGCCACGGGGGGTCAGGCTCCCAGCGTCATCGTTCACCACCATCGCGAGCAAGCTCGCTCCTACAGGTTTTGCGTTCATGGCGCGGAATTGATCACAAGCACAACCCGACTTTTAAGATTGACCCGGCAACTTTATTTCGTTTGCCCCGTAGCACCGCTCACGGCTTAGATAAAAAGAAGTCCTCCTTCTTCCGAGCCGGTCATTCATGCGCAGCGAAACCATCAGCCAGTCGATCAACATCGTTCACCCTGTCACGCTCAGCCACGGTAAAAACGCCGAGGTCTGGGACACCGATGGCAAACGCTACATCGACTTTGTCGGTGGCATTGGCGTACTGAACCTCGGCCATTGCCATCCGCGCATCGTCGAGGCCATTCGCGAACAAGCCACGCGGCTGACCCACTATGCGTTCAACGCGGCTCCCCATGTGCCATACCTCGAACTGATGGATCGCCTCAGTGCGTTCATGCCAGTGGGTTACCCGGTCAGCGGCATGCTCACCAACAGCGGCGCGGAAGCGGCGGAAAACGCCTTGAAGATCGTCCGTGGCGCCACCGGTCGCAGCGCGGTCATCGCCTTCGACGGCGCATTCCACGGCCGCACGCTGGCCACGCTCAACCTCAATGGCAAAGTGGCGCCCTACAAACAGAAAATCGGCGTGCTGCCAGGGCCGGTGTATCACCTTCCCTTCCCCAGCCAGGACAACGGCGTCAGCTGCGCCGAGGCCTTCAAAGCCATGGAGCGTCTGTTCAGCGTCGAGATCGATGTCGAAGACGTCGCCTGCTTTATCGTTGAACCGGTGCAGGGCGAAGCGGGCTTCCTGGCGATGGACGTCGAGTTCGCCCAGGCGCTGCGCAAGTTCTGCGACGACAAGGGTATTGTGCTGATCGCCGATGAAATCCAGTCTGGTTTCGGTCGCACCGGCCAGCGCTTCGCATTCTCACGGCTGGGCATCGAGCCGGATCTGGTCCTGCTCGGCAAAAGCATCGCCGGCGGCGTGCCACTGGGGGCGGTGGTCGGGCGCAAATCGCTTTTGGATAACCTGCCCAAGGGTGGACTCGGTGGCACTTACTCCGGCAATCCCATCGCCTGCGCCGCCGCGCTGGCGACGCTGGATGAAATGAGCGATACCAACCTGCACGCCTGGGGCACACAACAGGAAGAAGCAATTGTCGGCCGCTATGAAACCTGGCGCGCGAACGGCCTGACGCCGTATCTGGGCCGCCTGACCGGGATCGGTGCGATGCGCGGCATCGAGCTGATCAACGCCGATGGCTCACCCGCCCCGGCACAATTGACCCAACTGCTGGCTTTGGCGCGGAATGCGGGCCTGCTGCTGATGCCCAGTGGCAAATCGCGGCACATCATTCGCTTGCTGGCGCCTTTGACCATCGAGGCTGCGGTGCTGGAAGAAGGGCTGGATATTCTTGAAGCCTGCCTTGCAAAACTGACTCAAGCATAAAGCCCCCTGCAGGAGCTGCCGAAGGCTGCGATCTTTTGATCTTGTTTGTAAAAATCAAAAGATCGCAGCCTTCGGCAGCTCCTACAGGGTTGGGTGCCTTTGTCTTCACCATGAAAAAACCGGCCGAAGCCGGTTTTTTCATTTCGACGAAAGCAGAATCAAGCGTTCTGCAGATTGTCGAGGTAACGCTCGGCATCCAGTGCCGCCATGCAACCGGCGCCAGCCGAGGTGATGGCCTGACGGTACACGTGGTCGGCCACGTCACCGGCGGCGAAGATGCCTTCGAGGCTGGTGGCGGTGGCGTTGCCGTCACGGCCGCCCTGCACAACCAGGTAACCGTCTTTCAACGTCAGTTGGCCTTCGAACAGCGAAGTGTTCGGGGTGTGGCCGATGGCGATGAACACGCCGTCGACTTTCACTTCGTCGAAGCTGCCGTCGTTGTTCTTCAGGCGGGCACCGGTCACGCCCATGTTGTCGCCCAGTACTTCGTCCAGGGTCGCATTCAGCTTCAGCTCGATCTTGCCTTCGGCAACACGGGCGTTCAGCTTGTCGATCAGGATCTTCTCGGCGCGGAAGGTTTCGCGACGGTGGATCAGGGTGACTTTGCTGGCGATGTTGGCCAGGTACAGGGCTTCTTCGACAGCAGTGTTGCCACCGCCGACCACAGCTACCGGCTTGTTGCGATAGAAGAAACCGTCGCAGGTTGCGCAGGCGGAGACGCCTTTGCCCATGAACGCTTCTTCGGACGGCAGGCCCAGGTAACGAGCACTGGCGCCGGTGGCGATGATCAGGGCGTCGCAGGTGTAGGTCGCGCTGTCGCCAGTCAGGGTGTATGGCTTGGCAGCGAAGTCCACGGCATTGATGTGATCGAAAACGATCTCGGTTTCAAAGCGTTCGGCGTGCTCGCGCATCCGCTCCATCAGCGCCGGGCCGGTCAGGCCGTGGACGTCGCCCGGCCAGTTGTCGACTTCGGTGGTGGTGGTCAGTTGACCGCCGGCCTGCATGCCGGTGATCAGCAGTGGCTTGAGGTTGGCACGGGCGGCATAGACCGCAGCGCTGTAACCGGCAGGGCCGGAACCGAGAATAATCACTCGCGAATGACGGACTTCAGACATGACCTGCTCCTGTTGACCGGCCCGGAACACCTGGCGCGGAACGCCGGATTGCCGGCTGGAATAAAAAAGAACGGTTGAAAGCACTTGGGGAAGGCTTGAACCCGACCGTCCTGTAAAAAGATTGGGTGCAGCGTATCGAGGGGGCGAAGATTAAGGAAATACGGATTAACAATCCAGCTCATAGGTGGTCTCTATGCAATCTGCCCGACGATATCGACGTCTTTGTTACAGTGGATGTCGATACCGCCACCGCGCTTTCGCCTGTGAAGCAAAGCCGGTAAGGTCGGCGCGTTTTCCCTCTGCCCGGAGCACCTTATGCCCGCCCCTGTTCTGTCCGGCCCGCAATACCTGCGCGAAGGCCTCAAGCTGGTGCTGAGCCCCAGCCTGCGTTTGTTTGTGTTGTTGCCGCTGGCGATCAACCTGGTGCTGTTCGTCGGATTGATCTACCTGGCCGGCCATCAATTCAGCCTGTGGGTCGATACGCTGATGCCGTCCCTGCCCGACTGGCTGAGTTTTCTCAGCTACATCCTCTGGCCGCTGTTCGTGGTGCTCGTCGTGCTGATGGTGTTCTTCACTTTCACCATGCTCGCCAACGTCATTGCCGCGCCATTCAACGGCTTCCTCGCGGAGAAAGTCGAAGTGGTGGTGCGCGGCACCGATGATTTTCCGGCCTTCAGCTGGGGCGAACTGATTGCGATGATCCCGCGCACCCTGGCCCGGGAAATGCGCAAACTGGGCTACTTCCTGCCGCGGGCGATCGGGCTGTTCATCCTCTCGTTCATCCCGGTGGTGAACATCATCGCCGCGCCACTATGGCTATTGTTCGGGGTGTGGATGATGGCGATCCAGTACATCGACTACCCGGCGGACAACCACAAGCTGGGCTGGAACGAGATGCTCGGCTGGCTGCGCGAGAAGCGCTGGCAGAGCATGAGTTTTGGCGGGATTGTTTATCTGGTGTTGCTGATTCCGGTGGTCAACATCCTGATGATGCCGGCGGCAGTGGCCGGTGCAACGCTGTTCTGGGTACGCGAGCGTGGCGTCCAGACGCTGACAACATCCGCAAAGTAAAAAACACCCGATAAAAAACTGCGGCAAGAGTATTTCTCTTGCCGCAGGCCTTACAACTGACTCACAGCCGTTAGTCGAATCAGTTACTGGTGAGGTATTTACCGTACGATGAACTCAATTTGACCGCTTGGATCAGAAGGCTTGCCATCCAGGATTTGTCTTGCCTTGACATGTTTTACGCCTGGAGTCCAAACGCGACCGTACCTCCAAGTCGTCCTATTAGGCTCTATTGTGGCTTTACCTAAAACACTAAAGTCATGATTCAGCAGTTCAACCGCTTCTGCTCCGGCAGTACAGGTGCCTTCGATAAATATCATCGGCTCGGACGCGTCTTTGGGGTGAGTAATACTTGGAGCGTTCGAGTATTGAGCAACAAAGAAGAGACGTTGCTCAGTTGAGACGGAAGGTATACCAGCAACGCTCTGGCGTGCCCTCACAACCTTGACACCTTCGTCCCAGTTGCGACTGAAATACCAGTTTTTTCCGTTCACTACAGCAGAACCCAGCATACTGTCGTCATAGTTTAGCACGTCAACTTTTGCCCCCTCTAAACAACTCCCCTCAATAAAAACCCGCCCCAAAGCGTGATGAGTTCCGTTTAAAGGATATACGATCGTCGGCACGGGAGTGCTGATCTCTGCAGCCTCATTTGAACCCAGTTTAACTTTCGATTGCTCTGCCATCATTAATACTCCTTTTATTCGGCAAAATTGCCTGTAATGCAGAACCACTTTCACGTTAATTGAAAATAAAAACACCTGTAATAACTGATAGTTTCGAGAAGCGATCGCCAACCTCAACAATACGCAAGCGAAGCTGATATTTCTCCAGCACATCACCAAAACACTTGGTCTCTTCAACGAAACAAAATGGATGAACGGCATAACTTTCTGAGTTTTTACTAAAACCTGTTACTTCTTACAGTAGCCGTTGCTACGCATAAGGTATTCAATCCGCTCAGGGACTCCCCCCCAACTTGAGATCCTTCAGCTATCAGGGATGAGTCACGACTTAAACTTATGGAGTTCCACTTCAATGGCAACACCAATCCACGACCCCGCCTCGACTTGCATGATGCCTGGCGAAAATCTCAGTACCGAGAATCAGAATGTATCCTTTCCCTGGACCCGCATGAGTCCGGCAGTGCTCTATGCGAAACCAGAAGCGGGAGATGATTTTGTCATCAGTGAAAGCTCGCGCATTCTCATCGACAGCGAGAGCCTGCGCCCCCTGGCTACACGACTGGCAGCCGGGTTCGCCGGTGCCGCCGGGCTTGGCAAGCCAACGACCATTGCGCTGCTGCCAGGCGTTCCCCCACTACCGGGTGACGTATTGTTGAAACTGTCCGCACCGAATACGGCGGACGTCCCGATTCCAGTCAATGGGAAAAGCGAAAGTTACCGGATTGATATCTCAAGCAATGTCCTGGTCACCGCACAAACCCTGGAGGCCATGGCCCGGGCCCTGACCACCTTGCATAAAGCCGCACGAGTTTCCACCACACTTGATCCAGGGGTTGTAATTGATGCACCCCTGTATGCCGAGCGCTCGGTAATGATCGATATGGGCCGCTGGTATTTCAGCCCCGATTGGGTAATCAACCTGATTCAGGAAATGGCCTGGAATCAACTCAATACACTGCATTTGCACCTGACCGATAACGAAGGGGTCAGGGTTATCTTTCCTTCTTGTGTGGACATCTCCAGTTCCGATGCCTGGAGCGCAGAAGAACTCAAGCGCGTCCTCGACACCGCCGCCTCCTACCATATCGAGGTGATTCCCGAACTCGACATGCCTGGACATATGGACCGGATACTACGCGACCGACCTCAATTCCACCTTCGCCTCAGTAATGGCACCGTTGTATCTAAAGCGCTCGATTTCAGCATTCCTGCGGCGCGTTCCTTTATCAAAACGCTTGTCTCTGACCTTCTCACAATGTTTCCACAGAGCCGGCGTATCCATCTGGGAGCCGATGAGTACTTTCTCCGCCCGATCACCCACGACAACACTCCACAACTAGCCAAATATGCACGTGATATGTCCGGTAATCCAAATGCCACTTCCGAGGACGCTGTCAGGTACTTCATCAATTACGTGGCAAGTCTGATACTAAACAGAGGTAAAATCGCGCGAGTCTGGAACGACGGGGCTGTTCGACCCAACCCGGTCATTGCGGTGAATAAAAAGGTAGAAATCGAGTGCTGGAGTCTATGGGGCAGCCTGCGCGGAGAAATGACTGCACAAGACCTGGTCAATGCCGGATACAACGTGATCAACGCCCATGGCGACTTTTATTTCATCGTTAACAAGACCTGGGACAATATCCTCCACGCCAAGCACTCGCCTCGCGGTATTTATGATACGTGGCGAGCCAACCATTTCATGGACAAAGCAGGAGGCGCGATAACGGAGATTCCCGCGGACAGTCCATTTTTAGGGGGGGCCGGAATCCAGTTCTGGATCGAAGTGCCGTCCTTCAGTTCCCCGGAAGAAGCCTGGAATCAGCTGATACCTTGGTTGTTGCCACTGGGGCAACGCACTTGGGACTCTCCGAACGGCGCTGCCGACTACAAATCACTGTCACTGATCGCACGCGCCGTAGCCCATCCACCGCCAGAACCGTGGTAACTGAATAGGATTCGTGAGTATCTGACTCAGCACCAGTCAGTGCGCACCGGTTCACCGGCCAGGCCCACAACGTCACAAATCCATCATCCCGACGTCACACTGACGACATGGCCCCAGCCGACACTGGGGTCATGACGACAGCTCTGCATATCACCCTGATCACAGAAACCTTCCCTCCGGAAATCAACGGCGTGGCCAATACCCTGGGTCGCTTGTGCGACGGTCTGCGCGCACGCGGGCACCAGGTGGAACTGGTGCGACCACGCCAGGGCTGCGACCAGCAGTTGGGCAGCGACGATGAGTTGCTGCTGTGCCGCGGCTGGCCGCTACCGGGCTATCCCGGTCTGCAATGGGGTCAGTCGTCGATGCACAAGCTGCTGCGGCGCTGGACGCGTCACCGCCCGGACGTGCTCTACATCGCCACCGAGGGCCCGCTGGGCCTGTCGGCCTTGCGTGCGGCACGGCGTCTGGGGATTTCCGTGGTCAGCGGTTTCCACACCAATTTCCAGCAGTACTCCAACCAGTACGGCCTTGGCTTGCTCACGCGCCTGCTGACTCACTACCTGCGTTGGTTCCACAACCGCTCGACCATGACCCTGGTGCCCAGCGTCAGTCAGCGCATGGAGTTGGAACGACGGCATTTCGAACGACTGGCGTTGCTCTCCCGAGGGGTCGACAGTGAGTTGTTTCACCCGGCCAAACGATTAAGTGCCCTGCGTGAGCAATGGGGACTGACCGAGGAAGACATCGCCGTCATTCACGTCGGACGCCTGGCCCCGGAAAAGAATCTTGGCTTGCTCAAACGCACCCTCAATACCCTCAAGGCGAGTTATCCCCGGCGCACCCTGAAACTGATCGTGGTCGGCGAAGGTCCGCAGCGCCAGGAACTGCAAAACGAAATGCCCGAGGCGATTTTCTGCGGCACCCAGCGGGGTGAAGCCCTGGCCTGTCACTACGCATCAGGCGACGTGTTTCTGTTTCCGAGCCTGACCGAAACCTTCGGCAATGTGGTGCTTGAAGCACTGGCCTCGGGGCTCGGCGTGGTGGCCTACGATCAGGCGGCGGCGGCCCAGCATATTCGTCATGGCTACAACGGTGTGTTGGCGATGCCGGGGGATGAAGAAGCGTTCTGCGATGCAGCGGCATGGCTGCTGGAGGACAGGGAGGCCTTGCGCAATGTGCGACTCAATGCGCGCCAGCATGCCAGTCGCCAGGGTTGGGCGACGATCATCGAACAGTTCGAGGGACAGTTGCGCGGGGCTTGTGCCGGGGAGATGGTGGTGCCGAATGCGCCGATTGCTCCCTGATTTTGTAGTGCTCTTGAGTCAGTCTTCGCGAGCAAGCCCGCTCCCACATTGGTTCTGTGTCGTACACAAATCCCTTGTGGGAGCGGGCTTGCTCGCGAAAGCGTAAGGCCAGACGCCGCTTAAACCAGCGTCATCAACGCCTCGCGGCTGAACGGCAGGATGTCGTCCTCACGACCATCGCGCACTTTCTGTGCCCAGTCCGGGTCCACCAGCAACGCACGACCGACCGCTACCAGGTCGAACTCGTCGTTGTTCAGGCGCTCCAGCAGTTTTTCCAGGCTGGCCGGTTGTGCCACCTTGTCGGTGTTGACCATGAACTGCAGGAACTCGCCATCCAGGCCGACGCTGCCCACGGTGATGGTCGGCTTGCCGGTGAGTTGGCGGGTCCAGCCAGCCAGGTTCAGCTCGGAACCGTCGAACTCCGGCTCCCAGAAGCGGCGGGTCGAGCAGTGGAAAATATCCACGCCGGCATCGGCCAACGGCTTGAGGAACTCGCCCAGCGCCTCCGGGGTTTGCACCAGACGTGCGGTGTAGTCCTGCTGCTTCCACTGGGAGAAGCGGAAGATGATCGGGAAACCTTCACCGACCGCGGCACGCACGGCCTGAATCAATTCAATGGCGAAGCGCGAACGATTGGCCAGGCTGCCGCCGTATTCGTCGGTACGCTGGTTGCTGCCTTCCCAGAAGAACTGGTCGACCAGGTAACCGTGGGCGCCGTGGATTTCCACGCCGTCCATGCCGATGCTCTGGGCATCCTTGGCAGCCTGGGCGAATGCGGCGATCACGTCCTGGATATCCTGTTGGGTCATGCCGTGCACAACGACCTGGCCGTCCTTGATTTTTTCCGACGGGCCATAGCCCGGTACGCTGGCGTCCGGTTCAGTGCCGATACGGCGTACGCTGCCCACATGCCACAACTGCGGAACGATCTTGCCTCCTTCGGCGTGAACGGCGTCGACGACTTTCTTCCAGCCGGCCAGAGCCGCTTCACCATAGAAGTGCGGAACGTTCGGGTAGCCGTTGGACGCCTTGTGACCGACGGTGGTGCCTTCGGTGATGATGAGGCCAACGCCCGCAGCGGCGCGGCGACGGTAGTACTCGATCACTTTGGAATTCGGCACGCCGCCCGGAGAAAAGGAGCGGGTCATCGGCGCCATGACGACGCGGGTCGGCAATTCGAGGGTGCCGAGGTGGAACGGTTTGAACAGGGCTTTTACGGGCATGGGACGCTCCACGGAAGAATGACTTTATGACGGTGATAATATGGAGGGATCCGCTGCTTGAACAGCATTATTGATTTTGGTGATTAACGGTCAAAAGACAGAAAGCAAAAGATCGCAGCCTTCGGCAGCTCCTACGATCCTGTGTAGGAGCTGCCGAAGGCTGCGATCTTTTGATCTTGATCTATGGCTTAACTCAGCGCTTTTTCAATCGCATGAACAATGGTCGGATCATCCGGCGCCGTGCGTGGCGAGAACCGCGCCAGTACGCGGCCATCCTTGCCCAGCAGGAACTTCTCGAAGTTCCAGGTGATATCGCCGGGGAATTCCGCGCCCTCGCCCGCCAGCAAGCGGTACAACTGATGACGGTCATGCCCGTTGACTTCCAGCTTGCTGGACAACGGGAAGGTCACACCATAGTTGAGGCTGCAGAAATCCTTGATCTCCTGCTCGGTCCCCGGTTCCTGCCCGGCAAACTGGTTGCACGGCAGGCCCAACACGCTGAAGCCTTTGCCCTTGTATTGTTGGTAGAGGTTTTCCAGCGCCGCGTACTGCGGGGTCAGGCCGCATTTGGAGGCGACGTTGACCACCAATACGACTTGGCCTTTGAAAGGCGCCAGAGGTAGCTCCTGTCCATCCAGGGCTGTCAATTTAAGGTCGTGAAAAGCACTCATGGCGTACTCCAGATTCCCGTGTTCTTCTCGAAACAGCCACTTGGCGGTGTCGTCAGGGACAGCCGCAGACTAAAAAGGCGCCCTCGGGGCGCCTCTCCAGTTATCTGAGCTTAGCGCAGAAATCAGTGGTGATGGCCACCTTCGCCATGGACGTGGCCATGAGCGATTTCTTCCTGGCTGGCGTCACGGATGGCAACGATCTTGACCTGGAAATTCAGGCGCTGACCGGCCAACGGGTGGTTGCCGTCAACGGTGACATCGTCGCCGTCCAGATCACGGATGGTCACGATCTGCATCTGGCCGTCCGGAGCGGAAGCGTGGAACTGCATGCCCACTTCCAGCTCGTCGACGCCTTCGAACATGCTGCGGCTCAGGGTGCTGACCAGTTCGGCAGCGTATTCGCCGTAAGCGTCTTCCGGTTCAACGGCTACGGTCAGCTCGTCGCCGACAGCCTTGCCTTCCAGAGCCTTTTCCAGGCCCGGGATGATGTTGCCTGCGCCTTGCAGGTAGACCAGCGGCGCGCCGCCGGCGGAGCTGTCGATGACCTCACCAGCGTCGTTGGTCAGGGTATAGTCGATGGAGACAGCCTTATTGGCGGCGATCAGCATGGGGCGAGACCTTTTGCATAAGAAGATTGAAAGGCCAAGTTTAGCGAAGCAATCGACTGAAAGCGAACACAACCCGGACAAACGGGATTCGACGGTCACAGGCTTCCATCAGGACGAGGACGGCCACTGGGTGGCCGAGCTTTCCTGCGGCCACACCCAACACCTGCGGCACCAGCCGCCATGGCAATCCCGGGCCTGGGTCATGGACCCTGTGCTGCGCCAGGAAAAAATAGGCCAGCCCTTTGATTGCGGTTGGTGCGCACAAGGTACGGTTAGCGATAACCTTGGTGACTGAATTTCGGTAATCGACCAGCCATAGGTCGTGACCATTGCCATGCACCTTCCAGAGAATCCGCATGCAAACTTTTTTTATCGCGCCCACCGATTTTGGTGTGGGTCTGACCTCCATCAGCCTCGGGCTGGTGCGTACCCTTGAGCGCGCCGGGCTCAAGGTCGGCTTTTTCAAACCGATTGCCCAGCCGCATCCGGGCGACACGGGCCCGGAACGTTCCACTGAACTGGTGGCGCGTACCCACGGCTTGAAACCGCCTCAGCCACTGGGCCTGGCGCATGTCGAGCGCATGCTCGGCGACGGCCAGCTCGATGAGCTGCTCGAGGAAATCATCACCCTGTATCAGCAGGCTGCCATCGGCAAGGACGTGCTGATCGTCGAGGGCATGGTGCCGACCCGCAGCGCCAGTTACGCCGCGCGGGTCAACCTGCACCTGGCCAAGAGCCTCGACGCCGAGGTGATCCTGGTCTCGGCACCGGAAAACGAAGTGCTGACCGAACTCTCCGGTCGCGTCGAGTTGCAGGCGCAATTGTTCGGCGGCCCGAAAGATCCGAAAGTCCTCGGCGTGATCCTCAACAAGGTCAAGACCGAGGAAAGCATGGAGGCCTTCGCCACGCGCCTGAAGGAGCATTCGCCGTTGCTGCGCAGCGGGGATTTCCGTTTGCTCGGCTGCATTCCGTTCCAGCCGGAACTGAACGCCCCGCGCACCCGCGACGTCGCCGACCTGATGGGCGCGCAAGTGCTCAACGCCGGTGATTATGAAACCCGGCGCATGACCAAAATCATCATTTGCGCCCGCACCATGCGCAACACCGTGGAGCTGCTCAAGCCCGGCGTGCTGGTGGTGACCCCCGGCGACCGCGACGACATCATCCTCGCCGTCAGCCTCGCGGCCTTGAACGGTGTGCCGCTGGCCGGCCTGCTGCTGACCAGCGACACCCTGCCCGACCCACGCATCATGGACCTGTGCCGCGGCGCCCTGCAGGCCGGGCTGCCGGTACTGTCGGTGAGTACCGGCTCCTATGACACCGCCAACCTGCTCAATGGCCTGAACAAGGAAATCCCCATCGACGACCGCGAGCGCGCCGAAATCATCACCGATTTCATCGCTGGCCATCTCGATGCCAACTGGTTGCACCAGCGCTGCGGTACACCGCGCGAGATGCGCCTGTCGCCAGCGGTGTTCCGCTATCAATTGATCCAGCGCGCCCAGGCGGCCAACAAGCGCATCGTGCTGCCCGAAGGCAGCGAGCCGCTGACCGTGCAGGCCGCGGCAATCTGCCAGGCCCGCGGCATCGCTCGCTGCGTGTTGCTGGCCAAGCCCGAGGACGTGCAGGCCGTCGCCCGCGCCCAGGGCATCGAGCTGCCGCCAGGCCTGGAAATCATCGATCCGGACTTGATCCGCGAACGCTACGTCGAGCCAATGGTCGCGCTGCGCAAAAGCAAAAGCCTCAACGCGCCGATGGCCGAACAACAACTGGAAGACACCGTGGTGATCGGCACCATGATGCTGGCCCTCGATGAAGTCGACGGCCTCGTATCGGGCGTGATCAACACCACCGCCAACACCATCCGCCCGGCCCTGCAGCTGATTAAAACAGCACCGGGCTGCACCCTGGTGTCTTCGGTGTTCTTCATGCTGTTCCCGGAAGAGGTGCTGGTCTACGGCGACTGCGTGATGAACCCGCACCCGAGCGCCAGCGAACTGGCCGAGATCGCCCTGCAAAGCGCCGACTCGGCCGCCGCATTCGGCATCACGCCACGGGTGGCGATGATCAGCTACTCCAGCGGCGAGTCGGACAGCGGCGAGGAAGTCGCAAAGGTCCGCGAGGCCACCCTGCTCGCCCACGAACAACAGCACTCGCTGCTGATCGATGGCCCCTTACAGTACGACGCCGCCGCCAACGAAAGCGTGGCCCGGCAGCTGGCGCCGAACAGCCAGGTGGCCGGTCGTGCCACGGTGTACGTGTTCCCCGACCTCAACACCGGCAACACCACCCACAAAGCCGTGCAGCGCAGCGCCGACTGCGTCAGCCTCGGGCCGATGCTGCAAGGCCTGCGCAAACCGGTGAACGATTTGCCGCGCGGCGCGCAGGTCGACGACATCGTCTACACCATCGCCCTGACCGCGATTCAAGCCGCCAACCGACCTATGGATGTGTAAATGCTGGACTTCCTACCCGCCCCATTGCGCGGCGTGATCGCCTCGCTGCTGCTGGCATTGAACACGATTTTGCTCTGCTCGTTCCTGTTCTGCGTGGCGCTCGTCAAGGCACTGCCGTTCGCCCTCACCCAACGCATCGCGGGCTGGCTGATGAGCCATACCCATGAAGCCTGGATCAGCCTCAACAAAGGCTGGATGAACCTGGTGCGCCGCACGCGCTGGCACATCAGCGGCCTGCAAGGCCTCGACTACCGGCACTCGTACCTGATCACCAGCAACCACCAGAGCTGGGTCGACATCCTGGTGCTGCAATACGTGCTCAACCGACGCATTCAACCGTTGAAGTTCTTTCTCAAACAAGAGCTGATCTGGGTCCCGGTGATTGGTCTGGCCTGGTGGGCGCTGGGCTTTCCGTTCATGAAGCGCTACTCCAAGGCCTATCTGGAGAAGCACCCGGAGAAGAAAGGCAAGGACCTGGAAACCACCCGCAAGACCTGCGCGAAATTCCGCGACAACCCGGTGGGCATTTTCAACTTCGTCGAAGGCACGCGCTTCACCGAGGGCAAGCACAAGCAACAACAGTCCCCCTTCAAGTACCTGCTCAAGCCCAAGGCCGGCGGCATTGCCTTTGTGCTGGATGCGATGGGTGAGCAACTGGAGTCCATCGTCAACGTGACCATCCACTATCCCGCCGGGCGTCCTGGTTTCTGGGACTTGTTGTGCGGGAACATTGCGGATGTGGTGGTGCATTTTGAAGAGCTGAAGATTCCGCCGCAGTTCATCGGCAAGAACTACGACCAGGACGGCGAATACCGCCTTCAGTTCCAGGGCTGGATCAATCAGATGTGGCAGGACAAGGATGCTCTGCTTGCGCAGATGCATCGGGAATTCCCGGGAGCTTAAGATCAAAAGATCGCAGCCTTCGGCAGCTCCTACACAAAGGTGCGCGTTTACCCTGTAGGAGCTGCCGAAGGCTGCGATCTTTTGACAATCTACAGAGCACAAAAAACCCGCCGAGGATCACTCATCGGCGGGTTTTTCATTTCTGGCTAACGCTTAGATCGCCCCACGCTCGCGCAGCAGACCCAGCACTTGCTTGACGCCTTCTTCCAGCGACACGGACTGGGTGTCGATCACCAGATCGGCATCCAGCGGCACGTCGTACGGGAAGGACTCGCCCGGGATGTTATCCCCGGCCGCCGCGTACAGGCCTTGCGGGTCACGCTCGGCGCAGACGGTTGGCGAAGCCTGGACGTAGACCGTCAGCAGACGATCCTTGCCAATCAGTTCCCGGGCCTGTTCACGACCTTCGGCGCTCGGCGCAACGAACGCCGCCAGGGTCAGCAGACCGGCTTCGTTGAACTGACGCGCAACGTGCGCGGCACGACGCCAGTTCTCGGTACGCCCGGCGCGATCCTGTGGCAGACCTTTGTTCAGGTCGTGACGCAGGTTCTGACCATCGAGTACGAACACTGCACGGCCAAGGTCGAACAGCTTGCGTTCAACGGCATACGCCAGAGTGCTCTTGCCCGCGCCCGACAAGCCGCTGAACAACACGGTGGCCGGTTGCTGGCCGAAGCGCTGTGCGCGCTCTTCGGTGGCGACGTGGGCCAGCTTGCCGTGGTGCGTGCTGGTGCCATGGGCCAAAGGCTGGGCGACGATCATGCCGGCGCCGACGGTGCCGTTGGTCAAGCGGTCGATGATGATGAAGGCGCCGGTGGTGCGGTTGCTGTCGTAACCGTCGAGGGCAATCGGCGCGTCGAGCGCGATCTTGACCTTGCCGATTTCGTTCAACTGCAACGCGCTGGCCGGACCTTCTTCCAGGGTGTTCACGTCGACCTTGTTGACGATGCTGGCGATGGAGCCCGGCACGTAACTGGTGGCGCGCTTGATGTCGTATTTCTTGCCCGGCAGCATCGGCTCTTCAGCCATCCACACCAGCATGGCTTCGAAGCTGTCGGTCACCGGCGGCACGTTGTCGGCGTGAACCAACAGATCACCACGGGAGATGTCGATTTCGTCTTCCATGGTCAGCGTGACTGCCTGACCTGGACCTGCGTGCTCCAGCTCTCCTTCGAAGGTGACGATGGACTTCACGCGGCTGCTCTTGCCCGACGGCAGCACCACGACTTCGTCGCCTTTCTTGACGATGCCGCTGGCCAGCGTACCGGCGAAGCCACGGAAGTTCAGGTTCGGACGGTTGACGTACTGCACCGGGAAACGCAGATCGGTGAAGTTGCGGTCGCCCGCCACTTCCACGGTCTCGAGGATTTCCATCAGCGACTGGCCGGTGTACCACGGCGAGCGCTCGGACTTGTTCACCACGTTGTCGCCCTTCAGTGCCGACATCGGCACGAAGTGCATGCTGGTGGGCTTCATCTTCAGGCCTTCGGCGAACTGCAGGTAGTCGGCCTTGATCGACTCGAACACGCCTTGGTCGAAGTCCTTGAGGTCCATCTTGTTGATGGCCACGACTATGTGCTTGATGCCCAGCAACGAGGCGATGAAGCTGTGGCGACGGGTCTGGGTCTGCACGCCGTAGCGGGCGTCGACCAGGATGATCGCCAGGTCACAGGTGGACGCACCGGTGGCCATGTTGCGGGTGTACTGCTCATGGCCGGGGGTGTCGGCGATGATGAACTTGCGCTTGGCGGTGGAGAAATAGCGGTACGCGACATCGATGGTGATGCCTTGTTCACGCTCGGCCTGCAGACCGTCGACCAGCAACGCCAGGTCGATGTCTTCGCCGGTGGTGCCGACTTTTTTCGAGTCGCGGGTGATCGCTTCCAGGTGATCTTCGTAGATCATCTTGGAGTCGTGCAGCAGGCGCCCGATCAGGGTGCTCTTGCCGTCGTCAACGTTACCGCAGGTCAAAAAGCGCAGCAGCTCTTTACGTTCGTGCTGGCCCAGGTAGGCGAGGATGTCCTCGCTGATCAAATCAGATTGATGCGACATGACAGCCCCTTAGAAATAACCTTGACGTTTTTTGTCTTCCATCGAGCCGGCGCCATCGTGGTCGATGACACGGCCCTGGCGCTCGGAAGTTCGCGTCAGGAGCATTTCCTGAATGATGTCCGTGAGGCTTTCGGCCTCGGACTCCACCGCGCCCGTCAACGGGTAGCAACCAAGGGTACGGAAACGCACTTTCTTTTTGACGATGCGCGCTTTGTCTTCATCGCTCAGGTGCTCGAGGATGCGCTCGTCGTCGATCATGATCAGCGTGCCGTTCTTCTCGATGACTTCGCGTTCAGCGGCGAAGTACAGCGGGACGATCGGGATGCCTTCAAGGTAGATGTACTGCCAGATGTCCAGTTCGGTCCAGTTCGACAGCGGGAAGACGCGGATCGACTCACCCTTGTTGACCTTGCCGTTGTAGACGTTCCACAGCTCGGGACGCTGGTTCTTCGGGTCCCAGCGGTGCTTGCTGTCGCGGAACGAGTACACGCGCTCTTTGGCGCGGGACTTCTCTTCATCGCGACGGGCGCCGCCGAACGCTGCGTCGAAACCATGCTTGTCGAGTGCCTGCTTCAGGCCCTCGGTCTTCATGATGTCGGTGTGCTTGGCGCTGCCGTGGGTGAACGGATTGATGTTCTGCGCCACGCCGTCCGGGTTGACGTGGGTGATCAGGTCGAGGCCCAGTTCGGCGACCATCTTGTCACGGAAGGCGTACATCTCCTGGAATTTCCAGCGAGTGTCGACGTGCATCACCGGAAACGGCAGCTTGCCCGGGAAGAACGCCTTGCGTGCCAGATGCAGCATCACGGCGGAGTCTTTACCGATGGAGTACAGCATCACCGGGTTGTCGAACTCGGCGGCCACCTCGCGGATGATGTGGATGCTTTCCGCCTCCAGCTGTTTCAGATGCGTCAGTTTGTCGACCATGGCTACTCACGAAAGCTTTCTTATGAACGGCCAGCGGGCCGTGTTCGAGCGGGGATCCTAGCACAGCGACCTCTTCTAATCAGGACGCCAACTAGATCGAAAGAGCATATGAATATGCCTGCCCGTTTGGGCTATTGAACCGCGAACACATCTCTGTAGGAGCTGCCGAAGGCTGCGATCTTTTGATTTTGATTTTAAAGATCAAAAGATCGCAGCCTTCGGCAGCTCCTACACAGGGTGACCAGGTCAAATCGGGTTAGGGCAATCGATGAAGATATGCTCCAGCGCAAAGCGCCGCGCCAGATAATCGCCCAGCGCCTGAACGCCGTAGCGCTCGGTCGCGTGGTGACCGGCGGCGATGAAGCTGATGCCGTTTTCCTGGGCGCTGTGGAAGGTCTGCTCGGAGGCCTCGCCGCTGAGGTACAGATCACACCCCGCCAGCACGGCTTGATCGATGTACCCTTGACCGCCACCGGTGCACCAGCCGACCCGGCGGATCATCGCATTGCCTTCAATCAACAAGGGCTCGCGCCCCATGACTTCCTGTACGCGGCGGGCGAAATCCCGTGCGGTCATCGGCTCGTTCAGTGATCCGACCAGCCCGACAATCTTCAGATTGTCCGGATCAAGCGGGCCCTCGACAGTGATCTCCAGTTGCCGAGCCAACTGCACGTTATTGCCAACGTCCGGGTGCAGGTCCAGCGGCAGGTGATAGGCCAGGAGGCTGATATCGTGCTTGAGCAGGGTCTTCAAGCGGCGCTGCTTCATACCGGTGATGCACGGGTTTTCGCCCTTCCAGAAATAGCCGTGGTGCACCAGTACCAGGTCGGCATTGGCCTCTACCGCGGCATCCAGCAACGCCTGGCTGGCAGTGACGCCACTGACAATGCGCATCACTTGCGGACGGCCTTCGACCTGCAAGCCATTGGGGCAGTAATCGGCGATTTTGGCGCTGTTGAGATAACGGTCGGCTTCTTCGACCAGGGTGCTCAGGGAGACAGCCATAAAAGACTCCTAAATATCCCGTTCAGAGGCGCGTGCGGCCTCGTATAATGCGCGTCATTATGAGCGGTCTCATACCGCCTGCAACTCTCTCAGGAACTGCTTAATGCTCAAGGCGCTGCGTTTTTCCGGCTGGCCGCTGTTGGCCGGCGTGCTTGTCGCTCTTTTGATAATCCAGCGTTACCCGCAGTGGGTCGGGCTCCCGAGCCTCGACGTCAATCTGCAGCAAGCGCCGCAAACCACCAGCATGCAACAGGGCCCGGTGTCTTATGCCGATGCGGTCACCACCGCAGCGCCGTCGGTGGTGAACCTGTACACCACCAAGGTCATCAACAAACCCAACCATCCGCTGTTCGAAGATCCGCAATTCCGCCGCTTCTTCGGCGATAACTCACCCAAGCAGAAACGCATGGAATCGAGCCTCGGTTCCGGCGTGATCATGAGCCCGGAAGGCTACATCCTGACCAACAACCACGTGACCAGCGGCGCCGACCAGATCGTCGTGGCGCTCAAGGACGGCCGCGAAACCCTGGCCCGGGTGATCGGCAGCGACCCGGAGACTGACCTCGCGGTGCTGAAGATCGACCTGAAAAACCTGCCGTCGATCACCGTGGGGCGCTCCGACAACATCCGCATCGGCGATGTCGCGCTGGCCATCGGCAACCCGTTCGGCGTCGGCCAGACCGTGACCATGGGCATCATCAGTGCCACCGGGCGCAATCAACTGGGCCTGAACAACTACGAAGACTTCATCCAGACCGATGCCGCGATCAACCCCGGCAACTCGGGCGGTGCACTGGTGGACGCCATTGGCAACCTGACCGGCATCAACACGGCGATCTTCTCCAAGTCGGGCGGCTCCCAGGGCATCGGTTTCGCGATCCCGGTAAAGCTGGCGATGGAAGTGATGAAGTCGATCATCGAGCACGGCCAGGTGATTCGTGGCTGGCTGGGTATCGAAGTGCAGCCGTTGACCCAGGAACTGGCCGAATCCTTCGGTTTGTCCGGGCGTCCGGGCATTGTCGTGGCGGGGATTTTCCGCGATGGTCCGGCACAGAAGGCCGGCCTGCAACTGGGTGACGTGATTCTTGCCATCGATGGCGAGCCGGCCGGTGATGGCCGTCGCTCGATGAATCAGGTAGCGCGGATCAAGCCGACCGACAAGGTCACGATCCAGGTGATGCGCAACGGCAAGGAACTCAAGCTGACCGCGGAAATCGGTTTGCGTCCGCCGCCGGCACCGGTCAAAGAGAAAGAAGAAGAGTAACTGGCCAACACGAAAACCCATGTGGGAGCGGGCTTGAACTGGTCAACTAATTTTGGACACCAGTTACGGTTTCATGCCGCCAGTTTCTCCATAGCTACCGGCGACCGGTAGTCGTTGTAGCTATGGAGCCTGACGTTGTTGTAACGCATCACATAACGCTGCACATCCACCCGCGCCTCATGTTCCGAGCGGTAGCCATCTTCTGGCACCCACTCGGATTTCAGGCTGCCAAAGAAACGCTCCATCGGAGCGTTGTCCCAGCACTCACCTTTGCGACTCATGCTTTGCAGGAGGCCATGTTTGCGCATTTCTTTCCTGAATTTATGACTGGTGTATTGGCAGCCCTGGTCAGAGTGAAACAGCACCTCTTTTGGCCGACCTCGCAGGTCGACCGCCATCCGCAACGCTTCGCAGGTCAGCGTGGCATCGGAAATCATCGAAAACGACCAGCCCACGATCCTGCGGGCAAACAGATCCAGAACCGCCGCGAAATACATCCAGCGCGTGCCGACTTTGATGTAGGTCACATCGCCGCACCACACTTGGTTAACCGCCGTGACATCAAACTTGCGCTTGAGCACATGCGGCGCCACCAGCGCCTCAACGCCGGAAGACTTGTACTTGTGCCGCCGCCGTTGATGACTGGCAACACCGGCTTCGCGCATCAAGCTGCGAGCCATATGTCGCCCGACACGATGCCCTTTGGCTTGCAGTTCCTTGGACAGGGTGCGAGACCCTGCGGACGCTCTGGATTCCTTATGATGCTTGACCAGCACGGCCTTAAGTTTCTCCCGCTCAGGATTCACCTTGCCCTGACGCTGACGCCAGGCGTAAAAGCTGCTGCGGGCGACTCCAAACGCCCGACAGCAATTGTTAACGCCGTACTGCTCGTCCAGCTCATTGATCAGCGAGAATGATCTTTGGAGTCCAAAAGCAGGAGAGCACTGGCCTTTTTTAGGATTTCAATGTCCAGGTCTTTTTGCCTGAGCAACGCTTTGAGCTGCTGAATCTCCCGTTGATCGGCGGTGATTGCCTTGGCCCCCACCGGGGTCGAACCCAAGCGTTCTTTGCGAACCTGGTCGACCCAACGGCGCAAGGCGGTAGGGCCAATATCCAAACTGGCACAAACATCGGGAACGGACTGGCCCTCGTCCAGCACCATGCTGGCGGCCTTGAGTTTGAACTCACTGGAATAAGATTTACGCATAGCCAAACACCTCAGATTTGGGCGCCATCATAGCGCCCGATTGAAGTGTCCAAAATCATTAGGCCAGTTCAGCTTGCTCGCGAAAGCGGTGTGTCAGTTAACTTCTACGTCGACTGACACACCGCTTTCGCGAGCAAGCCCGCACAGGGATGGCGGTGGTTTAGAGGTCGCCCAGACCGTCGATCAGCGCCTGGTTCTGCTCTGGCGTGCCGATGGAGATCCGCAGGAACTGGGCAATCCGCTCCTGCTTGAAGTGCCGGACGATCACGCCCTGCTCACGCAACTTCGCCGCCAGCCCCGCCGCATCGTGTTGGGGGTGACGGGCGAAAATGAAGTTCGCCGCAGACGGCAGCACTTCAAATCCCTTGGCCTGCAATTGCCCGACGACCTTCTCGCGATTCTCGATCACCAACCGGCAGGTCTTGTCGAAATACTCGCGATCCTCGAACGCGGCAGCGGCGCCGACATTCGCCATGCGGTCCAGCGGATAGGAGTTGAAGCTGTTCTTGATCCGCTCCAGCGCCTCGATCAGGTCCGGATGCCCCACCGCCAGGCCAACCCGCAGACCGGCCAGGGAGCGGGACTTGGACAGGGTCTGGGTCACCAGCAGGTTGGGATAACGATCGACCAGAGCGATTGCCGTCTCGCCGCCGAAATCGATGTAAGCCTCGTCCACCACGACCACCGAATCCGGGCTGGCCTTGAGAATCTGCTCCACCGCTTCCAGCGCCAGCAGGCAGCCGGTCGGTGCGTTCGGGTTGGGGAAGATGATCCCGCCGTTCGGCCTGGCGTAGTCCGCCGGGTTGATCCGGAATTGCTCGTCCAGCGGCACCGCGTCGAACTGGATGCCGTACAACCCGCAGTAAACCGGATAGAAGCTGTAGCTGATGTCCGGGAACAGCAGCGGCTGATCGTGCTGCAGCAAACCGTGGAAGATGTGCGCCAGGACTTCGTCGGAACCGTTACCGAGGAACACCTGATTGCCTTGCACGCCGTAGTACCTGGCGACCGCGTTCTTCAGCAGGTCGCTGTTCGGGTCCGGGTACAGGCGCAGGTTATCGTTCAGTTCGGTCTGCATCGCGGCCAAGGCCTTGGGCGATGGACCGTACGGGTTTTCGTTGGTGTTGAGCTTCACCAGCTTCGCCAGTTTCGGCTGCTCACCCGGCACGTAAGGCACCAGATTCTTGACGAACGGGCTCCAGAATTTACTCATGTTCAGTTCCCCTGCTTGTCGTCAACGATGCGGTATTCGGCGCTACGCGCGTGCGCGGTCAGCGACTCGCCACGGGCCAGCACGGATGCGGTCTTGCCCAGTTCCGATGCGCCCTGCTCGGAGCAGAAGATGATCGACGAGCGTTTCTGGAAGTCATACACACCCAGCGGCGAAGAGAATCGCGCGGTGCCGGAGGTCGGCAACACGTGGTTCGGGCCTGCGCAGTAGTCGCCCAGGGCTTCAGAGGTGTGACGGCCCATGAAGATCGCGCCGGCGTGGCGGATCTGCGGCAGCCAGGCTTGCGGATCGGCAACGGACAACTCGAGGTGCTCCGGCGCGATGCGGTTGGCCACTTCGATGGCCTGTTCCATGTCGCGAACCTTGATCAGTGCACCACGGCCATTGATCGAGGTTTCGATGATTGCGGCACGCTCCATGGTCGGCATCAATTTGGCGATGCTGGCGGCGACCTTGTCGAGGAACCCGGCGTCGGGGCTGACCAGAATGGCCTGGGCGTCTTCGTCGTGCTCGGCCTGGGAGAACAGGTCCATGGCGATCCAGTCCGGATCGGTCTGGCCGTCGCACACCACGAGGATTTCCGAAGGGCCGGCGATCATGTCGATGCCGACCTGGCCAAACACGTGGCGCTTGGCGGTAGCCACATAGATGTTGCCCGGGCCGACGACCTTGTCGACCTTCGGCACGCTTTCGGTGCCGTAAGCCAGCGCCGCAACGGCCTGGGCACCGCCGATGGTAAACACGCGGTCGACACCGGCGATGCAGGCCGCAGCCAGCACCAACTCGTTGATTTCACCGCGCGGGGTCGGCACGACCATGACCACTTCGGTGACGCCGGCAACCTTGGCCGGAATCGCGTTCATCAACACCGACGACGGGTACGACGCCTTGCCGCCCGGCACGTACAGACCGGCACGATCCAGCGGCGTGACTTTCTGGCCCAGTACGGTGCCGTCCGCCTCGGTGTAACTCCAGGAGTCCTGCTTCTGCTTCTCGTGGTAGCTGCGCACGCGGGCTGCGGCGACTTCCAGTGCTTCGCGCTGGGCCACGGAGATGCGGGTCAGCGCCAACTCCAGACGCTCGCGCGGCAGGATCAGGTCGGCCATGGACTTCACGTCCAGGCCGTCGAACTGACGGGTGAAGTCCACCAGCGCCGCGTCACCGCGCTCGCGCACGGCCTTGATGATGTCCAGCACTCGCTGATTGACCGAGTCGTCAGACACACTTTCCCAGCTCAGCAGATGATCCAGATGATGCGCGAAATCCGGGTCAGCAGCGTTGAGTCGGCGAATTGCAGTCAGTGCGGTCATAGCGAGAGCCTCATAGGAATGGCAAAAAACTCAGGCGCCCGAAGCTAACATTCGATCCGCTTGGGCACCTGAGAATTCTGGCTATGAGGCGGATAGACGGCGCAACTCAAGGTTGCGCAGGTGAATCAGCCGCGGTGTCGAGACTCCACTGCCTTGCGCAGGGTGTCGATCAACGCCTGGATACGGGCGTGCTGCATTTTCATCGAAGCCTTGTTGACGATCAGGCGGGAGCTGATGGCAGCGATGAAATCCTGTGGCTCCAGGCCGTTGGCCCGCAGCGTGTTGCCGGTGTCGACCACGTCGATGATCTTGTCCGCCAGACCGATCAGCGGCGCCAGTTCCATCGAACCGTAAAGCTTGATGATATCGACCTGACGACCCTGTTCGGCGTAGTAGCGCTTGGCAACATTGACGAACTTGGTGGCGATGCGCAGGCGGCCCTTGGGCTCGACGGCACCGACTTTACCGGCGGTCATCAGCTTGCACTGGGCAATTTGCAGGTCCAGCGGCTCGTACAGGCCCTGGCCGCCGTATTCCATCAGCACATCTTTACCGGCGACGCCGAGGTCGGCAGCACCATGTTCGACATAGGTCGGCACATCGGTGGCACGCACGATCAGCAGACGGACATCGTCCTGGGTCGTGGGGATGATCAGCTTGCGGCTCTTGTCCGGATTCTCGGTCGGCACGATGCCCGCTTCAGCCAGAAGCGGCAAGGTATCGTCAAGGATGCGGCCCTTGGACAGTGCGATGGTCAACATGGGAAACGTCAGTCCTTATCAAGGTACTCATGCCCGGTCGCAAATGGCGCCGGACACACATCGAGCCGAAAACGGCTCGACTTCAACAAATCAACGGGCATGTCCTTATGCCCATGCAGCAGTACTAGCCCGGAACGCGACGGATCTTGGCGCCCAGCATCTGCAGTTTTTCCTCGATGCACTCGTAGCCACGATCTATGTGGTAGATGCGGTCGATCAGGGTGTCGCCCTCGGCGATCAGGGCCGAGATGACCAGGCTGGCCGAAGCACGCAGGTCGGTCGCCATCACTGGCGCGCCCTTGAGCTTCTCGGTGCCGGTGACGATCGCGGTGTTGCCCTCGACCTGGATCTTGGCGCCCATGCGGTGCAGTTCGTAGACGTGCATGAAGCGGTTTTCGAAGATCGTCTCGATCACAGCACCCGTGCCTTCGGCAATGGCGTTGAGGGAGATGAACTGTGCCTGCATGTCGGTCGGGAACGCCGGGTACGGAGCGGTCCGCACGTTGACGGCTTTCGGCCGCTTGCCGTGCATGTTCAGCTCGATCCAGTCTTCGCCGCAGGTGATTTCGGCACCGGATTCACGGAGCTTCTCCAGTACGGCTTCGAGAATGGTCGGATCCGTGTCCTTGACCTTCACGCGGCCGCCGGTCACGGCAGCGGCAACCAGGTAGGTGCCGGTTTCGATACGGTCCGGCATCACCTTGTAAGTGGTGGTGTGCAGACGCTCGACGCCATCGATGGTGATGGTGTCGGTGCCGGCGCCGGAAACCTTGGCGCCCATGGCGTTCAGGAAGTTCGCCAGGTCGACCACTTCAGGTTCGCGCGCGGCGTTGGCCAGGACGCTACGGCCCTTGGCCAGTGCGGCGGCCATCATGATGTTTTCGGTACCGGTCACGCTGACGGTATCGAAGAAGAAGTGCGCACCGCGCAAGCCGCCCTCAGGCGCCTTGGCCTTGATGTAGCCGCCTTCGACGTCGATGACCGCGCCCATGGCTTCCAGGCCACGGATGTGCAGGTCAACCGGACGCGAACCGATGGCGCAACCGCCAGGCAGCGCGACTTCGGCTTCGCCGAAACGGGCAACCATCGGGCCCAGCACCAGGATCGACGCACGCATGGTTTTAACCAGTTCGTACGGTGCGACCAGGGTCTTGATGGTGCGCGGGTCGATTTCGACGGCGAGTTTTTCGTCGATCACCGGCTCGATCCCCATGCGACCGAACAGTTCGATCATGGTGGTGATGTCGTGCAGGTGCGGCAGGTTGGCAACGGTCACCGGACCATCGCACAGCAGCGTGGCAGCCAGGATCGGCAGGGCAGAGTTCTTTGCCCCGGAGATACGGATTTCGCCGTCAAGACGAGCACCGCCAGTAATAATCAATTTATCCATAAGAATCTCGACGCCCTTGGGCTCAGGTGCGCTCGGCCCAGGCCGCGCTGCTGAAAAATTTCATTGTGACCGCATGGATGCTGCCATCGGTGATCCATGGGTTCAAATGGGCATAGATCTGCTGCTGACGCTTCACCGGGCTCAACGCCGCCAGTTCATCGCTAATCACATTCAGCTGGAAATTGCAGCCTTCGCCCTCGACTTCTACCAACGTTCCGGGCAGCTTTCCTTCAAGGAAGCTCTTCACTTCTACGGCCTGCATGCTCAACCTCAATCGGCGCCCTGTGCGCGCGGGTCGGACATCATACAAAAAAGCCCCGCGCCTGCGAACCCCGCGAAGCAGGACTCTGACGGGGGGCTTCTTTATAGATGTGGTTAGGGATGCGCCAACAGCTCGGTCAGCTCGCTGACCTGAGCGATTTCACGCATGTCTTCCGGCATTCCACGGATGCTCAACGCCTTGCCGGCCGCTTGAGCATCGCGGATGAAGCACAGCAGCAATGACAAACCGACACTGCTGGACTTGGTCACCGCCGAACAATCGACCACCAGCGCCGCAGCCTTGCTGGCCTTGATCAGCGCCTTGCCCTGCTCACGCAGGCCAGGGCCGGTGCGGTAATCCAGCACGCCACTGAGTCGCAGCTCACCCGCTTCGTCCATCTGGACTGCCGACTCACTCATTGGGGCGACTGCTCTGGATTCTTGTCGGTGGCTTCCTTGGCCTTGGCGACTTCCCCGGCCCAACCATTGATGGTCTTGTCCAGGTCGTTGCCATTGCGCTGCATCGCATCGGCGAACTGATCGCGGAACAGCTTGCCGATATTGATGCCGTTGATGATGACGTTACGCAGCTTCCACTCGCCATTGATCTTTTCCAGCGTGTAGGACACTGGATAGATCGCGCCGCTGCTGCCTTTGACCGTCATGCCAACGCTGGTACGGTCGCCCGACTCGTCCTTGGCCGGTTCAACGGTGATGCCCTGGTTGTTGTACTCCAGCAAGGCATTGCCATAGAACTGGAACAGGCCCCTCTTGAAGTTTTCTTCGAAGGTCTTCATCTGCGCAGGCGTAGCTTTGCGCGAGTACTTGACCGTCATGATGCTCTTGGAAATACCCTCAGCATCCACGACCGGCCCGACGATGGAGTTCAGCGCCGCATAAAAGTCTTGCGGATCCTGCTTGTACTTCTCTTTGTTTGCCGCCAGGTCCGCGAGCATACGGTTGGTTGTGTCCTGCACCAGATCGTGCGCCGAAGGCGCCGCTACGGCGTGGGACACCAACGGAAACACCGCGAGCATTACCAACAGGCCACGTCGCAAGGTAGAGATCATTTAACAGTTCCTCATTTAGCTTCTTTGCTAACGGTATTGAGCAGGAATTTACCGATCAGGTCCTCGAGCACCAGCGATGACTGCGTGTCATGGATGGTTCCACCATCCTTGAGCAGGGTGTCTTCCCCGCCCACGCTGATACCGATGTACTTCTCGCCCAACAGTCCTGCGGTCAGGATAGATGCAGTGGAGTCCGCCGGCAGATTATCGATGCGTTTTTCCAGCTGCATGGTCACCCGACCGGTAAAGCTGTCGCGATCCAGATCGATGGCCGTGACCTTGCCGATGGTCACACCGGCCATGGTCACCTTTGCTCTGACAGTCAAACCGGCGATATTGTCGAAGTAGGCGTAAAGTTTATACGTATCGGTGCTCGGAGTCGGGGACAGGCCACTGACCCGCAACGCCAACAAGAGCAAAGCCAGGATGCCAGCCAGCAAGAAAAGGCCGACACCGATTTCCAGGGTGCGGTTTTGCATCAGAAATCTCCAAACATCAAGGCGGTCAGAATAAAGTCCAGGCCGAGCACTGCCAACGAGGCATAGACAACGGTCTTGGTAGTGGCACGACTGATCCCCTCGGAAGTGGGTTCGCAGTCATAGCCTTGGAATACGGCGATCCAGGTCACGACAAAGGCAAAGACGATACTTTTGATGATCCCGTTGAGCACATCCTCAGTGAACGTCACGCTGTTCTGCATGTTCGACCAGTAGGAACCTTCATAGACCCCCAGCCAGTCGACAGCGACCCACGAGCCGCCCCAGATGCCCACCACGCTGAAAATCATCGCCAGCACCGGCAGGGAAATGAAGCCGGCCCACAAGCGTGGTGCGATGATGTACTTGAGCGGGTCAACCCCGATCATTTCCAGGCTGGACAACTGCTCGGTGGACTTCATGTTGCCGATTTCCGCGGTCAACGCGGAACCTGCGCGCCCGGCGAACAGCAAGGCGGTCACCACCGGCCCCAGTTCCCGCAGCAGCGTCAGCGCAACCATCTGCCCGACAGCCTGCTCCGAACCGTAGCTGGAAAGGATGTTGAAGCCCTGCAGCGCCAGCACCATGCCGATGAACACCCCGGAGACCACGATGATCACCAGGGACATCACACCCACCGAATGCAGCTGCTTGACCAGCAGCCCGAAGCCGCCACCGATACCACCGCGGCCAAGCAAGGCATGAAACAGGAACAAGGCCGAACGCCCGAACACCGCCAGCACATCGATGCCGGCCTGGCCGAAGCGGCGAACGCGTTCCATCAATGAAATTCTGCGCATCAGCGCTTCCCCAGAATATCTGCGCGGTAATCCGTCGCTGGAAAGTGGTACGGAACCGGGCCATCGGGTTCGCCGGTCATGAACTGACGAATGCGCGGCTCATCCGAGTTCATCAACTCGTCCGGGGTCCCCTGCCCCAACACCTGGCCATCGCCCACCACATAAATGTAATCGGCAATGCTCGCGGTCTCGGCCAGGTCGTGGGAAACCACGATGCTGGTGATGCCCAGCGCATCGTTGAGCAAGCGAATCAGACGCACCAGAACGCCCATGGCGATAGGGTCCTGGCCGACAAAAGGCTCGTCGTACATGAGGATCTGTGGATCGAGCGCTATCGCCCGGGCCAGCGCAACCCGGCGCTTCATGCCGCCGGAAAGCTCGTCAGGCATCAATTCGATGGCACCGCGCAGACCCACGGCCTGCAATTTGAGCAGGACGATGTCGCGGATCATTTCTTCCGGTAGTTGCGTGTGAACCCGCAGCGGAAACGCGACATTCTCGAAGACATCGAGGTCGGTAAACAGCGCGCCGCTCTGAAACAGCACGCCCATATGCTTGCGCGCATCGAACAGGTCGCTGCGCGACAGTTTTGGCAGGTTCTGACCGTTGACCCAGACTTCGCCCTTGGTGGGGCGCAACTGGGCCCCCATCAGACGCAGAAGCGTGGTCTTGCCGCACCCGGAAGGCCCCATGATGCCGGTGACCTTGCCACGCGGGATACGGATATCGACATTATTGAAAATGCTGCGCGCACCGCGCTTGAAGGACAGTCCCTTCAGCTCGACCGCGTAGGCGTTATCGGCACTCATCTAAACTCCTTGCGATGCAGCCTCTCACTCGGACGCTTGGCTTTCTGACGAAAGCACATACCTCCCGGGCAGGCCGAACTGGCGGCGAACTATATCACTGCAAAGGCTGCACGCCCAAGGCCAAAGCCGAGCCATGTGCAACTGCATGAGCGGTTCAAAGCCCCATCTAGAGGGTTTCAGGTAACAAGGAATGACAATGCGCGACGAACTTGCGTGAGGGATTCGATCATAACCGCTATAATCGCCGCCTTTTCATCAGGCTATACGATTTCTGACATGAGCCAATCCAGCGACCTGATTCAATCAGCACAACGCACCATCCGCCTCGAAGTAGAAGCCGTGCAAGGCCTGCTACCCCATATCGACGCAGATTTCGTACGCGCTTGCGAGATGATTCTGGCCAGCAAAGGCCGCGTGGTCGTGGTCGGCATGGGCAAGTCGGGGCACGTCGGCAACAAGATCGCCGCGACCCTGGCCAGCACCGGCACCACGGCGTTTTTTGTGCACCCGGCGGAGGCCAGCCATGGTGACATGGGCATGATTACCCGCGACGACATCATTCTGGCGCTCTCGAATTCCGGCTCCACCAATGAAATCGTCACCCTGCTGCCACTGATCAAGCGCCTGGGCATTCAGTTGATCAGCGTGACCGGCAACCCTGATTCGCCGCTGGCCAAGGCCGCCGAGGTGAACTTGAATGTTCATGTCGAACACGAAGCCTGCCCGTTGAACCTGGCACCCACCTCGTCGACCACCGCCGCCCTGGTCATGGGTGACGCCCTGGCGGTCGCGCTGCTGGAAGCCCGTGGTTTCACCGCCGAAGACTTCGCCTTTTCCCATCCCGGCGGCGCCTTGGGCCGACGCCTGCTGCTGAAAGTGGAGAATGTCATGCACGCCGGCCAGGAGTTGCCGCAGGTCCAGCGTGGCACCCTGCTCAAGGACGCCTTGATGGAGATGACCCGCAAGGGCCTGGGCATGACCGTCATCCTCGAGGCCGACGGCAAGCTGGCCGGAATCTTCACCGATGGTGATTTGCGCCGCACACTGGACCGCAGCATCGACATCCACAGCGCTGTCATCGACCAGGTCATGACGGCCCATGGCAAGACCGCCCGCGCCGAAATGCTGGCCGCCGAAGCACTGAAAATCATGGAAGACCATAAAATCAACGCGCTGGTCGTGGTCGACAGCGAAGATCGCCCGGTCGGTGCCTTGAACATGCACGACTTGCTGCGTGCAGGAGTAATGTAATGAGTGCGGACCTGCTGCAACGCGGCAAACAGATCAAACTGGCGGTGTTCGATGTCGACGGCGTGCTGACCGATGGTCGCCTGTACTTCCTCGAAGACGGCAGCGAATTCAAGACGTTCAACACGCTCGACGGCCAGGGCATCAAGATGCTGATGGCCGCTGGCGTGCAGACTGCGATCATCAGTGGCCGCAAGACCCCGGTGGTCGAGCGGCGAGCCAAAAACCTCGGCATCCCGCACCTGTATCAGGGTCGCGAAGACAAACTGGTGGTACTCGACGAACTGCTGGCCCAACTGAATTTGAGCTATGAGCAGGTGGCCTATCTCGGCGACGACCTGCCGGACCTGCCGGTGATTCGCCGCGTAGGCCTGGGCATGGCGGTGGCCAATGCCGCCAGTTTCGTGCGCGAACATGCTCACGGCATCACCCTCGCCCGCGGCGGCGAAGGTGCCGCTCGCGAGTTCTGCGAATTGATCCTGCGCGCCCAGGACCGCCTCGATGCGGCCAACGCGGCGTACCTGTGAGCCCGATATGCTGAGCAAAAAGTTTCGCAACACCTTGCTGTACAGTTGCATCGCGGCGATATTCGCCGCGGTTGGCTACTGGAACATCAGCCCGGAACGCTTCCTCGACAAGCCGGTAACGCCGGTCGATGAAAGCATGATCGACTATTACGCCATCAACGCCCACAGCGTGCAGTACCTGCCGGACGGCAAGCTGCAATATGATCTGGTGTCCGACAAGGTCGAGCACCTGAAGGCGACCGAGGTGACACTGCTGACCAACCCCGACCTGAACGTGTTCCGCGGCACCGAATTCCCGTGGCACGTCCAGAGCCTGCGCGGCGAGGTCAACCCTGACGGCACGCAGGTCGAGCTGATCGATGATGTGCGCATCACGCGCTTCGACGAGAAAAACCGCAAGACCCTGATCACCAGCACCCGCATGACCGTGTTCCCGCAGCAGCAATATGCGCAGACCGAGCAAGACGTTAGAATCGACGGCGCTGGCGGTGTATCGACTGGCAAGGGAATGAAAGCGTATTTGAAAGAAAGCAGGATACACCTGCTATCGAACGTAAGAGGACAGTATGAGGCTCGTTAAAACCCTCCCGATTTTGCTCAGTCTGGGCGCAGCACTGGGAAGCGTGAGCGCCTGGGCTCTGCCGGAAGATCAACAGCAGCCTATCCGCATTCAGGCCGACGATGCCCAACTGGACGACAAGCAAGGTATTGCTACCTATAAGGGTGACGTGATCATCACACAAGGCTCGATGAAGGTGACCGGCAACACCGTTACCATCACCCGCACCCCGACTGGCGACATTGACGTAGTGACCTCGGTGGGCAACCTGGCGTACTTCGAGCAATTGCAGACGGCTGGCGATACCAAGCCTGTTCAGGGTTGGGGCGTGACCATCCAGTATCACGCCACGCAAAATCGCGTCGTGTTGATCGACAAGGCCAAAGTTGTCGACAAGGACAACAACGTCACCCAAGGCGAGAAAATCGTCTACGACACCGAGAAGAAGCTGGCCAGCGCCGGGCGCGCCACCGGCAACAAGGTGACCGAGTCGCGTCCGCGCATCGACATGGTGATCCAGCCGAAGAAGAAAACCGACGAGAAAAAGGCCCAGTAATGGCAACTCTGAAAGCTCAGCATCTGGCCAAGAGCTACAAGAGCCGCCAGGTCGTGCGTGATGTCAGCCTGTCCATCGACAGCGGTCAGATCGTCGGCCTGCTAGGCCCGAACGGCGCCGGCAAGACCACCTGCTTCTACATGATCGTCGGCCTGGTGCAAGCCGACCAGGGCCGCGTCCTGATCGATGACCTGGACGTCAGCCACCAGCCGATGCACGGCCGTGCAAAAGCCGGTATCGGCTATTTGCCGCAAGAAGCATCGATCTTCCGCAAACTGTCGGTGGCCGACAACATCATGGCCATCCTCGAGACCCGCAAGGAGCTCGACAAGGCCGGTCGTCGCAAGGAACTGGAAAGCCTGCTGCAGGAATTCCACATCAGCCACATCCGCGACAACCTCGGCATGAGCCTGTCCGGTGGTGAGCGCCGCCGCGTGGAAATCGCCCGCGCCCTGGCCACCAACCCGAAGTTCATCCTCCTCGACGAACCTTTCGCCGGCGTGGACCCGATTTCGGTCGGCGACATCAAGCAGATCATTTACCACCTCAAGGCCAAAGGCATTGGCGTGCTGATCACGGACCACAACGTTCGTGAAACCCTGGATATCTGTGAAACCGCCTATATCGTCAATGACGGTCAGTTGATCGCCGAAGGTGATGCAGAGACCATCCTGGCCAATGACCTGGTGAAGGAAGTGTACCTGGGCCATGAGTTCCGCCTGTAAACGCTGAGCCGTGCCCAGGCAGCCGCCCGGGCACCCGTCTCGCGATTCATCGGTACCTCATGCAAACAGCGGGTTCATCCCCCAACAAGGGCAGCACCGCAACACAAATTTATAGTTTTTTATTGTTACAGCGCTCTAGGCAAATCCTTCAGTTTCAGGCATATAATTTGCTTATGTTTGGCGCCCCGGCGCCCTGTAGTGGATGGCGCATGTGCGCCGGCGAATAAGGTGTTAAGCCCCTGCCATGAAACCATCGCTAGTCTTGAGAATGGGCCAGCAGCTGACGATGACACCTCAGCTGCAACAGGCCATCCGCCTGCTCCAATTGTCGACCCTGGACCTGCAACAGGAAATCCAGGAGGCCCTGGAGTCCAATCCGATGCTCGAACGCCAGGAAGAAGGCGACGACTTCGACAATTCCGACCCCTTGGCCGACAACGCCGAACAAAAGCCCAACACCGATATCCAGGAACCCTCCTACCAGGAAAGTGCCCCGACGGTTGATAACCTCGATGAGGGTGACTGGAACGAGCGCATCCCCAACGAACTCCCCGTCGACACCGCGTGGGAAGACGTTTACCAGACCAGCGCCAGCAGCCTGCCCAGCAATGACGATGACGAGTGGGACTTCACCACCCGCACCTCGGCCGGTGAAAGCCTGCAAAGCCACTTGCTGTGGCAACTGAACCTGGCCCCGATGTCCGACACCGATCGCCTGATCGCCGTGACCCTGATCGACTGCATCAACAATCAGGGCTATCTGGACGAAACCCTCGAGGAAATCCTCGAAGCCTTCGATCCGGAACTGGACATCGAACTGGACGAAATCGAAGCCGTCCTGCACCGCATCCAGCAATTCGAGCCGGCCGGCATAGGCGCACGCAACCTGGGCGAATGCCTGTTGCTGCAATTGCGTCAGTTGCCCGCCAAGACCCCTTGGCTGGCCGAAGCCAAGCGCCTTGTCACCGATTACATCGACCTGCTGGGCAGCCGCGACTACAGCCAGTTGATGCGCCGCATGAAGCTCAAGGAAGATGAGCTGCGCCAGGTCATAGAGCTGGTCCAGAGCCTCAACCCGCGCCCGGGCTCGCAGATCGAGTCCACCGAAGCCGAGTACGTCGTTCCTGACGTCATCGTACGCAAGGACAACGAGCGCTGGCTGGTGGAGCTGAATCAGGAGTCGGTGCCACGGCTGCGGGTCAACGCCCAGTACGCCGGTTTTGTGCGCCGCGCCGATACCAGCGCCGACAACACGTTCATGCGCAATCAGTTGCAGGAGGCCCGCTGGTTCATCAAGAGCCTGCAGAGCCGCAATGAAACCCTGATGAAGGTTGCCACCCAGATCGTGGAGCATCAGCGCGGGTTCCTCGAATATGGCGACGAAGCCATGAAGCCGCTGGTCCTGCATGACATCGCCGAAGCGGTCGGCATGCATGAGTCGACGATTTCACGGGTGACCACCCAGAAGTTCATGCACACCCCCCGGGGCATCTATGAACTGAAATACTTTTTCTCCAGTCACGTAAGCACCTCCGAAGGCGGCGAATGCTCGTCCACGGCGATCCGGGCGATCATCAAAAAACTGGTTGCCGCGGAAAATCAGAAAAAGCCGTTGAGTGACAGCAAGATCGCTGGTTTACTGGAGGCACAAGGCATTCAGGTGGCTCGCCGCACCGTCGCCAAGTACCGCGAATCCCTCGGGATCGCGCCTTCGAGCGAACGCAAGCGGTTGATGTAGAGCCACGCCACAGCGTTCCAGTGGTAGATCATCTGGTCTACCGCTTTATGCACTGGCAACGAAGGAGAAGCTGTATGCAAGTCAACATCAGTGGACACCAACTGGAAGTGACCGAACCTCTTCGCACCTACATCGGCGAAAAACTCGAACGATTGGAGCGACATTTCGACAAGATCACTAACGTGCAGGTCACGATGACCGTCGAGAAGCTGAAGCAGAAAATCGAAGCCACGCTGCATATTCCCGGGAATGAAGTGGTCGCCAATGCGGAACATACCGATATGTACGCTGCGATCGATGCACTCACCGACAAGCTGGATAAACAACTCAAAAAGCATAAGGAAAAGACCCAGAGCCTCCTTCAGGGCGCAACCGGTCGTTAACACTCCCAACCCATGATCCGACTTGAAAGTATCCTGACCCCCGGCCGTTCCCTCGTGAACGTGCCGGGCGGCAGTAAAAAGAAAGCCCTCGAACAAATTGCCAATCTGATCGCCCGCGAAGTGCCGGCTCTGGAGATGCAAGATGTCTTCGAGGCGCTGATTGCCCGTGAAAAACTCGGCTCCACCGGTTTTGGCAACGGCATCGCTATTCCACACTGCCGTCTCAAGGGTTGTGTATCGCCCATCAGTGCATTGATGCACCTGGACGCCCCTATCGATTTCGACGCCATCGACGGCGCGCCGGTTGACCTGCTGTTCGTTCTGCTGGTCCCGGAAGCCGCTACCGATGCGCACCTTGAGCTGCTGCGACAGATCGCCAGCATGCTCGACCGCAAGGACGTTCGCGAAAAACTGCGTAATGCCGCAAGCAACGAAGCCTTGTATCAGGTTGTCCTGGACGAGCAAAACGGTCAGTAATCATGCGCTTGATCATCGTCAGTGGCCGTTCCGGCTCGGGTAAAAGCACCGCCCTCAATGTTCTTGAGGACAACGGCTACTACTGCATCGACAATCTGCCTGCCGGCCTGCTGCCGGAACTGGCCGAACGAGCGTTGATTCATACCGAGCTGATGCAACCGCTGGTGGCCGTTTCCATTGACGCCCGCAACCTGCCCAGCCACCTGTCACGCTTCCCCGAACTGCTCGAAGAAGTCCGCAGCCGCCACATCCAGTGCGATGTCCTGTACCTGGACGCCGACGAAGAAACCTTGCTCAAGCGCTTCTCGGAAACCCGCCGACGCCACCCCCTGACCAACGCCAACCGCTCGCTGGCCGAAGCCATCAATGTTGAAAGCGTGCTGCTCGGGCCGATTGCCGACCTCGCCGACCTCAAGATCAACACCACCAGCCTGAACCTGTACCAGCTGCGCGACGCCATCAAACTGCGCCTGTTGAATCAGCCTGAGCCGGGGACTGCGTTCCTGGTGGAGTCCTTCGGGTTCAAGCGTGGCATGCCGGTGGACGCCGACCTGGTGTTCGATGTGCGTTGCCTGCCCAACCCTTACTGGAAACCGGAATTACGCGAGCAGTCCGGGCTCGATCAACCGGTTGCCGAATACCTGGCGGCACAGCCGGATGTCGAAGAGATGTTCCAGGACATTTCCACATACCTGTTAAAGTGGCTGCCTCGATTTGCCGCCAGCAACCGCGCCTACGTCACCATTGCCATTGGCTGCACTGGCGGACATCACCGCTCCGTCTACCTGACCGAGCGTCTGGGGCAGGTGCTGCAAAAAACCCTGAAGAACGTCCAGGTTCGCCACCGCGACCTCAGCTAAAGGATTCACATCGCGATGCCTGCTCTGGAAATCGAAATCATCAACAAGCTGGGTCTGCATGCCCGGGCGTCTGCAAAATTCGTTGGGGTCGCGGGTCAGTTCCCGTGCCAGATCCGGGCCGGTCGAACACCAGAGTCCATGGTCGATGGCAAAAGCATCATGGCGATGATGATGCTGGCCGCCGGCAAAGGCACCACGATTCACTTGAGCACAGAAGGCGAGCAGGCACAGGAAGCCCTGGAAGCGCTGGTAGCGTTGATCAACAACTTCTTCGACGAAGGCGAATAAGGACAAGATCAAGATCAAAAGATCGCAGCCTTCGGCAGCTCCTACAGGGCTGCGATCTGTTCAGGCCAGCGCCGTATCCATCACCATCATCAAACAGAACCCCATCAGCAGCCCGAGGCTGGCAAGCTTGTCATGACCATTGCGGCGCGATTCGGGAATGACTTCGTGGGTCACCACCAGCAACATCGCCCCCGCCGCCAGTGCCAACCCCAAAGGCAGCAGCAGCTCGGCCAGGCTCACAAGCCAGGCACACAACAGCGCGAACACCGGCTCGACCAACCCTGATGCGGCACCGATCAGGAACGCCTTGACCCGAGACATCCCTGCCCCGGCCAGTACCAAGGCGATGACCAGCCCTTCCGGCACGTCCTGCAAGGCAATGCCCATGGCCAGGCTGTCGGCTTCAGGCATGCCGCCGCCGGCAGAAACACCAACCGCCATGCCTTCCGGGATGTTGTGGGCGATGATGGCAAACACGAACAACCAGATGCGCGGAGCAATGACCGGGCGCTCCAGGGTACCGACCAGCCTGTCCGGGCTGACGCCGGAGACCTTCCGATCCACCAGGAACAAGCCGAACGCACCGAGCATAATGCCGAAGCTGATCAGCCCACTGGACGCCCAAGGCGACAGTCCAAGCCCTTCGGCGGCAGAGATGCCCGGGACGATCAGCGAAAATGCCGTCGCCGCGAGCATCACGCCAGCGCCAAAGCCAAGCAAAGTATCGCTGAGCACCTGCGGCATGCGCCGAATCACCAACACCGGAACCGCACCCAGCGCGGTACCCAGGGCGCAGATCGCACCGCCCTGCAGTGCGCGCAGCAACCTCGGCTCAAGGTCGAGCCATGCCAATCCATGGGCAACCAATAGACTCATGCCCGCCAGCAGTAACAGCGATCCAAACGCGTAACGAAACATCCGTCCACTTCCGATCGCCAGTGTTTCAGTGCCCATATTCCAGCCCTGGATTGTTTTTACAGAAGACTTAAACCAGTGCGGCCTGATAGCGCGCAGCGACTTGCGGCCAATTGATCACGTTGTAGAACGCGCTGATGTATTCAGGACGGCGGTTCTGATAGCGCAGGTAATAGGCATGCTCCCAGACGTCGAGTCCCAGAATCGGCGTATTGCCGCTCATTAACGGGCTGTCCTGGTTACCGCTGCTTTCCACCACCAGAGTCTTTTGCGCAGTGACGCTGAGCCAGGCCCAGCCACTGCCGAAGCGGGTCAACGCCGCCTTGGTGAAGGCTTCCTTGAAACTGTCGAGTCCGCCCAATTGCTCGTCGATTGCCTTGGCCAGCGCGCCTTCGGGTTTCCCTCCGCCGCCGGGCGTCATGACCTCCCAGAACAACGAATGGTTGGCGTGGCCGCCTCCCTGATTGATCACCGCCGCGCGCAGTTTTTCCGGCAATTGCTGAACGGCAGACACCAGTTTCTCCACGGGCCACTCGGCATACTCGGTGCCCTCGACGGCCGCGTTGAGGTTGTTGATGTAGGTCTGGTGATGTTTGGTGTAGTGGATCTCCATGGTCTGCGCATCGATGTGCGGTTCCAGGGCGTCGTAGGCGTAGGGCAAGGCAGGCAAGCTAAAAGCCATGATCAATGGACTCCATGATGATGAGGCACAGGCGAAGCGGCATCGATGTGCAACAGTCGATGGGTACGCGGATATTCGCCGTGCTCACTGATGAAATTCAGCAGCTCGACGTAGGTCTTGCTGCTCTGGCGCAACGCGGCTTCACGCAATGTTTGTGGTAGTCGCGGGTCCTGCATGGTCTGCAACAGCCGTTGATGGATGGCACACAGGTATTCGGCGCTCTCCTCCGGCTGGTTCAGGCGCAAGTGCAGGTCCGCCAGGTTGTGATGGGAAATCACGCAAGCTGCCACCGCTTCGTCGGCATCCGCCCAGCGCTCGAACAGCACTTGGGCCAGGGCTAATGCCTGCAGACACGCCTCGCGGGCATCGACCAGTTCACCCTGCATGAAAAAGCGATTGGCTCTTTCGATCGTGCGTTTCCAGTGCTCCATGGTGCGCCTCCAAAGCGGCAGCGGGGCTTACACGCCGCCCGCGGTGAGTTTTTCCGGGTTGAGCAATTCTTCCAGCTGGCCGCGCGACAGGTCGGTGTGTTCCAGCGCGACGTCAATCACCGGCCGACCTTGCTGATAGGCCTTCTTGGCAATCTCGGCAGCTTTCTGGTAACCGATGATCGGGTTGAGCGCGGTGACCAGAATCGGGTTGCGCGACAACGCTTCCTTGATCTGGCCCTCATTGACCTTGAAGCTGGCAATCGCCTTGTCCGCCAGCAGGCGGCTGGAGTTGGCCAGCAACTCGATACTGCTCAGCAGGTTCAGCGCGATGATCGGCAGCATCACGTTCAGTTCGAAGTTGCCCGACTGACCGGCGATGGTGATCACGCTGTCGTTGCCGATAACCTGGGCCGCGACCATTGCGGTAGCCTCCGGAATGACCGGGTTGACCTTGCCCGGCATGATCGAAGAGCCCGGTTGCAAGGCTTCCAGTTCGATCTCGCCAAGGCCGGCCAGCGGGCCGGAGTTCATCCAGCGCAGGTCGTTGGCGATTTTCATCAGCGACACGGCAGTCGCCTTCAGTTGCCCGGAGACCGCGACGGCGGTGTCCTGAGAGCCAATGAGCGCGAACAGGTCCTTGCCTGGCTGGAACTGAACCCGGGTCAATGTGCTCAGCTGCTGGCTGAAGCGCGCCGCGAACTCGGGGTGGGCGTTGACGCCCGTACCCACCGCCGTGCCGCCCTGGGCCAGGGATTGCAGGCTTGGCTGCAAACCTTGCAGCAGGCCGATGTTGGCCTTGAGCTGTTGCGCCCAACCGTTGAGCACCTGACTCATGCGCACCGGCATCGCGTCCATCAGGTGCGTACGCCCGGTCTTGACGTGGTGATGAACCTGCCCGGCCTTGCGCTCGATGACCTGCACCAGGTGCGTCAGCGCCGGCAACAATTGCTCATGCAACGCCAGCGCCGCACTGACGTGGATGGTGGTCGGAATAATGTCGTTGCTGCTTTGGCCACAGTTGACGTGATCGTTGGGGTTCACCGCCTCGCCGAGCAAGCGGCTGGCCAGCGTGGCGATCACTTCGTTGGCGTTCATGTTGGAACTGGTGCCCGAACCGGTCTGGAAGACATCCACCGGAAAGTGCTGCATGAAATCGCCTTCGAGCAGGCCTTGGGCCGCATCGACAATGGCCTTGCCCTGGGCTTCGCCGATTTGCTTGAGCTCGATGTTGGCGCGGGCCGCCGCGGCCTTGGCCAGGATCAGCGCGCGAATGAACTGCACGGGCATCGGCTTGCCGCTGATCGGGAAGTTATCCACCGCACGTTGAGTCTGTGCGCCGTAGAGGGCGTCTTCCGGGACCTGAAGCTCGCCCATGCTGTCGCGCTCAATACGTGTCTTGGTCATCTGTAGATCCTTGCACCAGTTCTATGAGAGGAATCGAGGGTTGCAACTCGCTCGTCGCCAGTTGCCAGGTGTAGCTCTGCCAGCGCTTGAGGCGGCATTTGCAAAGAGAAAGGCGCTCCAGTTCGCGCAGCGGGCGCCAGGCCTGGTCGAGACAGTACGTGCGCCAATGCCACGGCAGCGCGACATCAGCGGCGGTGTCGAGTAACAAACGGAAGGAAGTTTCGGCGACGGTCCAGGGTGAGGTTGCCGTGCAGGCCGCCAGATACCGGCCTTCGGCCAGGTAGTGGTCGATCAGGCGAGGCTCGTCGGGATTCATCGCGCAACGGATCTGGCGACTCATCCAGCGCCAGCTTTCGAGGTAAGGCAGCTCGTGCAAGACACTACTCATGATCCGGGCTCATTCGGTAATGAGATTTATTATTATATGATAATGAGAACCAAAACAAGCCATGGAGACAGGTTACCCCCTGTGGGAGCGGGCTTGCTCGCGAAGAGGGAGTGTCAGTCAACATCACTTCAACTGACACACCGCCTTCGCGAGCAAGCCCGCTCCCACAGGGGATCTGTGTTGTAGTCAAAAAAAAGCGCGCCACCCAATGGGTGGCGCGCCTTTTGTGTAACGGGGAGGCTTAACTGCCCGCCACCGTCATCCGCTCGATCAGCACCGAGCCTGTACGAATGTTGCTACGCAACTCAAGATCATTACCCACGGCCACGATCTGCTTGAACATGTCGCGCATGTTGCCCGCAATGGTCACTTCCTGGACCGCGAACTGGATTTCGCCGTTCTCGACCCAGTAACCCGCCGCGCCGCGGGAATAGTCACCGGTCACCATGTTCAGGCCCTGCCCCATCAGCTCGGTCACCAACAGCCCGCGCCCCATGCGCCGCAGCAAGGCCGCCTGGTCTTCTTCGCCATGGGTGACGAACAGGTTGTGCACGCCGCCGGCATTGGCGGTGCTCGGCATACCGAGCTTGCGGCCGGAGTAGGTGCCGAGGATGTACGACACCAACTCGCCTTTTTCGACGAACGGTTTGGCGTAGGTTGCCAGACCATCACCATCGAACGCCGCACTGCTCATGGCACGCATCAAGTGTGGGCGCTCGTCGATGGTCAGCCACTCCGGAAACAGCTTCTGCCCCAGCGTGCCTTCAAGGAACGACGACTTGCGATACAGGCTGCCGCCGGAAATCGCCGACAGGAAACTGCCGAACAGGCCACCCGCCAACTCTGCGGAAAACAGCACCGGCACCTCGCAGGTCGGCACCGGGCGCGCGCCCAGACGGCTTGCCGCCCGTTGCGCGGCACGCTGGCCGATGCTCACCGGATCGGCCAGCAAGTTGCCCTGACGGTTCACGTCGTACCAGTAATCACGCTGCATCTGGCCGTCCGCTTCGGCAATCATCACGCAGCTGAGGCTGTGGCGAGTTGAAGCATAACCACCGATAAACCCGTGACTGTTGCCATAAACGCGGCAACCCTGATGGGTGCTGAGGGTGGTACCGTCGGCGTTCTTGATCCGGCTGTCGGCGGCAAACGCCGCGGCTTCACAGACCAGGGCCTGCTCGATGGCTTGCTCCGGCGTGATGTCCCACTGGTGAAACAGGTCGAAATCCTGAAGATCCCGCGCCATCAACGCGGCATCGGCCAGGCCCGAGGCTTCGTCTTCCGAGGTGTGTTTGGCGATAGCCAGAGCCGCGGCCACCGTTTCGCGAATCGCTTCCGGACCGCTGGCCGAGGTGCTGGCCGAGCCCTTGCGCTGGCCTACGTACAGGGTGATGCCAAAACCCTGATCGCGATTGAACTCGACCGTTTCGACTTCACGCTGGCGCACCGACGTCGAAAGGCCCTGCTCCAGGGAGACGGCCACTTCACAGGCGCTGGCCCCCTGGCGCCTGGCTTCAGCGATGATCTGCTCGACCTGTTCCTGCAGTGCCGGCAATGCTTGTGGGCCGACGCTTTCAACTGCACTCATGCTGTTCTCCACTCAAATTCTGCTTTCGGTAACGGTCATCGAGCGACCGGGCCGGACAAGCGGCCCCCGACTGGTTATCATGGCGGCGTTTCTTTGCGGACTGCCACCATGGTTGATTCTTACGACGACTCCCTCGATACGGGAGAAAAAAGCAAATCCCAGGTCAAACGCGAGCTGCATGCTCTGGTTGACCTCGGCGAGCGCCTTACAACGCTCAAGCCTGACTTGCTCAACAAACTGCCATTGACCGACGGATTGCGCCGGGCCCTGGCCGATGCGCCCAAGCACACCGCGAACATCGCGCGTAAACGGCACCTTCAGTTCATCGGCAAACTGATGCGCGATCAGGACACTGACGCGATTCTGGTTCTGCTCGATCAACTCGATGCCTCCACCCGTCAATACAACGAACGCTTCCATAACCTGGAACGCTGGCGCGATCGTCTGATTGCCGGTGACGACGCCGTACTGGAAAAATTCGTCGTCGAATATCCCGACGCGGATCGCCAGCAACTGCGCTCCCTGATCCGTCAGGCCCAGCATGAGGTTGCGCAAAACAAGCCTCCTGCTTCCAGCCGTAAAATCTTCAAGTACATCCGTGAGCTGGACGAGACTCAACGCGGACTGCGTTAAGTCATCGCAGCCCTTGTAGGAGCTGCCGAAGGCTGCGATCTTTGCTTTTTAAAGATCAAAAGATCGCAGCCTTCGGCAGCTCCTACAAAGGCGGTGTATCTCCTTACGACCCCGTGCCACCCACGGTGATCGCATCAATCTTCAGCGTTGGCTGGCCGACACCCACCGGCACCGACTGCCCATCCTTGCCACATGTGCCCACGCCGCTGTCCAGCGACAGATCATTACCGACCATCGACACCTTGCTCATGGCTTCCGGCCCATTGCCGATCAGGGTCGCACCCTTGACCGGAGCGGTGATCTTGCCGTCCTCGATCAGGTACGCCTCGCTGGTGGAGAACACGAACTTGCCGCTGGTGATGTCCACCTGACCGCCGCCAAGGTTGGCGCAATAGATGCCGCGTTTCACCGAGGCGATGATTTCTTGCGGATCGCTTTCGCCGGCGAGCATGTAGGTGTTGGTCATGCGCGGCATCGGCAGGTGCGCATAAGACTCGCGACGACCGTTACCGGTACGCGCCACACCCATCAGACGGGCGTTGAGCTTGTCCTGCATGTAGCCCTTGAGTACGCCGTTTTCGATCAGCGTGGTGCACTCGGTCGGGGTGCCTTCGTCATCGACGCTCAGCGAACCGCGACGACCGGCCAGGGTGCCGTCATCGACGATGGTGCATAGCTTGGAGGCAACCATCTCGCCCATGCGACCGCTATAAGCCGAACTGCCCTTGCGGTTGAAGTCGCCTTCCAGACCGTGACCGACGGCTTCGTGCAGCAGCACGCCCGACCAGCCGGAGCCGAGTACCACCGGCAAGGTACCGGCAGGCGCCGGAATGGCTTCAAGGTTGACCAGCGCCTGGCGCAACGCTTCACGGGCATAACCCATTGCGCGGTCTTCACCAAGGAAATAGCGGTAATCGGTCCGGCCGCCACCGCCATGACCGCCGCGCTCGCGGCGACCGTTCTGCTCGACGATCACGCTGACGTTGAAACGCACCAGCGGGCGTACATCCGCCGCCAGGCCGCCGTCGGTGGACGCCACCAGAATCCGCTCCCAGACACCGGCCATGCTCACGGTGACCTGCTGGATGCGTGGGTCGAGGGCGCGGGTCGCGGCGTCGACGCGCTTGAGCAAATCGACCTTTTCGGCACGGGTCAGGACTTCCAGGGGGTTGTCCGGCGCATACAACTGCGCGACATCCTGGCTGGTGAATGCCTGCACCGTACCGTGCTGCCCGGCCCGGGAAATCGAACGGGCGGCACGCGCCGCCGCGCCCAGGGCTTCAAGGGTGATGGCATTGCTGTAGGCAAAACCGGTTTTCTCACCCGATTGCGCACGCACGCCAACACCCTGGTCAAGGTTGAAGCTGCCTTCCTTGACGATGCCGTCTTCCAGCGCCCAGGACTCGGAGATCTGCCCCTGGAAATACAGGTCGGCAGCATCGATGCCCGGCCCGGCCAGATCGCCGAGCACGCCTTGCAGGCTCTCGATCGTGACGCCACCGGGCGCCAGCAGGTGTTCACTGACTGAGGACAACAACTCGCTCATATGCTTTACGCCTTAAATTCGTGTTTCTGATGCAGGCCGCTGGGCGCCCTGCGAGAAAAAGCGCCGGTGACTGGACACCGGCATCCGCGCCCGGATGGACGCCTGTTCGCTGCTGTCGCGTTCGGCCAGCAGCACGGCCTCGCCTTGATCCTGTTGTGCCAGCACACGGCCCCACGGGTCGACGATGGCGGCATGCCCGAAGGTTTCCCGCGGTCCCGGATGCGTGCCGCCCTGGGCAGCCGCAAGCACATAACATTGGGTCTCGATGGCTCGCGCACGAATCAGCACATCCCAATGCGCCGCTCCGGTCACCGCCGTGAAGGCCGAGGGAGCGGTTATCAGCTCCGCGCCGGCAGCGCGCAGTTCGCTGTACAGCTCGGGAAAGCGCAGGTCATAGCAAACCGTCAGGCCGACCCGACCGACCGGTGTGTCCGCCACGACGACTGCGCTGCCATAAGCATAGTCATCGGATTCACGGTAACGGCCACGATTGTCCGCCACATCCACATCGAACAGGTGCAGCTTGTCGTAGCGCGCCACCGTTTCGCCCTGGTCATCGACCAGCAACGAACAGGCATGCGCCTTCGCCGTCGGCTGATCCACCGGCGGCAACGGCAATGTGCCGGCCACTATCCATAACTTGAGGTCGCGTGCGGTCTGTTTCAACCAGGGCAGGATCGGGCCTTCGCCCAAGGCTTCGGCGCGCCCGATGTCGGAAACGTCGCGCCGGCCCATGGCGGCGAAATTTTCCGGCAATACCGCGAGTTTCGCACCGCCAGCGGCTGCTTGTTCGAGCAGTCGACGGGCCTGGGCCAGATTGGCCAGCACATCGCTCTGGCTGACCATTTGAATCACCGCTACAGACATGGCCTTTTCCCTATTGAAACAATGCGTTCCTGTAGGAGCTGCCGCAGGCTGCGATCTTTGATCTTGAAAAATAAAGGTAAAAAGATCGCAGCCTGCGGCAGCTCCTACAGGTGAACCGTACGGCCATGCTACTCCATAGGTCTGGAAAATGGTTTTTCAAAAAGCCTTGTCGAAGGTGATTTTCGGTTCTTTCCACGGCCCTTTGACGGTGTACTTCACACTGGCGAAACGAGAGACCCGGTCACCGATCAGCTTGTCGATCAGGAACAACGCCCCGCCAACCGCCGGTGCGCCGACGATCAGCGCGGCAATCGGCAGGTTATTGGTCACCGGCAAGGTCACCATCAGTTTCGCATCGATCTGATCGGCCACCATGTTCAGCGTGCCGTCGAGTTCGATAGTGCTCGATGGGCCAGTCAGCTGGATCGGCTGACGGGTGACATACACACCATTCGTCCCGACCAGCAGCCCCTTGACCCGGTCATAACTCAGGCCTTTACCGAACAGGTCGGAGAAATCCAGGCGCAGGCGCCGGCCGATGGAGTTGAAGTTGAGCAAACCAAATACCCGCAGCGCCTGGGCACTGCCTTCGACTTCGACGAACTGGCCCTGATTGAGTGTCGCATCGAGCGAGCCGGAGAAACGCTTGGTCGCCACCCACGCCGGCGAACCGGGCCAGCGGCCATCGACATCCATATAGAAGTCCTTGCTGGTGACGCTCGGCGCAAAGCCCCAGCCCTTGAGCACATCGGCCAGGTTCTTGCCGCTGATGCGGCCCTTGTACCAGCTGTTGCTGGCGCCGGGTACGCCTTCCCAGCCACCACTGCCCACCAGCAGCATGCCCTTGAGTCCCAGATCCAGCGAGTTGAACACAATGCCCCTGGGCGTCGGGCGAACCTTCAGCGACCAGGTACCGACCAGATCCTGGCCCTGGAATAACTGATTGATCGCGATGTCCATCGCGGGGATTTTCGTCGGGTCCACCGACGCCAGCGGGTCCGGCGAGTTCTCATCGGCCAGTACGGTCGGGTCCGGTGCCGGCAGGCGCACGGTTTGCAGATTGATCGCGATTGGCGTGGCCTTCGAATCGGGCAGGTTGGCGCTGCCCTTGACCTGCTGGCTGTCGAGTTGCAGCGCCCAGGCGGAGGGTTTGCGCGCCAGCTGGATCGAAGCCTGATCGAGCGTGGTGCCGATACCGCTGAGTTTGCCCACCTTGAAATCCGCACCGCTGAGCAATTGCTTGGCGCTGCCGCCGGGGTCCTGCCCGGCGTATTTATCCACCAGATCCTTCCACGGGCCTACGTCCAGTTCCGACAACACGCCCCGTACTCGCAGGCCTTTGGTGCCCGGCAACACAGCCTCGCCGCCGCCGAGGAACAAGTCCCCGCGACCGTCGGCGAAATTGTTGGCCGGGGCCGCAAAGGTGAAACTCGCCAGATCCCCGTAGTTGACCCAATAGCGCCGCTCGTCGCCCTGCAACGTCATGCGAAACATCGTGTCGCGCCCGGCATCGGCGGCCATGCCGAAGGGCGCAGGCAAATCGACCGCCACGCCCCTGAGGTTGGAGTTGACCAGCAATTGGCTGTCGGGGCCAGCGAGGGTCAGTTGCAGGTGATAAGGGATCACGCCACTCACCGGCAGAGGCTGGGTCACCTTCAGCCATTCGGTCAATTTCTTCACCTCGACCTGGCCCGACGCGGTCACCCGGGTATTGAGCTTACCGGGGCTGCCATCGGCAAAAATCTGTGCGGTGACCGGCTTGTCGAATGCCCGGGCGCTGATGTGCTCCCCGCTCAGGCCTTTGGCGCTGTCGAAACGGAAGTCACCTTTGAGCTGGGTCAGCTCCAGCACCGGTTCGGCGAGTTTCAAGCGAGCCTTGGCCGTCTTGAAGTCGACGAGGATCTTCGGTTCCTCGCCTTTTGCCAGCGGAATATCCAGCTTCAACTTGCCTGTCAGCTCACCCTCGCCTTCCCAGCCGGCAAAGGTCGCCCCAGTGCCGATTGGCGCTTCCTGAAGGATTTTCAGGCCATCGCCCAAACCACCGGCAAATCCGCCATCGAGGAACAAATGAACGTTCTGCCCGGCAGGCACATGGGGGATGTTGACGTAAACATCCCTGACCTGGGTATCGAGCAATTGGCCTTTGCTGGCCAGGATCCGCACGCCGCTGTCTTCGACAAACACATCGCCGCTGACCTTGCTGACATGGGGCCAGCCCGGCTGGAAGGCCAGTTCGGCATCGTGAACCTTGAAGTACAGGCTGATGCTGCGATCGACGTCTGCGGCACCGTGGCTGAGCGACCCTTGATACTGGAAGAAGCCCTGGTCCACCGCGCCCTTGAGAATCGCCGTACGCAGCCATTCATCCAGCGCCGGGCTGAGGACCGTCGGCAGGTATTTGGCGGTGTAGCGACCGTCACCGTCCACCAGGCCAACCCGCAGGTCCATGTAGTCTTCCTGGGAGTCATCGAAATGCAGGCGAATCAGGAAGTCGCCGGCAATCTTGCCCTCCTCGCCCAGCACCTTCAGATACGGCGCAATCAGGGTGAAACCTTCTTTATCGAGTTTCCAGGTCAGCCGCGCGTTAGCCTGAATATACTGCCATGGCTTGGCGAAAATCGGGTCCAGGTGCAGCATGAAGTCCTTGCTGTCCATGCGCAGCTCGCCGTGCCCCAGGTCACCGCTGATGCTGCCGCTGACATTTCGCGCCGCCGGCGCACCGTGATAGGCATCGAAACCCACCTGGTCGAGGTTGGCGGCAAAGCTGAACTTGCTGTCGTCGGTGGCATTGGGTCGCACGTCGATCAATACATTGCGCAGTCCGCCCTGCACCTTGAGCCGCTCGACAACGGTGGCAAAGCCTTGCGGAAACGGCGCCAGGGCATTGAGCAGCGGCGTGAGCGGGGTCAGGTCGACCCGGTCGGCCTGTAGATGCCAGAGTTCTTCGGTCTTGTCGGTGGCGGCGCTTTGCTTGAGCTGCAAATGCGTTTCCCAGCGGACGTCGCCCAGATTCATTGCCAGGGAATCCAGGGTCACCTGCATGCCTTCGGCACTGCGCTGGAAGTAACCATTGAGCGCCAGGTTGTTGATCTGGATCGGCTTGCGCTCGGCGTAGGCGCCCTTGAGTTGTGGCGCGTTCAAGCGCACTGCAGCGCTTTGCAAGACGCCTTTGCCCCAGGTCAGCCAAAGCTCGCCGCCGGCCTTGATCTCGGAGAAATTCCATTGCTGGCTGACGCGCTCGGGCAGCCACTTCGACCAGTCGCTTTGCGGCAGGCTCAGGTAGAACTCGGCTTCACCGTCCTGCCATTGACTGGCTCGAATGCGGGTACGCAGGCTCATGGCCACAGGCTGGCCGTCGGGCAGGGTCAGGCGGGCGTCGAGACGCTGCCGCGACGCACCGGTTTTCAGATTCAGGCCGACGTAGGTCAGGGTCAGCGGCGACCGTGCAAAGGGCTGCAAGGTCACCTGGCTGTCGAGTACCGACAGTTGCTGGATCATCTGCATGCGATTGAGCAACTGTTGCGGATCGACCGGTTGATCCTGTTGCATCGGCAAACCTTCCAGCGCCCATTGACCATCGTCGCCCTCCTTGACGCTGATCTTCAGGCCACTGAGTTCCAGATGAGCGATGCGTACCTCACGCGCCAGCAGACTGGCCCAAAGGTCCGGCACCGCGCGCACCTGATCCAGGTGCAGGGCATTGGCGCCCTCGCCGACGGTCACGTCGTGCGCCATCAATATGGGGGCGAATCCACTCCAGTTGCCTTCCAGTTCGCCGATTTGCAGCGGCATGCCCAAGGCATCGCTGGCTTTGGTTTCGATATCGGCACGGTACTCGGCGACCAGCGGAGTCAGTTCCCGGCCAAGGCTGACGTAGAGCGCCATCAACACCAAAACCAACGCGCACAGGCCCAGACCCCAGCGGGTCAGTGCGGCCAAAATGCGTGTCAGACGGTCCATGTCAGATGGCCCCCATGGCAAAAGTTTTGCAAAAAGCCGAGGCCAGCCATTCTGGAATAATCAATACGAAATGCTTCAGAGCAGCACCACGTCGTATTGTTCCTGGGAATACATGGTTTCGACCTGGAAACGGATGGTGCGCCCGATAAACCCTTCCAGCTCGGCGACGTTGCCCGACTCTTCATCGAGCAGGCGGTCGACAACTTTCTGGTTGGCCAATACACGATAGCCCTCCGCCTGATAGGCGCGAGCCTCACGCAGGATTTCGCGAAAGATTTCGTAGCACACTGTTTCCGGCGTCTTGAGCTTGCCGCGCCCCTGACAGGCATTGCACGGCTCGCACAAGACCTGTTCAAGGCTTTCGCGGGTGCGCTTGCGGGTCATCTGCACCAGGCCCAACTCGGTGATACCGATGATGTTGGTCTTGGCGTGATCGCGTTCCAGTTGCTTCTCGAGCGTGCGCAGCACCTGGCGCTGGTGCTCTTCATCTTCCATGTCGATGAAGTCGATGATGATGATGCCGCCGAGGTTGCGCAGGCGCAATTGACGGGCGATGGCCGTCGCGGCTTCGAGGTTGGTCTTGAAGATGGTTTCTTCGAGGTTGCGATGGCCGACGAACGCCCCGGTATTGACGTCGATGGTGCTCATGGCTTCCGCAGGGTCGACCACCAGATATCCGCCGGACTTGAGCGGGACCTTGCGTTCGAGGGCCTTCTGGATTTCGTCTTCGACGCCATACAGGTCGAAAATCGGCCGCTCGCCCGGGTAATGCTCCAGACGGTCGGCAATCTCCGGCATCAATTCGGCGACGAATTGCGTGGTCTTCTGGAAGGTTTCCCGGGAGTCGATGCGGATCTTCTCGATCTTCGGGCTTACCAGGTCACGCAGGGTGCGCAGCGCCAGACCGAGGTCTTCGTAGATCACGCTGGGCGCGCTGATGGTTTTGATCTGGGCGCTGATCTGATCCCAGAGCCTTCGCAGGTAACGGATGTCCATGAGGATTTCATCGGCGCCGGCGCCTTCGGCTGCCGTACGCAGGATGAAACCGCCAGCCTCCTTGATACCTTCCTTGGCCACGCAATCGGTGACCACTTGCTTGAGACGTTCGCGCTCGGCTTCGTCTTCGATCTTCAGGGATATCCCGACATGGGCCGTGCGCGGCATGTACACCAGGTAGCGTGAAGGGATCGACAGCTGGGTGGTCAGGCGTGCGCCTTTGGAACCGATCGGGTCCTTGGTCACTTGCACCACCAGGCTCTGGCCTTCGTGCACCAGTGCGCTGATGCTCTCGACCGCCGGGCCTTCGCGCAGGGAAATTTCCGACGCGTGAATGAACGCCGCACGATCCAGGCCGATATCGACGAATGCCGCCTGCATCCCCGGCAATACCCGCACGACTTTGCCTTTATAGATGTTGCCGACGATCCCGCGCTTTTGCGTACGCTCGACGTGGACCTCTTGCAGGACACCGTTTTCGACCACCGCCACGCGCGACTCCATCGGCGTGATGTTGATCAGGATCTCTTCACTCATGGCAGGGTCTCGTTCAGGCATGTTCACGATAATGGCCGCATCTGTTCAGAACGTTGCTTAGTGTGCGTTCCGGGTTTGCCAACAGGGTATGCCGAAATGGCCGAGCAGTTCCGCGGTTTCGCAAAGCGGTAGTCCGACCACCGCTGAATAACTTCCATTGAGCCCGGCGACAAACACCGCACCCAGTCCTTGAATGCCATAACCGCCCGCCTTGTCCTGTGGTTCACCGCTGGCCCAGTAGGCCACGGCTTCATCGCGACTGATATCCCGAAAGCGCACGAGACTGGTGACAACCCGGGACTCGCAGCGTTCGCCATCAAGCACCGCAATCGCAGTCAGGACTTCATGCTCACACCCTGACAACATCATCAGCATGGCGCAGGCATCCGCTTGATCAACCGGTTTGCCGAGAATTTTTCCATCGAGCACCACGGCGGTATCGGCGCCGAGCACGCAGAACGGTTCGTCAGACACGACGCTGCCGCGCCCGGCCTCGGCCTTGCCGCGCGCCAGACGCTCGACATAGGCCGACGGGGATTCTTGATCTATAGGAGTTTCATCGATGTCCGCACTGACGGCGGAGAACGGAACGCCGATCTGCGTGAGCAATTCACGCCGGCGTGGCGAGCCAGAGGCGAGGTACAACCGTTTCATCAAGACCTCTCCCTGTCTAATGCCTGAGCGAATTAATTGATTTTGTAGCGTCGACGCAATCCGCGCAAACCGAAACTGATCCAGGGCCAGAGCAATGCACTGACCAGTGCCGGCAATACCAACGCCAGCGTCGGCTGACGATTGCCGGTCAAGGCACTGAGCCAGAGTTGTACAAGCTGGGCGAGGCCGAAGATCACCAGGATCACCAGGCTCTGCTGCCACATCGGGAACATCCGCAGGCGTTGTTGCAGCGCCAGCACCAGATAGGTGATGAGCGTCAGGATCAAGGCATTCTGACCCAGCAAGGTACCGTAGAGCACGTCTTCAGCCAGCCCCAGGCAGAACGCCGTCACCATCCCGACGGTCTGCGGCAGGTTCAACGCCCAGAATGCCAGCAACAGGGCCAGCCACAGCGGGCGCAGGATTTCCATGAATTGCGGCAAAGGCGAAACGCTGAGGAGTAGACCGACGGCGAACGTCAGCCAGACTATCCAGCCGTTTCGGGATGCTTTTACACCGCCCATTATTCTCTTCCCACTGGAGTGGCCGGCGCGGAGACTGGCGGTTTGGCGGCAGGCTTCGCGGCAGCGGGTTGCGCCGCCGGCGGTTTAGCCGCCGCAGGATGCGTGGCCGCAGGCTTGGCTGGCGTGGTGGCTGGCTTGGCGGGGGCAGTCGCTGCAGGCGCCGCCGTGGCAGGTATCGCCGGTGCGGCGGCCGGTGCAGCGGGGACCGCGGGGCTGACCAGCTTAGGAACCGTCGCCGGCATGGTCGGCCCACCGCCCTGTGCATCCAGGCTTTCCTGGGCCTGGGCGGCAGCGTTGACGCGCTCTTCGGCAGTCCGGTTGTCGCTGAACACCAGCAGCAGGTAGCGGCTGCGATTCAAGGCGGCGGTCGGAACGGCTCGGACAATGGCAAACGGCTGGCCGGAATCGTGAATCACTTCCTTGACCGTCGCCACCGGGTACCCGGCCGGAAAACGCTGACCGAGACCGGAGCTGACCAGCAAGTCGCCTTCCTTGATGTCGGCGGTATCGGCCACATGCCGCAACTCGAGGCGCTCCGGGTTGCCTGTGCCGCTGGCAATCGCCCGCAAACCGTTACGGTTCACCTGCACCGGAATGCTGTGGGTGGTGTCGGTCAGCAACAGGACACGGGAGGTGTAGGGCATCAACTCGACCACCTGGCCCATCAGGCCGCGGGCGTCGAGTACCGGCTGACCGAGGACCACGCCGTCGCGCTCACCTTTGTTGATGATGATGCGATGGGTGAAGGGGTTGGGGTCCATGCCGATCAACTCGGCCACTTCGACCTTCTCGTTGACCAGTGCCGAAGAGTTGAGCAACTCGCGCAGCCGAACGTTCTGCTCGGTCAGGGCGGCAAGCTTCTGCATGCGCCCCTGCAACAGCAGGTTCTCGGTCTTGAGTTTTTCGTTTTCGGCGACGAGTTCGGTCCGGCTGCCAAACTGACTGGCAACGCCTTCCCAGAGTCGTCCGGGCAGGTCGGTGATCCAGTAGGCGTCCATCAGCACCAGCGACATCTGGCTGCGTGCAGGCTTGAGCAGACTGAAACGGGCATCGACCACCATCAGCGCGACCGATAGCACGACCAGCACCAACAGGCGCACGCCCAGTGAAGGGCCCTTGGTGAAAAGCGGTTTAATAAGCCGCTCCTCCCAGGCAAATGTTCTGTTTATTCATACGGCAGCAATCCGGCCTGGATGCAGACTGACAGAAGATAAACGCGAACAGGCAGCACTGCAAAGTGCCGCCTGCGCGCTCAACAGCATAGAAGCGATCCGGCAACTTATTCGCTGGAAAGCAGATCCATGGTGTGTTTATCCATCATTTCCAATGCACGGCCACCGCCGCGAGCAACGCAGGTCAGCGGGTCTTCGGCAACGATCACCGGCAGACCGGTTTCCTGGGCCAGCAATTTGTCCAGGTCACGCAGCAAGGCGCCACCACCGGTCAGTACCAGGCCGCGCTCGGCGATGTCGGAAGCCAGTTCCGGAGGCGATTGCTCCAGGGCGCTTTTCACGGCCTGAACGATGGTTGCCAGGGACTCTTGCAGAGCTTCCAGCACTTCGTTGGAGTTCAGGGTGAATGCACGTGGAACGCCTTCGGCCAGGTTACGGCCACGAACGTCGACTTCGCGAACTTCGCCACCCGGGTAGGCCGTACCGATTTCCTGCTTGATGCGCTCGGCGGTGGACTCACCGATCAGGCTGCCGTAGTTGCGACGCACGTAGGTGATGATCGCTTCGTCGAAGCGATCGCCGCCAACGCGTACGGATTCGGCGTAAACCACACCGTTCAGGGAGATCAGCGCGATTTCGGTGGTACCGCCACCGATATCCACGACCATCGAGCCGCGGGCTTCTTCAACCGGCAGGCCGGCACCGATCGCAGCGGCCATTGGCTCTTCGATCAGGAACACTTCACGGGCACCGGCACCAAGGGCCGATTCACGGATGGCGCGACGCTCAACCTGGGTGGATTTGCATGGAACGCAGATCAACACGCGCGGGCTAGGCTGCAGAAAGCTGTTTTCGTGAACCTTGTTGATAAAATACTGCAGCATTTTTTCGCACACGCTGAAGTCGGCGATCACGCCGTCCTTCATCGGACGAATGGCAGCAATGTTGCCCGGAGTACGGCCGAGCATGCGCTTGGCTTCGGTGCCGACAGCAACGACACTTTTCTGGTTACCGTGTGTCCGAATGGCCACAACGGAGGGCTCATTCAGGACGATACCGCGCTCGCGCACGTAAATAAGGGTGTTGGCAGTGCCCAGGTCAATGGAAAGATCGCTGGAAAACATGCCACGCAGTTTCTTGAACATGGGAAAGGGACCCTAGGCAACGCGTGGGTAAAAAAGTGCGGCAAACTCTAACAACGACAGGGATTTTGGGCAAGGCGCCAATATGTTAAATTGGACGCTTTTCTGTGCACCAAGCCCCACAATCGCGGCCTTATGACCGTAGAAGTGCGGTAGTGTTCCGACAATCTAACACACGGACGCGGTCCGTTTTGTTTTCCACTGGAGAATCCCAATGGCGCTAGAACGCTCCGACGTGGAAAAAATCGCTCATCTGGCCTGTCTGGGCCTCAATGATGCCGATCTTCCACACATCACTTCGGCCCTCAACAGCATTCTCGGGCTGGTCGACGAAATGCAGGCGGTCAATACCGACGGTATCGAACCGCTGGCCCACCCGCTGGAAGCCAGCCAGCGCCTGCGCGCGGACGTCGTGACCGAGACCAATAACCGCGAGGCCTACCAGTCCATCGCACCAGCGGTCGAAAACGGCCTGTACCTGGTTCCGAAAGTCATCGACTAAAGGGAAAGAGCCTGCAATGCATCAATTGACTCTGGCCGAGATCGCCCGCGGACTCGCCGATAAAAAGTTTTCCTCCGAAGAGCTGACCAAAGTCCTGCTGGCGCGCATCGCCCAGCTCGATCCACAGCTCAACAGTTTCATCAGCCTCACCGAAGACCTGGCGCTGACGCAGGCGAAAGCCGCTGACGCCCGCCGGGCCAATGGTGAGAGCGGCGCCCTGCTCGGCGCGCCGATCGCCCACAAAGACCTGTTCTGCACCCAGGGCATTCGCACCAGTTGCGGCTCGAAGATGCTCGACAACTTCAAGGCACCGTACGACGCCACTGTCGTCGCCAAGCTGGCCGCCGCCGGGGCCGTGACCCTGGGCAAGACCAACATGGACGAATTCGCCATGGGTTCGGCCAACGAGTCGAGCTACTACGGCGCGGTGAAGAACCCGTGGAACCTGGAACACGTGCCGGGCGGTTCGTCCGGTGGTTCGGCGGCGGCGGTGGCCGCTCGTCTGTTGCCGGCAGCCACCGGCACCGACACCGGCGGTTCGATCCGCCAGCCGGCGGCCCTGACCAACCTCACCGGCCTGAAACCGACGTACGGTCGCGTTTCACGCTGGGGCATGATCGCCTACGCCTCCAGCCTCGATCAGGGTGGCCCGTTGGCACGCACGGCCGAAGACTGCGCGATTTTGTTGCAAGGTATGGCCGGCTTCGATCCGAACGACTCCACCAGCATCGATGAACCCGTGCCGGACTACAGCGCCAGCCTCAACGGCTCGCTGCAAGGCCTGCGCATCGGTGTGCCGAAGGAATACTTCAGCGCCGGTCTCGACCCGCGCATTGCCGAACTGATCCACAACAGTATCAAGGAGCTGGAAAAGCTCGGCGCCGTGATCAAGGAAATCAGCCTGCCGAACATGCAGCACGCGATTCCTGCGTACTACGTGATCGCCCCGGCGGAAGCCTCTTCCAACCTGTCGCGTTTCGACGGCGTGCGCTTCGGCTATCGCTGCGAAGACCCGAAAAACCTGGAAGACCTGTACAAGCGCTCCCGTGGCGAAGGCTTCGGCGCGGAAGTGCAGCGCCGGATCATGGTCGGTGCCTACGCGCTGTCCGCCGGTTACTACGATGCCTATTACCTCAAGGCGCAGAAGATCCGTCGCTTGATCAAGAACGACTTCATGGCGGCCTTTAATGAGGTCGACATCATCCTCGGCCCAACCACGCCGAACCCGGCCTGGAAGCTCGGCGCCAAGAACAGCGACCCGGTCGCTGCGTACCTGGAAGACGTCTACACCATCACCGCCAACCTCGCCGGCCTGCCGGGCCTGTCGATGCCGGCCGGTTTTGTCGACGGTCTGCCGGTTGGCGTGCAACTGCTCGCCCCGTATTTCCAGGAAGGTCGCCTGTTGAACGTTGCCCACCAGTATCAGCTCAACACTGACTGGCACACCCGCACCCCAACCGGCTTCTGAGGAGACACACATGCAATGGGAAGTCGTGATCGGGCTGGAGATTCACACCCAGCTCACCACCCGGTCGAAAATCTTTTCCGGTAGTTCCACCACGTTCGGTTCCGAGCCGAACACCCAGGCCAGCCTGGTAGACCTGGGCATGCCCGGCGTGCTGCCGGTGCTGAACCAGGAAGCGGTGCGCATGGCGGTGATGTTCGGTCTGGCGATTGACGCCGAGATCGGCCAGCACAACGTGTTCGCCCGTAAAAACTACTTCTACCCGGACCTGCCCAAGGGCTACCAGATCAGCCAGATGGAATTGCCGATCGTCGGCAAGGGCCACCTGGACATCGCCTTGGAAGACGGCACAGTCAAACGTGTCGGCATCACCCGCGCGCACCTTGAAGAAGACGCCGGCAAAAGCCTGCACGAAGAATTCAGCGGCGCCAGCGGCATCGACCTGAACCGTGCCGGTACGCCGCTGCTGGAAATCGTTTCCGAACCGGACATGCGCAGCGCCAAGGAAGCCGTGGCTTACGTCAAGGCGATCCACGCGCTGGTGCGCTACCTGGGCATCTGCGACGGCAACATGGCCGAAGGCTCGCTGCGTTGCGACTGCAACGTATCGATCCGTCCGAAAGGCCAGGTCGAGTTCGGTACTCGCTGCGAGATCAAGAACGTCAACTCGTTCCGTTTCATCGAAAAAGCGATCAACAGCGAAATCCAGCGTCAGATCGAGCTGATCGAAGACGGCGGCAAAGTGATCCAGCAGACCCGCCTGTACGATCCGAACAAGGACGAAACCCGTCCGATGCGCAGCAAAGAGGAAGCCAACGACTACCGTTACTTCCCTGATCCGGACCTGCTGCCAGTCGTGATCGAAAACACCTTCCTCGACGACGTGCGCGCCACCCTGCCGGAATTGCCGCCGCAGAAGCGCGAGCGTTTCCAGGCGCAGTTCGGTCTGTCGGTCTACGACGCCAGCGTCCTGGCCACCAGCCGCGAGCAAGCCGATTACTTCGAGAAAGTCGCAAGCATCGGCGGCGACGCCAAGCTGGCGGCGAACTGGGTGATGGTCGAGTTGGGCAGCCTGCTCAACAAGCAAGGCCTGGACATCGAACAGTCGCCGGTTTCCGCCGAGCTTCTGGGCGGCATGCTGCTGCGCATCAAGGACAACACCATCTCCGGCAAAATCGCCAAGGTGGTGTTCGAAGCGATGGCGAACGGCGAAGGCAGCGCGGACGAGATCATCGACAAGCGCGGCCTCAAGCAAGTGACCGACACTGGTGCGATCTCGGCGGTGCTGGACGAAATGCTCGCGGCCAACGCCGAGCAGGTCGAACAATACCGCGCGGCAGACGAAGCCAAGCGCGGCAAGATGTTCGGCTTCTTCGTCGGTCAGGCCATGAAAGCTTCCAAAGGCAAGGCCAACCCGCAGCAAGTGAACGAATTGCTCAAAAGCAAGCTCGAAGGCTGATGAGAATGGAGCCAGCCCTAAAATCTGGCTCCTTTCCCTGTGGGAGCGGGCTTGCTCGCGAATGCGGTTTGGCACTCAATTCAATGTTGACTGTCAGAATGCATTCGCGAGCAAGCCCGCTCCCACATTTGTTTTTTGGAACGCCCAAATGAAGCGTCTGTTCAGCGCCTGCGCCCTCCTCTCGCTCCTGGCCGGTTGCGCCAGCACCGACACCGTCGACCCGCACGGCTACGACAAAACCGGCGTGGCGTCGTACTACGGCTCCAAACACCAAGGCAAACGCACCGCCAACGGCGAGCGTTTCAACATGAATTCCATGACCGCCGCCCATCGCCAGCTACCCTTCGGTACACGGGTGAAGGTCACCAATCTGAATAACGACAAGTCCTGCGTGGTGCGCATCAATGATCGCGGTCCGCACACCCGGGGCCGCCTGATCGACCTGTCCAAGGAAGCCGCCGAGCGCTTGGGCATGCTGCGCAGCGGCACCGCGCGGGTTCGCGTGCAAGCCCTCGACGACTGACCGATGGAGCCCCGACCATTTTCGGACTAGCCGATTTACCCCTGATCAGCGTGATCGAATTGCTCAGCGGATTGCTCCTGCTGATTGTCGGCGCCGAATTGATGGTGCGCGCCGCTGTACGCATTGCCGCGCGGCTGCACATACGCCCGCTGATCATCGGCCTGACCATCGTCGCCCTCGGCAGCAGTGCACCGCAAATGGCGGTCAGCCTGCAGGCGACCCTGGCGCACAACGCCGACATCGCCGTCGGCAGCGTGATCGGCAGCAGCATTTTCAACATCCTCGTAACCCTCGGGCTGTCCGCCCTGATCATTCCTTTGCGGGTTTCCCGGCAATTGGTGCGCCTGGATATTCCACTGATGATCGGTGCCAGCCTGCTGGTGTTCGTGCTCGCCTGGAATGAAGAACTGACCCGTGTCGACGGCGTGATGCTGCTGACGGCACTGGCGATTTACCTGGGGTTGCTGCTGCGCCAGTCGCGACACTCGGCACGCCCGGTATCGAGTCACGACCATCATGCACAAGCGCCATGGCTGAGCAGCCTGCTGATGATCGTCGCCGGGCTGGCGATGCTGGTGTACGCCGGGCACTTGCTGCTGGGCGCCGCAGTTGCGGTCGCCACCGATCTTGGGTTGTCGGAGCGGATCATCGGCCTGACCATCGTCGCCGTCAGCACCTCACTGCCTGAGCTCGCCACATCGTTGATCGCGGCAATGCGCGGCGAACGCGATATTGCCGTGGGCAACGTGATTGGCAGCAACCTGTTCAACCTCCTGGGCGTGCTCGGCTTTACCGCACTGGTGGCGCCGTCGCCGCTGTCGGTGTCGCCCAATGCCCTGGATTTCGACCTGCCGGTGATGCTCGGCGTCGCGGCGCTGTGCCTGCCGGTGTTCTACTCCGGCTACCGGGTGACCCGCGCCGAAGGCCTGCTGTTTCTGGGTCTGTACCTGGCGTATGGGCTGCACGTGGTGTCGTTCACCACCGGCATGCCACTGGCCGGCAAGCTGGAACACCTGATGCTGTTTTTCGTCCTGCCGGTGCTGATGGCGTTTTTGCTGTTCACGTCGCTACGCGCCTGGCATCGCCAACACCATAAGAAGGAAGTCCCATGACCGAGAATAAAAAAACCGGCGTTGAAGTTCGTCGCCAAGTAATGGGCGACGCCTTCGTCGACCGCGCACTGGGCAATGCAACCGAGTTCACCCAACCGCTGCAGGACTTTGTCAATGAACACGCCTGGGGCGGCGTGTGGAATCGCGAAGGCCTGCCGCTGAAAACCCGCAGCCTGATCACCCTCGCCGCCCTGACCGCGCTCAAGTGCCCGCAGGAATTGAAAGGTCACGTGCGTGGGGCCTTGAACAACGGCTGCACCGTGGAGGAAATTCGCGAGGCGTTGCTGCATTGCGCGGTGTATGCCGGCGTGCCGGCGGCGATTGATGCATTTCGCGCGGCGCAGGAAGTGATCGACAGCTATCAGAAGCCGGAGTGATCACCCCACTCGGCAACGCTTGTGGTTGAACGGTTCAACCACATATTTCGATAATAAAAGCCCCCCTGCCAAACCTGTTCCCCCACGCCTCTTTTCGACACACTGCGCCGACAAAAAAAAACCGACGGGGAACAGTCGGTGCAGCTTCGCTGTACTCAGGATCAGGACCTTTCCCCGCATCACAAGGAAGGTTCCCATGGGATTGAACGCCAGGTTCGCATTGTCAAAATTGATGTTATCCAGCCTGCTCGTCAGCAGTTCGATACAGGCCTCAACCCAAGCGTGTTTCGACGCCAGCAACCAGGACTTCAGCGAAGTACTTGCTTGCTACAAAAAAGCCGAAGACGCCAACCCACTGGTTTACTCCGTCAAAGGCAACACGCCATATCCCGGTGTGGAGAAGCGCAGTTTCGACCTGTCCTCCCAGCAATGGTCGCCACAAGGACTGGTAAGCCCCATCCAGTGGAAACACACTGTGGACATCTACATCCCGGACAATGCCCTGCACGGCCAGTCGCTGCTGGTGGCCAACAACGGAACCCCCAACGCCGGGCCGGACAACGCCGACGAACCGACGGACTTTACCGAAGCCATGGCCCTTGAAGTGGCGCGTAGCACACGCACGATTGTCATTTCAGTCAGCAACGTCCCGAACCAGTACCTGACCTATGCCGATGACGGCATAGCGCGCACGGAAGATGCCAGCGTCGCCCATAGCTGGAAACTCTTTCTCGAAGACCCGCACCAGCGCCCGTACATGTCGGTGCGCCTGCCGATGGTGGTGTCGATGGTCAAGGCCATGGACCTCGCGCAAAAGGAGCTGCGCCCCTGGGGGATAGAGCATTTCATTGCCAGCGGCGCCTCAAAACGTGGCTGGACCACCTGGCTGGCAGCCATTGCCGATGACCGGGTCAAAGCCATCGTGCCATTTGTCATCGACGTGCTGGGCATGGATAACGTGCTTGAGCATACCTATCAAAGCTATGGCAAGAACTGGCCACTGGCGTTCTTTGACTACCATCACGAGGGCATCACCCAACAGATCAAGACTGAAAACTTCGCCCGATTAATGAAAATCGAAGATCCGCTGAAATACCTCAATACGGGCTATGCCGAACGTTTGGCGATACCGAAATACATCGTCAACGCCAGCAGCGACGATTTCTTCCTGCCAGATAACTCCAGGTTTTTTTACGATCAGCTACCCGGCCCCAAAGCCCTGCGAGTGGCACCCAATGCCAGCCACTACGGTATCAACCAATTCGTCGAGAACTCGCTGATTCCGGCCATCAATCGTTGGCAACAGGACAAACCTCTGCCAACCATTTCAGTGCGGCCGGGTCCGGATCTGGCCCCACAATCACTTGGGCTGCACTTTTCTGAATCACCGGTGCGGGTGGTTCAATGGACCGCGGTAAACCCGATTGCCCGGGATTTTCGATATCCCTGCGGCGTCCGTTACGAACCCGAGGACGTCAGACTGACGGGGCTGCTCAATACGCGAGTATTCATCGACAAACCGGAAACCGGGTGGAAAGCGACGTTTATCGAAGCAACCTTTGCCGATGGCTTTGTCGCGACCACACCCGTGCAGGTGATACCCACGGATTATCCCACCCAGGCACCTCCAGTCATCGAGCCTGCGTGCAGAACCATTGCCGAAGCTGGTCAGGGCTAGATCCACCCACCCCACTGCAACAAAAAGATCCCGACGTTGGTGGTGACCGCCGCCATCAGCGTGGTGATCACGATAATCGCCGCCGCCAGTTCATGATTGCCCTCGGCCGCCCGCGCCATCACAAAACTGGCAGCGGCGGTCGGGCTGCCGAAGTACAGAAACAGAATCCCCAATTCCGCGCCGCGAAAGCCCCACAACCACGCGCCCAGCGTCGCCAGTACCGGCAAGCCGATCATCTTCACCAGGCTTGAACTCAGCGCCATGTTGCCGCTTTTGCGCAGCGCCGCCATGGACAAGGTGCCACCGATGCAGATCAGCGCCAGTGGCAAGGTGGTTTGCGCCAGGTACTGGCCGGAGGTCTCCAGCCACCCCGGCAAGCCAATCTTGAAATAGGCGAAGGGCGCCGCCGCCATCACGCTGATGATCAGCGGATTGCTGAACACGCTTTTGCAGATGCTCCACGGATCGGATTTGATCACTGGGCTGTATACCGCCAGCACAATGGTCGAGAGGGTGTTGTAAAACAGGATCACCAGCGCCGCGAGGATCGCCCCGAGGGAAATCCCGTAGTCGCCGTACATGCTGGCCGCCAGCGCCAGGCCGATCACCCCGTTGTTACCGCGAAAGGCGCCCTGGGTGTAGATCCCCCGATCTTCCCGCGGACACTTCCAGATCGCCCAGCCCCAGGCGATGGCAAAGCCCACCAGGGTCGCGAGGGAGAAATAGATCAGCAACGCCGGCTGCAACGCCGCGTGCAGGTCGGCATGCAGGATGCCCAGAAACAGCAGCGCCGGCATGGTGACGTTGAACACCAGGGCTGATGCCGTGTGGATGAAGTTGTCGTTGATCCAGTCGATGCGCTTGAGCAGCACACCCAGAAACAGCATGGCGAATACCGGCGCGGTGATGTTCAGGGTTTCGAGGAAAATTGCCAGCATGCCGGAGAGGACCTTGGGGTGGGCGTCGTTAGGGGGCTAATGATAAGCCACCAAGTCCTTCGGTGTCTGGTCGACCGCCTTCGCGAGCAAGCCCGCTCCCACAGGTTCAGCGCAATCCTTGTGGGAGCGGGCTTGCTCGCGAAGAACGATAACGCGGTCTCAGGTGATCGGCGCCGGGTTGAACAGGGTGATGTCGTTATGCAGCTTGTGCTGCTCCGCCCAGGTCTGCTTCTTGCCGCTGGCCACGTCCAGATAGTAGTGGAACAGCTCCCAGCCCAGCTCCTCGATCGATGCGCGACCGGTGGCAATGCGCCCGGCGTCGATGTCGATCAGGTCCGGCCAGCGCTGAGCCAGTTCAGTCCGGGTCGACACCTTCACCACCGGTGCCATGGCCAGCCCGTATGGCGTGCCACGACCGGTGGTGAACACGTGCAGGTTCATCCCCGCCGCCAGTTGCAGCGTCCCGCAGACAAAATCGCTGGCCGGGGTCGCGCAGAAGATCAGGCCTTTACGCTTGAAACGCTCGCCAGGGCCAAGCACGCCGTTGATCGCGCTGCTGCCGGACTTGACGATCGAGCCCAGGGACTTCTCGACAATGTTCGACAGCCCGCCCTTCTTGTTGCCCGGTGTGGTATTGGCGCTGCGGTCCGCTTCGCCCTTGGCCAGGTAACGGTCGTACCAGTCCATCTCCCGCACCAGTTCCTGGGCGACGTCCTGGCTTTCCGCACGGGAGGTCAGCAGGTAAATGGCATCGCGCACTTCGGTGACTTCGGAAAACATCACCGTCGCACCGGCCCGCAACAACAGGTCCGAGGCGTAACCCAGCGCCGGGTTGGCGGTGATGCCGGAGAACGCATCACTGCCGCCACACTGCATGCCGAGAATCAGCTCGGACGCCGGCACGGTTTCCCGGCGACGTTGATCGAGTTTCTTCAAACGCGTCTCGGCCAGTTCCATGATCTGCTCGATCATCTCGGTGAAGCCGTGGCTGGCGTCCTGCAAGCGGTACAGCCATGGCTCGCTCAAATCCACCGAACTGTCGTTCTCGTGCATCACCTGCCCGGCCTGCAATTTCTCGCAGCCCAGGCTGATCACCAGCGCTTCGCCGCCCAGGTTCGGGTTGCGTGCCAGGTTGCGCACCGTGCGAATCGGGATGTACGCGTCGGTGGCGGTGATCGCCACGCCACAGCCGTAGCTGTGGGTCAGCGCCACCACGTCATCGACGTGCGGGTACTTGGGCAGCAACTCGGCCTTGATGCGCTTGACCGCATGATCGAGCACGCCGGTCACACATTGCACCGTGGTGGTGATGCCGAGAATGTTGCGCGTGCCGACGGTGCCGTCGGCGTTGCGATAACCCTCGAAGGTGAAACCTTCCAGCGGTGCTTGCGCCGCGGGCACGTCGGTGGACAACGGCAGGCTGTCCAGCGGTGGCGCGGTCGGCATGCGCAGTTGATCTTCCTTGACCCAACTGCCGCGGGGAATCGGCTGCAAGGCGTAGCCAATGACCTGACCGTAACGAATCACCTGGCCGCCCTCGGGAATGTCTTCCAGGGTGACCTTGTGGCTCTGTGGCACGAAGTCCACGGTGACCAGGCCGTCGGCAAATTCGGTACCGGCCGGTACGCCCTGATCGTTGACCACGATCACTACGTTATCCCGCTCGTGCAGGCGGATGTAGCGCGGCGAGTCGGAATGTTCAATCAACTGCATGACGCCGCTCCTCAGGAATGCGCTTGAGACAATTTGCCAGGGGCTTCAGTACCATTCGCGGGTGGCTCTTTGAGCACCACACGCTTGATCGGGCCTACGATCACCAGGTAGCTGAACACCGCGACCAGCGCGTTGCAACCGACGAACACCAGCGCCCACTTGAACGAACCGGTGGAGCTGATGATGTAGCCGATAACGATCGGGGTGGTGATCGAAGCCAGGTTACCGAAGGTGTTGAACAGGCCGCCACTCAGACCGGCGATCTGCTTGGGCGAAGTATCGGACACCACGGCCCAGCCCAGTGCGCCAACGCCTTTACCGAAGAACGCCAGGGCCATGAAGCCGACGACCATCCATTCTACGTCCACGTAATTGCACGCCACGATGCTGCTGGAAACCAGCAGGCCAGCAATGATCGGCGCCTTGCGGGCAAACGTCAGCGAGTGACCTTTGCGCAGCAGGTAATCGGAAATCACCCCGCCGAGCACACCACCGATAAACCCGCAGATCGCTGGCAACGAAGCAATGAAACCGGCCTTGAGGATGGTCATGCCACGCTCCTGCACCAGGTACACCGGGAACCAGGTCAGGAAGAAGTAAGTAATGCCGTTGATGCAGTACTGGCCCAGGTACACGCCGAGCATCATGCGGTTGGTCAGCAGTTGACGGATGTAGTCCCATTTCGGGCCGTCGGTCTTCTTGCCTTTGCCCTTGTCCTGGTCCATGTCGACCATGCCGCCGTTGTCGGCGATGTGCTTGAACTCGGCGTCATTGATCATCGGATGCTGGCGCGGGCTGTAGATCACTTTCAGCCAGATCCCGGAGAAGATGATGCCGATCACGCCCATGACGATGAACACATGCTGCCAGCCGAAGCTGTAGACGATCCAGCCCATCAGCGGTGCGAACAACACGGTGGCAAAGTATTGCGCCGAGTTGAAGATCGCCGAAGCGGTGCCGCGTTCAGCGGTCGGAAACCAGGCCGCCACGATGCGTGCGTTGCCGGGGAAGGATGGCGCTTCGGCCAGGCCGACCAGAAAGCGCAGCATGAACAGCGCAACCACCGCCGTGGACATACCGAACTCGCCGACATAACCCTGCAGGACGGTGAACAGCGACCAGGTGAAGATGCTCAGTGCATAGATTTTTTTCGAACCGAAACGGTCCAGCAGCCAGCCGCCGGGGATTTGCCCGGCCACGTAGGCCCAACCGAATGCGGAGAAGATATAACCGAGGGTGACCGCGTCGATGCCGAGGTCTTTTTGCAGGCTCGAGCCGGCGATGGCGATGGTCGCGCGGTCGGCGTAGTTGATCGTGGTCACCAGAAACAGCATGAGCAAGATCAAATAGCGGACGTGAGTCGGCTTGGTCGATTGCATGTAGATGTACTCCCACTGATTATTTTTATGCGCGGGTGAATCTTGTGTCCTGTAGGAGCTGCCGCAGGCTGCGATCTTTTGATCTTTAGCGCCATCAAAGGCACCGAAAATCAAGATCAAAAGGTCGCAGCCTGCGGCAGCTCCTACATGGGTTTGCGGTATCGGTGCCACCGGGGTGGCACCGGATACAGCGGTGTTGCGTGTTACGAACCGATGTAAGAGGTTTTCACGACTGTGTAGAACTCTTGCGCATAGCGACCTTGCTCACGTGATCCATAGGATGAACCTTTACGTCCACCGAACGGAACGTGGTAATCCACACCGGCGGTCGGCAGGTTGACCATCACCATCCCGGCCTGGGAGTGGCGCTTGAAGTGGTTGGCGTATTTCAGCGAGGTGGTGGCAATCCCCGCCGACAGCCCGAACTCGGTGTCGTTGGCCATGGCCAGCGCAGCTTCGTAATCGGCGACGCGGACGATGTTGGCCACCGGGCCGAAGATCTCTTCTCGGCTGATGCGCATCGACGCTTCGCTGTCGGCAAACAGGGTCGGCGCGAGGAAGTAGCCCTCGGTGTCGCAGGTCACCAGACCACCACCGCTGACCAGACGTGCACCTTCGGACTGGCCGATGTCGATGTACTTCATGTCCTGTTCAAGCTGCGCTTGCGAGACCACCGGACCGATATCGGTGCCAGCCTTCAACGCATGGCCGACCTTGATCGACTTCATGCGCTCGGCCATGGCTTCGACGAACTTGTCGTGAATCCCGGCGGTGACGATGAAGCGGCTGGATGCGGTGCAACGCTGACCGGTGGAGTAGAACGCGCTCTGTACCGACAGCTCGACCGCTTGCTTGAGGTCGGCATCGTCGAGAATGATCTGCGGGTTCTTGCCGCCCATTTCCAGCTGCACCTTGGCCTGGCGCGATACACAGTTGACGGCGATCTGACGACCAACACCCACCGATCCGGTGAAGCTGATGCCATCGACTTTCGGGCTGTTGACCAGCGCTTCGCCGACTACGCGACCGCTGCCCATCACCAGGTTGAACACGCCGGCCGGGAAACCGGCGCGGGAGATGATTTCCGCCAGGGCCCAGGCGCAACCCGGTACCAGGTCCGCCGGCTTGAGCACCACGCAGTTGCCGTAGGCCAGGGCCGGGGCGATTTTCCACGAAGGGATCGCGATCGGGAAGTTCCACGGGGTGATCAGACCGACCACGCCCAAGGCTTCGCGAGTGACTTCAACGTTGACGCCCGGACGTACGGACGGCAGGTAGTCGCCGGACAGACGCAGGCATTCACCGGCGAAGAACTTGAAGATGTTGCCGGCGCGGGTCACTTCACCGATGGCTTCGGGCAGGGTCTTGCCCTCTTCCCGGGCCAGCAGGGTGCCGAGTTCTTCGCGACGGGCGAGGATTTCAGTGCCGACTTTATCCAGGGAATCGTGGCGCGCCTGGATGCCGGAAGTGGACCACGCCGGGAACGCGGCACGGGCGGCGTCGATGGCTGCGTTGACCTGGGCCAGGTCAGCCTTGGCGTAATCGCCGATGGCATCGGTCAGTTCGGACGGGTTGATGTTGGTCGAGTAATCGCCGCCGGAAACCCACTCGCCGTTGATGTAGTTATCGAAACGCTTTGCATCTGCCACGAGATGTTCTCCTCACGCAAAAAGCCGCCGATTGCTCAGCGGCCCTGGTTTATCGAGTGTTACTGCGCGCCCTGCTTGTCGATCAGCGCGGCGAGCATTTCGTACTCTTCGCCGGTCAGATCGGTCAGCGGTGCACGCACGGGACCGGCGTCGTAGCCGGCAATTTTTGCCCCGGCCTTGACGATGCTCACGGCATAACCGGCCTTGCGGTTACGGATGTCCAGGTACGGCAGGAAGAAGTCGTCGATGATCTTGCCGACGGTGGCGTGATCTTCGCGAGCGATCGCGTGGTAGAAGTCCATCGCGGTTTTCGGGATGAAGTTGAACACCGCCGAGGAGTAGACCGGCACGCCCAGTGCCTTGTAGGCCGCGGCGTAGACTTCGGCGGTCGGCAAGCCACCCAGGTAGCTGAAGCGATCACCGAGGCGGCGACGGATCGACACCATCAACTCGATGTCACCCAGGCCATCCTTGTAGCCGATCAGGTTCGGGCAGCGCTCGGCCAGGCGTTCCAGCAGCGGCGCGGTCAGGCGGCAGACGTTACGGTTGTAGACCACCACGCCGATCTTGACCGATTTGCACACGGCTTCAACGTGGGCGGCAACGCCGTCCTGGCTGGCTTCGGTCAGGTAGTGCGGCAGCAGCAACAGGCCCTTCGCGCCCAGACGCTCGGCTTCCTGTGCGTATTCGATGGCCTGGCGGGTCGAACCGCCCACGCCGGCCAGGATTGGCACGCTGGTGGCGCAAGTGTCGACCGCCGTCTTGATGATTTCCGAATATTCGCTGGCCGCCAGAGAGAAGAACTCACCGGTGCCGCCCGCGGCGAACAACGCCGAGGCGCCGTATGGGGCCAGCCATTCGAGACGCTTGATATAACCCGCGCGATTGAAGTCGCCCTGAGCATTGAAATCGGTGACCGGGAAAGACAGCAGACCGGAAGAGAGGATGGACTTCAGTTCTTGTGGATTCATTATTCGAACACCCTGGATAGCGACGTTGTGTGAGAAAACCGTTCAGCCTGCGCTGAAGTTGTAGGTCATCGTACAACTTAAAATACAACCGTCAACTGCATTTCATCGCTGGGGGTGGAAATTGTTCGACACGAAAATGCAAAACCCTTGTTTTAAAGGGCTTACGCTGAAGGGAACAGGGATGATCACACCTCGAAAAACAGGTGCTCAGGAGATACGTTGTCGGAAGATTGTGGTGAGGGATAGAGGCTGACTGTAGGTTTTGTGGGATGGCTTACGGCCTCTTCGCGAGCAAGCCCGCTCCCACATTTGAATTTCTGCGAACTCACAATTTGTGAACGACACCGATCAAGTGTGGGAGCGGGCTTGCTCGCGAAGGGGCCGTAAGCCAATACCGCCTTGGATCAGAACACTCAGCCCCGCTGCGCCTCAGCCTCTTCATGGGCATGACGCAACCGCTCACGACTGTTGGTCAGGTGCAAACGCATGGCGGCCCGGGCCGCATCGGAATCCTGACGGGCGATGGCGTCGTAGATTTCCTCGTGCTCACGGCTCAGGCGCCCCATGTAGTGCTGCTGGTCGTCATGGGCCAGGCGCGCGGAATTCAACCGTGTGCGCGGGATAATGCTGGTGCCCAGGTGGGTCATGATGTCGGTGAAATAACGGTTGCCTGTGGACAGCGCGATTTCGAGGTGAAAGGCGAAGTCCGAAGCCACGGCGTCACTGGCGTGGGCGGCGCTTTCATTCAACGCATCGAGGGCGGCGCGCATGTTGGCCAGTTGTTCCGGACTGCGACGTTGCGCCGCCAGGCCGGCGGACTCCACTTCCAGGCTGATGCGCAGTTCCAGGATCGCCAGCACATCGCGCAAGGTCACCACGGTCGCCGGGTCGATACGAAAGCCACTCGGGCTCGGCGTGTCGAGCACGAAGGTGCCGATGCCATGGCGGGTTTCCACCTGGCCGGCCGCCTGCAGACGGGATATCGCTTCGCGCACCACCGTGCGGCTGACACCATGGGCATCCATGATGGCCGACTCGGTGGGCAACTTGTCGCCACGCTTGAGATGACCGTCGCGGATCTGCTCGGACAGCACCGTCACCAGTTCCTGAGCGAGGCTGCGGCGCTTGCGTGGGAGGCGTGGTGTGTCGATCGGGTTTTCCATGGTGTACATCGGTCTCGAAAAGTTCGGCGGCTGAAAGCGCATCATAGCGCAACGCGGTTGTACGATCACCCATCCCCCTGCCCCCCCTGTAGGAGCTGCCGCAGGCTGCGATCTTTTGATCTTGCTTCTTTAAAATCAAGATCAAAAGATCGCAGCCTGCGGCAGCTCCTACCAGGGGCGGAGGTGTTTACGCGGTCACGGCCTGGTCCACCAGATGGCCATTCTCGATACGAACATGCCGCGGATGGAAGCGCTTGAGGCTGCTGCGATGGCCGACGCTGACAATGCTCAGCCCCGGCAATTCATCGATCAACGCCTGGTACAGCGTGGCCTCGTCTTCTTCGTCCATCGCCGAGGTCGCTTCGTCCATGTACAGCCATTGCGGTGCATAAAGCAGCGCACGGGCAAAGGCCAGGCGCTGCTGCTCACCCGGAGACAACATGCGCTGCCAGTGGTTGGCTTCGTCGAGACGGGCAATCAGATGCGGCAAACGACAGGTTTCCAGCACCTGCATGTAGCGCTCGTTCGGATAGGTATCACCGGGCTGTGGATAGCTGAGGACATCACGCAGGGTGCCAATCGGCAGATACGGTTTTTGCGGCAGGAACAGGTAACGCGCCGATGGCAGGCGAATACTGCCGTGGCCGGCCGGCCACAGATGTCCCATTGCCCGCAGCAGGGTCGACTTGCCGCTGCCGGAACGACCGCTGAGCATCACACGCTCGCCCTCCTCCACGGTCATGTCGGCGTTGCTCAGCAGGTGACGACCGTCCGCCAGGTCGAGGCCGAGGTTGTGCACCTTCAGGACGGAACCCGAATTCTGCACGTCGATGGCTGGCGCACGCTCTTCGTTATCACGCATGGCCTGGTGGAAGCTCAGCAGACGATCACAGGTGGCGCGCCAGGAAGCGAGGCTCTGGTAGGCGCTGATGAACCAGCTGAAGCTTTCCTGCACATTGCCGAACGCCGAGCTGATTTGCATCAGTTCGCCCAGTTCGATCTTGCCGGAGAGGTAACGCGGCGAGGCAACGATGAACGGGAAGATGATGGCTGCCTGGCTGTAACCGGCGGTGAAAAACGTCAGGCGCTTGGACACCTTCATGATGTCCCAGAAGTTATGCCAGACCATCCCGAAGCGACTGCTCAACCGACGATTTTCGTTCGGTTCGCCGTTGTACAACGCGATGCTTTCGGCATTCTCGCGAATCCGCACCATGGAGAAACGCAGGTCGGCTTCGAAGCGTTGTTGTTGGTTGTTCAGACCGATCAGGCGACGACCGATCAAATGCGTCAGCCAACTGCCCACCACGGCGTAGACCAGCACGCACCAGAACATGTAGCCGGGAATGGTGATGCCGAACACTTCGATACTGCCCGACACGCCCCACAGAATGATCGAGAACGACACCAGGCTGACGATATTGCGCAGCAGCCCGATACCCAGTTCAAGGGTGTTGGAGGTGAAGTTGTTGAGGTCTTCGGAAATCCGCTGGTCCGGGTTATCGGTGTAACCGCCCTGCTCCAGCTGGTAGTAGTTTTTGTCCGCCAGCCAACGGCTGAAATGCTTTTCGGTGAGCCACGCCCGCCAGCGGATCGTCAGCATCTGCGTCAGGTAGAGCCGATACACCGCGCCGACGATCGCCACCGCCGCAATCGCACAGAAATACAGGATCAGTTGCCAGAACGCTGCCTCGTCCTTCTTTTGCAGGGCGTTGTAGAAGTCCTTGTACCAGGTGTTGAACCACACCGAGATCCCCACGCTGATCAGCGACAGCGCAATCACCGCGATCAGCAGTGTCCAGGCCTTGACCTTCTCTTCACTGCGCCAGTAAGGCGTGATCATCGCCCACACTTTGCGAAAAAACTGCCCGCGCACGGCGTCGTTGACCGCGGAATACTCAGCGTTCTGATTCATGGATAAGGCTCGATAAAGAAAAGTACACGCACGAACCGATCATAGATGATCGGTTCGGTTTGTCGCGAGATGCTGCCCGCATTCGTTCAGCGCTGGTTCAGCGGCGAACGGGGCGCTTCTGCAGTTTGCGCTGCAGGGTGCGGCGGTGCATGCCCAGGGCGCGGGCAGTGGCGGAGATGTTGCCTTCGTGCTCGGTCAGCACGCGCTGGATGTGCTCCCACTGCAGGCGGTCCACGGACATCGGGTTTTCCGGCACCAGGCTGTCGAGATCGGCGTGTTCGGACAGCAGCGCCGCCAGCACGTCGTCGGCGTCCGCCGGTTTGCACAGGTAGTTGCAGGCACCGCGCTTGATCGCCTCGACGGCGGTGGCAATGCTCGAATAACCGGTGAGGATCACCACGCGCATTTCCGGGTCCATTTCCAGCAACTTGGGCAGCAGCACCAGGCCCGAATCGCCGTCCATTTTCAGGTCAAGGGCGGCGTAATCCGGCAGATCGGCCTTGGCCAGTTCCAGGCCTTCTTCGGCGGAACCGGCAGTACTGACGCGAAAACCGCGGCGGGCCATGGCGCGAGCCATGACGCGGGTGAATGTGGCGTCGTCATCGACCAGCAACAAATGCGGCAGTTCTTCGCCTTCGACTTGGATCTCTTCACTCATGTTCGTCTCCTCGGGCGACACGGGGAAGGCGCAGCTCGGTGAGCGTGCCGCCTTCCTCATGACTGTAGAGTTTCACTGAGCCGCCAGCGCGTGTCACGCTGGCCTTGCTCAAAAACAGGCCCAGGCCGAAACCTTTGCCCTTGGTGGTAAAAAACGGTTTGCCGATTTGCTCGGCGATGGCCAGCGGCACACCGGCGCCATGGTCACGGATGCTGATGGTGAGGTTTTCCCAATCCCAGTCCAGCGTCACCTGCAGCCCTTCGGGGCAGGCGTCGGCGGCATTGTTCAGCAAATTCAGCAACGCCTGGGTCAAATCCGGCGGCGGCGCCATACGGGGTACCGGGCCCTGGCCGAGGCGCTGGAAGCGATAGCTGGCTTCCGGGCGCATCAGGTGCCAGCGATTGAGGGCTTCATCAAGCCAGTCGGTGACGTCCTGCATCTCCACCGCCAACCGGCGATTGGCCTCCGCGGCGCGCACCAGATGCTGCAAGGTCTCTTTACACAGCTTGACCTGATCCTGCAGCACGCTCAGGTCATCCTGCAACATCGGGTCAGGGTGGTCCTGACGCATTTCCTTGAGTAACACGCTCATGGTCGCAAGCGGCGTGCCCAGTTCATGGGCGGCTCCAGCGGCCTGGGTGGCAACGGCCAACAGTTGCTGATCGCGCAGGCCTTCCTCGCGACGAATGGCGCGCAGTTCTTCCTGACGACGCAGTTCTTCGGCCATGCGCGCGGCGAAGAACGTGATGACGGCAGCCGCGAGGGCAAAGCTCAACCACATCCCGTACACCTGCAGGTTTTCCCGGGCGATGGGGAAGGTTTGCAGCGGATAGAACTGCGCCAGCAGCAGTGTGTACATCGTCAGCGCGATACCCGAGAGGATCACCGAATAACGCCATGGCAACGTCACGGCGGCAATGGTCAGCGGCACCAGGTAATAGGAGACGAAGGGGTTGGTCGAGCCACCGGAGAAATACAGCAATGCGCTGTGGATAAACAGGTCGCAAGCCAGTTGCACGGCGTATTCGAGCTCGGTCACCGGCCACGAGGTACGCAGGCGAATCGCTGTGAACACGCACAACAGCATCGAGCAAGCGAGGGTCGCAGCCAGTTGAAACCAAGGCAGAGGCAACAGTTCGAGCCAGTAGGCCAGGCCCACGGAACCGGCCTGGGCGGCCAGCACCAATGTGCGGATGAATGTCAGCCGCCAGAGGTTCTGGCGAGTGGCGGAAGTGATTTGAACGGGGGCGAGCATGAGCTCTCCTGATGAGCGCTCCAGGCGGATCGCAGGGAGTATAACCAAGCGCGGGGGCTGACAGGCAAAAGTGCGGCAAACGGCCACAGTCATTGGCGTGGAACTGCGTGCAATGAACTCTGTGGCGAGGGGGCTTACCCCCGTTGGACTGCGAAGCAGTCCTAAAACCTGCCGCCGCATTTTATCGGTTGAAGCAAGTGAGGCAATCTGCGACTGCTTCGCAGCCGAACGGGGCGGTGCGGCGGTCCGACAAGCCCCCTCGCCACAGCAAGCTCGCTCCTGCAAAGGGCCGCGTGCATCTGTATAGAAGTTGTAACTGTGCGAACCAGAGCATAAAAGCTAGAGTCTGATGGTTTCACGCAGGCCCGGACCATACCCCTGCGCACCTTTCAAGGAGCCTTCATGCACACATTCCGCCGCAGCGCCGCCCTCCTCGCCCTGAGTCTCGGCACCGTCGCCAGCCTCCCGGCCCTGGCCGCCGACGAACTGCATTACAACCAGATTTCCCTGCGCGCCGAAGTCAGTCAGGAAGTGGCCCGCGACCTGATGATCGTGACGCTCTACACCGAAGAACAGAACAGCGACCCGGCCAAACTCGCCGCCGACGTCAGCACCACCATGAACAAGGCGCTGGCCCAGGCCAAGCAGGTCAAGGACATCACCCTGCGCCAGGGCAGTCGCAACAGCTACCCGATCTACGACACCAAGGGCCAGAAAATCACCGGCTGGCGTGAGCGCGCCGAATTGCGCCTGGAAAGCTCGAACTTCGCCGCCCTGTCGAAGTTGACCGGCGAACTGCTCACCGACCTGAAAATGGGCGGCATGGACTTCGCCATCGCCACCCCGACCCGCAAGGCCAGCGAAGACGCCCTGCTCAAGGACGCCGTGGCTGCCTTCAAGGCCCGCGCCCAACTGGCCACCGATGCCCTCGGCGGCAAGGGCTACAAAATCGTCAACCTGAACCTCAACAGCAACGGTTATCCACAGCCTTACCTGCGCGGGCCGATGATGATGAAAGCGGCCGCCATGGACGCCGCCCCCGTGACACCGGATGTCGAAGCCGGCACCAGCCAGGTCAGCATGACCGCCGATGGCTCGATTGAAGTGCTGATGCCTTGAATCGATAGCCCGTAGACAAAAACGGCGATCATTAAAATGATCGCCGTTTTTTTTGGCAGTTTTCAGGCATGAGCTATAACTGGATAGGTCCACCCGAGAAATGCCGTCGATTGGCCACTATCGGTGCAACAATAACCACTCTTATTCACGCCATGCCCACCCCACAATCCGGGGTATGAATAAGTAACACCCCCGCCCCACGCGGGAGCAACCCGAGTCAGGCGCGCACTGTAAAAGTGCGTCACTTGCACCGTAAAAACGCCGCGCAAACGGTCAAATGCGTCAGGAATTATACAAATGCGACATTAAGGTACGTTCGTGCCACCGTTTAAGGCTTGTAGTCACTCTGGATCTTGCATTGGGTATGGCCCCTGCATAAGTATCCGCAGGCACGACTCACGAGGTCGTCCTCTAATTCCAAAAATGACAACAAATCATGAGGCCACCATGCTTAAACAAGCGGTCATTCCGTTTTTAGTCGGCGCCAGCCTGTTGGCTAGTGCACCGTTCGCTCAAGCTGCGACTAACCTGGTGTTCTGCTCCGAAGGGAGCCCGGCCGGTTTCGATCCAGGTCAATACACCACCGGAACCGACTTCGACGCCTCTGCAGAAACCATGTTCAACCGCCTCACCCAGTTCGAGCGCGGCGGCACCGCTGTCATTCCAGGTCTGGCGACCAGCTGGGACGTCTCCGATGACGGCCTGACCTACACCTTCCATCTGCGTGAAGGTGTGAAGTTCCACACTACCCCGTACTTCAAGCCGACTCGTGAGTTCAACGCCGACGACGTGCTGTTCACCTTTAATCGCATGATTAACAAGGATGACCCGTTCCGCAAAGCGTACCCGACCGAATTCCCGTACTTCACCGACATGGGGATGGACACCAACATCACCAAGATCGATAAAGTCGACGACAAAACTGTCAAGTTCACCCTCAAGGACGTTGATGCCGCGTTCATCCAGAACATGGCCATGAGCTTCGCCTCGATCCAGTCCGCCGAGTACGCTGCCCAGCTGCTCAAGGAAGGCAAGGCCGCCGACATCAACCAGAAGCCGGTCGGCACTGGCCCGTTCGTGTTCAAGAGCTACCAGAAAGACTCCAACATCCGCTACACCGGGAACAAGGACTACTGGAAGCCTGACGACGTGAAGATCGACAACCTGATCTTCGCCATCACCACCGACCCGTCGGTACGTATCCAGAAGCTGAAGAAGAACGAGTGCCAGGTCACCCTGTTCCCTCGTCCGGCCGACCTGAAGGCGCTGAAAGAAGACAAGGACCTGAAACTGCCTGACCAGGCCGGTTTCAACCTGGGTTACATCGCCTACAACGTGATGCCCAAGGTCAAGGGTCAAACCGATGCCAACCCACTGGCCGAGCTGAAAGTTCGCCAGGCACTGGACATGGCGGTCAACAAGCAACAGATCATCGACTCCGTGTACCAGGGCGCCGGCCAACTGGCCGTCAACGCCATGCCACCGACCCAGTGGTCCTACGACACCACCATCAAGGATGCGCCGTACAACCCTGAGAAAGCCAAAGAGCTGCTCAAGGAAGCTGGCGTGAAAGATGGCACCGAAATCGTGCTCTGGGCGATGCCGGTACAGCGTCCATACAACCCGAACGCCAAGCTGATGGCAGAAATGCTGCAGTCCGACTGGTCCAAGATCGGCCTCAAGGTCAAGATCCAGAGCTACGAGTGGGGCGAGTACATCAAGCGCTCCAAAGGTGGTGAGAACCAGGCGATGCTGATTGGCTGGAGCGGTGACAATGGTGATCCGGACAACTGGCTGAACGTGCTGTTCGGCTGCGACTCGCTGGAAGGCAACAACTTCTCCAAGTGGTGCGACAAGAAGTTCGACGACATCGTCAAGCAGGCCAAGCGTACTTCCGACCAGGCCAAGCGCACCGAACTGTACAAGCAGGCGCAACACGTCCTCAAAGATGCAGTCCCAATGACACCTATCGCTCACTCGACGGTGTTCCAACCCATGCGCGCCAACGTGCAGGACTTCAAGATCAGCCCATTTGGCTTGAACTCCTTCTACGGCGTCAGCGTCAGCAAATAAGGTTTTGCAACGGCGACGTTTCTGACGTCGCCGTTGCTTTATCTACCGAGCAAGCAGGAATTTGCCTACATCCAAATCCGCAGCTGACTACAGCACCGGGTGAGGACGCGTTGCCATTTCCTACGAGTCTTTAGGACTCTACGCATTTACTGCCGGACCCGTGGCTCATACCGTCGGGATCCGACCAGTGCATGCGTGGGTCATCGGTTATTGCTGCGTGCATGGCTTGAAATCAGTGATGCCTCTACGTCCGCGGACGGGACGGCGGCTCATTGAAAACACTTTGAGAGAAAAGGGAGCGTTATGCGCCATACCTTGGTTTTATCCGCATTGCTGGGCACCGGCCTGCTGGCCGCCACTTCCATCAGCCAGGCCGCCAACAACAGCCTGGTCTTCTGCTCCGAAGGCAGCCCCGCCGGTTTCGACACGGCGCAGTACACCACCGCGACCGACAACGACGCCGCAGAGCCGCTGTACAACCGGCTGGCAGAGTTTGAAAAAGGCGCGACCAACGTCGTACCGGGCCTGGCCACGAGCTGGGACATCTCCGAGGACGGCCTAAAATATACCTTTCACCTGCGCGAAGGGGTGAAGTTTCATACTACCAAATACTTCACGCCGACCCGCGACTTCAACGCCGACGACGTGCTGTTCACCTTCAATCGCATGCTCGATCCGCAACAACCATTCCGTAAGGCTTATCCGACAGAATTTCCGTACTTCAACGGCATGAGCCTGAACAAGAACATCGCCAAGGTCGAAAAGACCGGGCCACTGACCGTGGTCTTTACGCTCAACAGCGTGGACGCCGCGTTCATCCAGAACATCGCAATGAGCTTCGCCGCCATCCTTTCGGCCGAATACGCCGACAAGCTATTGGCCGAAGGCAAGCCGAGCGACATCAACCAGAAGCCGGTCGGCACCGGGCCGTTCGTGTTCAAGAGCTATCAGAAAGACTCGAACATCCGCTACACCGGCAACAAGCATTACTGGGCTCCTGACCGGGTCAAGCTCGACAACCTGATTTTCGCCATCAACACCGACGCCTCGGTGCGCGTGCAGAAACTCAAGGCCGGCGAGTGCCAGATCACCCTGCATCCGCGCCCTGCCGATGTGCCCGCACTGAAGAACGACACGGCCCTGCAGTTGATCGAGAAGCCTGGCTTCAACCTCGGCTACATCGCCTACAACGTGCGCCACAAGCCGTTCGACCAGCTAGAAGTGCGCCAGGCGCTGGACATGGCGGTGAACAAGCAAGGCATTCTCAATGCCGTTTACCAGGGCGCGGGGCAACTGGCGGTCAACGCCATGCCGCCGACCCAATGGTCCTACGACGACACGATCAAGGACGCCGCCTACAACCCGGAAAAAGCCAGGGAATTGCTCAAGGCTGCCGGCGTCAAGGAAGGCACTGAAATCACCCTCTGGGCCATGCCGGTCCAGCGTCCGTACAACCCCAACGCCAAGTTGATGGCCGAAATGCTCCAGGCTGATTGGGCGAAGATCGGCCTCAAGGTCAAGATCGTCAGCTATGAGTGGGGCGAGTACATCAAGCGCACCAAAAATGGCGAGCACGACGTCAGCCTGATCGGCTGGACTGGTGACAATGGGGATCCGGACAACTGGCTGGGCACGCTCTACAGCTGCGACGCCATTGGTGGCAACAACTACTCGATGTGGTGCGATCCGGCGTACGACAAGCTGATCAAGCAGGCCAAGGTTGTCACCGACCGCGACCAGCGCACCCAGCTCTACAAACAGGCGCAGCAGTACCTCAAGCAGCAGGTGCCGATCACGCCAGTCGCCCACTCAACGGTCAACCAGCCGCTGAGCGCCAAAATCGAAGGGTTCAAGGTGAGCCCGTTCGGCCGCAATGTGTTCTCGGGTGTCAGCATAGAAAAATAACCGATTAGCCAGAAATGCCGGGGGGCGGATTTTCCGCCCTCACGCAGACGCTTTGGCGTTTTTTGCCAATTTGGCCGACAGCAAACGTTTGCGATGCTGTGAATGAGTTCTAAACCAATAGCCGGATCACAAAAAAAAGACCGGCATAAAAAAAAGAAAGTAAGGAGCTTTACCCATGAAACTGAGCAGCACCGCGTTATTGGCCTTGGCCATCAGCAGCGTAACCGCCACGGCTTACGCAGAAACCCAAAGCCAGGCTTTCACCCCGGTTACCGTGAACGAGAAGAGCGCCCAAAGCGAAGCCACCGGCTTTGTCGAAGGCCAGTCGATCACCGGCACCACGCGTAACTGGTACGCCAACGAGCAACTGAAACGTGGTGCAAAATTCAAATACAACGATCACGGCACGCTGGCCGAGACCGATCGTCGTATCAACTGGGTCCAGGGCACCATCGTCAAGTACAACTCGGGCTTCACCGAAGGGACTGTCGGTTTCAGCACCGAAGTGGCGGCCTACAACGCCATCGCACTGGACCAGGATCGTAAAGACCTGGCATCCGGCAACGGTGGCGCACCGGGTTCTCGTCCAAACGCGGGCAACAACCGTACCCTGACCAAAGAGGGCGGCGACGCTCAAGGCCAGTGGAGCAAAGTGGGCCTGGCCAACGTCAAGGCCCGTGTCTCCAACACCACCCTGACCGCCGGCCGCATGAACTTCAGCAGCCCGATGGTCGATGTGATCGGTAACCGTGCACTGCCTTCGAGTTTCGAAGGTGTGGCCATCCACAGCGAAGAGCTGAACAACCTGGCCTTCGACCTGGCCACCTTCGACCGCAACTCACCGCGTACCGAAGAAAGCCAGCGTAAATTCCGCACCGAATACGCCAACGGCATCGTCGAGACCGATCACGTCTACACCGGCGGCCTGACCTACACCCCATTTGCCAGCCTGACCACCAGCCTCTGGGCGACCCAGGCTGAAGACATCTGGAACCAGTACTACTTCGGCGCTTCCCACGTACTGGGCGACAGCCAGGTACTGAGCCTGACCACCGGCCTGAACTACTACAAAACCCAGGACACCGGTAAGGCCCTGATCGGCTCTATCGACAACGACACCTATTCCCTGTCGTTCGGCCTGACCCACCAGGCACACACCCTGACCCTCTCGTACCAGGAAGTGAACGGCAACGAGTACTTCGACTACCTGCACGAAACCAACGGCATCTACCTGGCCAACTCCCTGCTGTCGGACTTCAACGGCCCGAACGAGAAATCGTTCCAGGTGGCCTACGGTCTGAACATGGCCGAATACGGCGTGCCAGGCCTGAAGTTCAACATCTACCAGGCGCGCGGCTGGGGCATCGACGGTACTCACTACACCGGCAACGGCGGCGTACCCGGCAAGGGTTACGACGGCATCCAGTCCCAGGATGGCGAACACCACTATGAATACGGCATCGGCGCAACCTACGCCGTGCAGAGCGGCCCACTCAAGGCCACCACGATCCGCGGTACCTACACCGCTCACCGTGCCAGCGAAAACCAGGCTGACGGCAGCATCAACGAGTTCCGTCTCGTGACCACGATTCCATTCAACATCCTGTAATGCGCGGGCCTGACGGCTGATTCAATGACGAATCGGCCGTTGGGTTTTTGTCCTTTAACTGATTGCAGAGGGTTCTTGATGAAAATGCTTCCCCTACGTGCGGCCATTGCGGCTGCTTTGCTCAGTGTCGCTGTCGGCGTCTCGGCCAAACCCTTGGTGGTTTGCACCGAAAACAGCCCCGAAGGCTTCGACATGGTCCAGTACACCACTGCAGTCACCGCCGATGCCGTGGCCGAAACCATCTTCAATCGCCTGGCGGACTTCAAGCCCGGTACCACAGACGTGATTCCGGCACTGGCCGACTCCTGGGACATCAGCGAGGACGGTCTGACGTACACGTTCCACCTGCGTAAAGGCGTCAAGTTCCACACCACCGAATACTTCAAGCCGACCCGCGACATGAATGCCGACGACGTGGTCTGGAGCTTCCAGCGCCAGCTGGACCCGAACCACCCATGGCACAAGCTGTCGAGCGTGGGCTTCCCGTACTTTGAAAGCATGGGCTTCAAAGAGCTGCTGAAAAGCGTCGAGAAAGTCGACGACAACACAGTCAAGTTCACCCTGACCCGTCGCGAAGCGCCGTTCCTGGCCGACATCGCCATGGCGTTTTCTTCGATCTACTCCGCCGAATACGCCGACCAGTTGCTCAAGGCCGGCAAGACCGGCGATCTGAACAACAAGCCCGTCGGCACCGGCCCGTTCGTCTTCCAGCGCTACAACAAGGATGCCCAGGTTCGTTTCAAGGCCAACCCGGATTACTTCCGTGGCAAGGCACCGGCTGACTCATTGATCTTCGCCATCGCCACCGACAACAACGTGCGCCTGCAGAAGCTCAAGGCCAACGAATGCCAGGTCGCGCTGTACCCGAAACCGGACGACATCCAGAGCATCAGGAAAGACACCAACCTCAAAGTCGACGAACTGAATGCGATGACCGTTGCGTACATCGCCATCAACACCACTCACAAATACCTGAGCGACGTGCGTGTGCGTAAAGCCATCGACATCGCCTTCGACAAGGAAGCGGCCGTCAACGCGCTGTTCGGCAAAGGCAATGCGACCGCGGCGGTCAACCCGTTCCCGGACACTCTGCTGGGCTACAACCACGACCTGAAGAACCCGCCCCGTGACCTGGACAAGGCCCGCGCCCTGCTCAAGGAAGCCGGCGTACCAGAAGGCACGGTATTCACCCTGTTCACCCGTAACGGCGGTGGTGCCACCAACCCGAACCCGATGCTCGGTGCACAGATGATGCAAGCCGACCTGGCCAAGGTCGGGATCAAGATCGACATCCGCGTGATGGAATGGGGCGAAATGCTCAAACGCGCCAAAAACGGCGAGCACGACATGGTTTCCGCCGGATGGGCGGGCGATAACGGCGACCCGGATAACTTCCTGACGCCTATGCTCAGTTGTGAAGCGGCCAAGAACGGAGAAAACTACGCCCGCTGGTGCAATGACAAGTTCCAGGCGCTGATTGACCAGGCCCGGGAAAAAACCGATCCGGCCGAACGTGCAGCGCTCTACGAGCAGGCCCAGGTTATTTTTAACCAGGACCAGCCATGGATCAGCATGGCGCACACTAGAATGTTTACCGCAATGCGCAACAACGTAGAGGGCTATCACATTAGCCCCCTCACCACGAACAACTTCGCCACCACCCAGGTGAAGTAGATAAGAAAACTCCCGGCATTCCTGACGCAGGGATGCCGGGCACGCCTAACCGGCTGATGAGGTACACCTTACGATGTTTAGTTTTATTGCCCGCCGACTGGGGTTACTGATCCCCACGTTTTTCGGCATCACCTTGCTGACATTCGCGTTGATTCGCATGATCCCTGGCGACCCCGTGGAAGTCATGATGGGCGAACGCAGAGTCGACCCGGAAATGCACGCTCAGGCAATGGAACGCCTAGGTCTGAACAAACCCCTGTATGCCCAGTACCTGGATTACATCGGCAAACTGGCCCACGGCGACCTCGGAGAATCCCTGCGTACCCGTGAAAGCGTCTGGAACGAATTCACTTCCCTGTTCCCCGCGACCCTGGAGCTGTCCATGGCCGCCCTGTTGTTCGCCGGCATCCTGGGCCTTCTGGCCGGGGTGATCGCGGCACTCAAGCGAGGATCCCTGTTCGACCATGGAGTGATGGGTATCTCCCTGGCGGGATACTCGATGCCGATCTTCTGGTGGGGCCTGATCCTGATCATGTTCTTCTCGGTGAGCCTGGGCTGGACCCCGGTATCCGGACGGATCGACCTGCTCTACGACATCGAGCCACGCACCGGCTTCATGCTGATCGATACGCTGCTGGCCAACGAGCCGGACGCCTTCTTCGACGCCCTGCACCACCTGATCCTGCCGGCCATCGTGCTGGGCACCATCCCGCTGGCGGTGATCGCGCGGATGACCCGCTCCTCGATGCTCGAAGTACTGCGTGAAGACTACATCCGCACCGCCAAGGCCAAGGGCCTGTCGCCGTCGCGCGTGGTGTTCGTGCACGGTCTGCGTAACGCGCTGATTCCGGTACTGACCGTGGTCGGCCTGCAAGTCGGCACCCTGCTGGCCGGTGCGGTCCTGACCGAAACCATCTTCTCGTGGCCCGGCATCGGCAAATGGCTGATCGAAGCCATTGGCGCCCGGGACTATCCCGTCGTGCAAAACGGCATCCTGTTAATCGCCTGCCTGGTGATTCTGGTCAACTTCGTAGTGGACATCCTCTACGGCTTTGCCAACCCACGCATCCGTCATCAGCGCTGAGATCATGACCATGACCACTCCAATTCCATCGGTAGCAGTCGATCAAAGCCTGCTGTACCCGTCTCCGTACAAAGAATTCTGGCAAGCGTTCTCCAAGAACAAAGGCGCCGTCGCCGGCCTGATGTTCATGCTGCTGGTGATTTTCTGCGCCATCTTCGCCCCGTGGGTCGCCCCCCACAATCCGAGCGAGCAGTACCGTGATTTCCTGCTGACCCCGCCGGCCTGGCTGGAAGGTGGGCAGATCCAGTTCCTGCTCGGTACCGATGAACTGGGCCGCGACCTGCTGTCGCGCCTGATCACTGGCTCGCGCCTGTCCTTGATGATCGGCTTGTCGTCGGTTGTCATGTCGCTGATCCCGGGGATCCTGCTGGGCCTGTTCGCCGGGTTCTTCCCGCGCGTGCTCGGCCCGACCATCATGCGTCTGATGGACATCATGCTGGCCCTGCCGTCCCTGCTGCTGGCCGTGGCGATCGTCGCCATCCTCGGCCCTGGCCTGATCAACACCGTGATCGCCATTGCCGTGGTGTCCCTGCCGTCCTACGTTCGTCTGACCCGCGCCGCGGTGATGGGCGAGCTGAACCGCGACTACGTGACCGCCGCGCGCCTGGCCGGTGCCGGCCTGCCACGCCTGATGTTCGTCACCGTGCTGCCCAACTGCATGGCGCCGCTGATCGTTCAGGCCACCCTGAGTTTCTCTTCGGCGATCCTCGATGCCGCCGCACTGGGCTTCCTCGGCCTTGGCGTACAACCGCCAACCCCTGAGTGGGGCACCATGCTGGCTTCGGCCCGTGACTACATCGAACGCGCCTGGTGGGTGGTGAGCCTGCCTGGTTTGACCATTTTGCTCAGCGTGCTGGCAATCAACTTGATGGGTGACGGCCTGCGCGACGCGCTGGACCCGAAACTCAAGAACGCCGCCTGAGGAGATTCCCATGTCACTGTTAGAAATCAAGAATCTCAACGTTCGCTTCGGCGACAAGAACGCCACGCCCGTGGTCGACGGCCTCGACCTGAAAGTGGACAAGGGCGAAGTGCTGGCCATCGTTGGCGAGTCCGGTTCCGGCAAGTCCGTGACCATGATGGCGCTGATGGGCCTGATCGAGCACCCCGGCATCGTTACCGCCGACTCGCTCAGCTTTGACGGCAAGGACATGCTCAAGCTGAACAATCGCCAGCGTCGGCAGATCGTCGGCAAAGACCTGTCCATGGTCTTCCAGGATCCGATGACCGCGCTGAACCCGAGCTACACCGTCGGCTTCCAGATCGAAGAAGTGCTGCGCCTGCACCTGAAAATGTCCGGCAAGGCGGCCCGCAAGCGTGCGATCGAACTGCTGGAAAAAGTTGAAATCCCAGGCGCCGCCAGCCGTATGGACGCCTACCCGCACCAACTGTCCGGCGGTATGAGCCAGCGTGTCGCGATTGCCATGGCGATTGCCGGCGAACCGAAACTGCTGATCGCCGACGAACCGACCACAGCACTCGACGTGACGATTCAGGCGCAGATCATGGACCTGCTGCTGGCGTTGCAGAAAGAGCAGAACATGGGCCTGGTGCTGATCACCCACGACCTCGCGGTCGTGGCCGAAACCGCCCAGCGCGTGTGCGTGATGTACGCCGGCCAGGCGGTCGAAGTCGGTCAGGTGCCGCAACTGTTCGACATCCCGGCACACCCGTACAGCGAAGCGCTGCTCAAGGCGATTCCGGAACACAGCCTGGGTGCCTCTCGCCTGTCGACCCTGCCGGGCATCGTTCCCGGTCGCTACGACCGTCCGCAGGGTTGCCTGCTGTCGCCACGCTGCCCGTACGTGAAAGACAACTGCCGTCAACAACGTCCGGCCCTTGACCAGAAAAGCAACAGCCTCGCTCGCTGCTTCTACCCGCTGAACCAGGAGGTGGCGTAATGGCCGTCGTTCTTACCGCCCGCGACCTGACCCGTCACTACGAGGTGTCCCGAGGCCTGTTCAAGGGTCACGCCACCGTGCGCGCCCTCAACGGCGTGTCGTTCGAACTGGAAGCCGGCAAGACCCTCGCTGTCGTCGGTGAATCCGGTTGCGGCAAATCCACCCTGGCCCGCGCCCTGACCCTGATCGAAGAGCCGTCCTCGGGATCCCTGAAAATCGCCGGCCAGGAAGTCGCCGGTGCCGACAAGGCCCAGCGCAAGCAACTGCGCAAAGACGTGCAGATGGTGTTCCAGAGCCCGTACGCCTCGTTGAACCCACGGCAGAAAGTTGGCGACCAACTAGCCGAGCCACTGTTGATCAACACCAACCTGAGCGCTGCGGAGCGTCGTGAGAAAGTCCAGGCGATGATGAAGCAGGTGGGCCTGCGTCCCGAGCACTACCAGCGCTACCCGCACATGTTTTCCGGCGGTCAGCGCCAGCGGATCGCCCTGGCTCGCGCGATGATGCTGCAACCGAAAGTGCTGGTGGCAGACGAACCGACCTCGGCGCTTGACGTGTCGATTCAGGCACAGGTGCTCAACCTGTTCATGGATCTGCAGCAAGAGTTCAACACCGCCTACGTGTTCATCTCCCACAACCTGGCGGTGGTTCGCCACGTGGCCGACCATGTGATGGTGATGTACCTGGGCCGCCCGGTGGAAATGGGCACGAAAGAGGACATCTACTCCCGTCCCCTGCACCCCTACACCCAGGCACTGTTGTCGGCGACCCCAGCCATCCACCCGGATCCGGACAAGCCGAAAATCAAGATCGTCGGCGAGTTGCCCAACCCGCTGAACCCGCCACCGGGCTGCGCCTTCCACAAGCGCTGTCCGTACGCCACCGCGCGCTGCAGCACTGAAGAGCCGGCCCTGCGCTTGCTCGACAATCGCCAGGTGGCTTGCCACTACGCCGAGCAATTCCTCGACGGCGCGGCATAAAAAAACGCCTCGGTCATTGAGGCGCGCTTGAATCAGGCAAACCCCTTCTCTTGCGATTGCGCATCAATCGACGGAGGAGGGGTTTTCTTTTGATTGCACAAGCGCACGGCCATTTCTGACAGTTACGCACGCCCAGCTGCTTTGTTTGAATCCTGTCGGAGAGTCATGTGTCACGTGACACAAGGCGTAGACCCGGAAACATTCAAACTACAGGGACAGGTGCAAGCATCATGGAAATTCAAGCAACAGACGAAAACGCTGGTCAGCTAGACCCGGCATTTGGTGTTGTTGGCCAGATCCGGCCCAATTTTCTGACCGGCTCGGTCAGGGCCGTTGTGTTATCGGGTGAAGGCGAACTGACCTACGCCACTCGGCAGGGAGAGGGTTTCACGTTGTACCGCACCGACTCTGACGGCATCAAGGACCAGGCGTTTGGCAATGACGGGAACACGGGTGAGTGGCAGTTCGTCAGCGGTAAAAAGGCAAGTCCGTCGCGTTTGCTACTGCAAGAGGATCGCAAGATCCTGGTAATCGGAGATACCCGAGAACCCGACGGTATTGGCCGGGCAGCACTGAGACGCTTTCATGCCAACGGCAGCCCTGACCTGGACTTCGGCAGTGTCGTCATTCCTGTAGCACAGCATGATTATTCCCAAGTGGCGTTGATCGACGGCTGTCTGCAGGGGGATGGAAAAGTGCTTGTGGCGTTCAGCTATTTCATCAGTGAGTCCGAAGGGTCACTGCTGGTTCGCTTGCACAGTAACGGCAAACTCGATACCGGTTTCGGCAAAAGCGGTTTTGTCGAAATCGAAACCGCGGGCGACTTCATCCGGCTTTGCAGCGTTGTGATTCAAGAGGGAAAAATCGTTGTTGGCGGAACCACCACATCCGGTCAGCTCGTTCTTGCACGATTTGATCTGGAGGGGCGGGTCGATAGCCAATTTGGTGTCGATGGTTTTGCGTTCCTGGCAACAACGGATGGCTCACTCAAAATGAGTCAACTCATCGCACAGGCTGATGGCAAGCTGGCATGTGCCGGCGGTCTCCAGGAGAGCATGGGCATGGCGATGAGGTTTACCGCAGACGGTCACCCCGATAAGGAGTGGAATGGCGGGCTTCCTGTATTCACCAACACCGGTCCTGAAACCTTCTGGCGATCCCTGGCCCAGCAGCCGGACGGCAAGATTGTCGTGGTTGGTTACAACCGGGCACTCCATATCATCGCTGGCAGGTTGTTGCCCAATGGCGACTATGACACCCACTTCGGCGGGACTGGGGTCGGGTGGGTTTCTTTTGGTCCTTCAGGAGGATTGCCGTGGGATGTGAAGGTCCAGGGCGGTGCTCGCATTATCGTTGGCGGCGAGGCTTTCATTGAAGCAGGGAATCGCGGTCCGGTCGTCTACGGGCTCCAGGCCTGATCCCGTTCTCGACGGCGTGGCATAAAACAGTGGGAGCGGGCTTGCTCGCGAAGGCGTCAGGCCAGTCAGTATCAATGTCGACTGACAGACTGCTTTCGTCGGAACGCCGCCCGGAGCAAACCCGCTCCCACAGGGTTGGAGTTGTAACAGAACCCCCTTCTACCTCGACTGCCTATCAGTCATGCTCGGCATCGAGCGATTACGTCTGGCTATCGCCCTCTTCTTCATCGGAGTCCGGCTCGTCGGTGGTCGAGTCATCGTCGTTGTCAGCACCACCCTGCCCCAGATCTCCCGGTTCCGATTCGGATTTGGCGAGCATCAACCCCGCGTATCCCGCTTGCCCGCTCGAAGCCTGTTCCCCGTGATCGATGCACTCGGCCCACGCCGTCGACGTCCCGAGCGATAGCATCACCAACACTTTCAACAGCAGTAAAACGCGAAACAACCTGTTCATAGCCGATTCCTTCCTTTCGTGGAGTGCCTGTCTGGCGCTGAATGAAATCTAGTTCCGATCAGCCGGGTTCTCCAGATTGGACGCTGACGAGCGAGCAGAAATGCGCTCGGTAGAAAGACCGGTTTCAAATAAACCCAATAGCCGGATCAACTAAGCGAAACAGTCCGGCGAGGCTGCCCCTCAAGCTTGTCTGGAGCGCGAGGACGGGTAGCCTGATAAATCATGGGGATGGACAGCAGTGCCAGTGCCGCACTGACCAGCCACACACTGTGCCCGCCAAAGTGACCGTACAACTGACCGCTGAGCATCGGCGACAACAGTGCACTCGCACTCCAGCTCATGAAAAACACGCCAAAGTACTGTCCGCTTTTTCCACGTTGCGCGTGCTGCATGACCAGCGCATTCAGTGGCGGCATGAACAGCGCTTCGCCCAATGTCCAGACCACCGTCGACAGACAGGCATGGAACAGCCCGGAACCCAACGGCAACATACCGAGCCCACAGGCCAGCAACAGACTGCCCGCCACCAGTTGGCGACGCGTGCCCCAGCGTTCGCCCCAATGGGTCAACGGAATCTGTAACGACACCACCAATACGGCATTCAATGCGAACTGCCAGCCGATGGCTTCGGTGCTCAGGCGATAGTAATCACGCAGATAGTTACCCAGCGTGCTGTAGACCGTGTCGAATGCCATCCCGAGCAAGACCGTCGTCGCCAATAACCAGAGAAAGGGTTTGTCGCGATACGGCACGCATGTGCCTGAGCCGGTATCAGGTTTCTCGTCAGGCACCAGCACCGGTCGGCGCCATGTCGTGCGGACAAACCAGAGCAAGGCCAACAGGGTCATGGCTGCGCTGGCGAAGAACACCCAGCGAAAATCGGTCTGCGCCAAAACACCGCCCGCCACCCCGGCAGCGGCCATTCCGAGGTTCCTGGCTACCCGGCTCAAGGCCTGTGCCCGGGAACGCTGCGCAACCTCGCAATACTCCATGATCAGCCGCTGATGCAGCGTCCGGATCGCCCCGTCGACGCCCCCACTGAGCAGCAGCAACCCGGCCAGCAGCGGCACCTGCGTGACCAGTCCGAGCAGGATCAGCACCCACATCGACACAAAGAACAGCGCTGCGGTGAGCCGTGCCGTGCGTACATGGTCACTGAGCAAACCACCGAGCATCGAGCCGACCAGCAATCCAGCGCCGTATGCCGACAACAGCCAGCCAACGGTTTCAATGGCCAGCCCCAGCTCCTGACGCAGGTACAGCGCCATGAACAACTTGACCATGCTGCTCAGTCGATTGATGAACAACAGTGCCGCGAGCACCCAGGCCATCACGCCGAAATAGCCGTCCAGCCTCAGCAGATGAGTCAGCCGATGTGTCATTCCCTTGATCATCAAGATGGCCGCTATTTGCGAAATGTGTCTTGGACACTAAACGCCAACGACTGACTTGTCGCGGGCAAATCTCCCACACGGGGCAAAAGCAGAGGCAGGCTACAAACGCAAAGGAAAAGACCTACGCAATCGCCTCTAGCGCAAAATCAATCCAAAAAAAGGTTCATCACGCAATCCCGGGAAACTGTAGGAGCCAGCTTGCTGGCGATGGGCTCAAGTGCGCCACGTTTATCCAGTTTGCGCGTCATCGTTAAAGTCCATCGCGAGCAAGCTCGCTCCCACAGAACAGCAAAAAAAAGCCCACTGTTTTCACAGCGGACTTTCGGGTGTCGCCATTGAGCGCTTAGTGATGCTCGCGGGTCGCACGGAATTTCACGTCCGGCCAGCGCTCTTCCATCAGTGCCAGGTTGACCCGCGTTGGCGCGAGGTAGGTCAGGTGACCGCCGCCGTCCAGTGCCAGGTTTTCCACAGCCTTGTTGGAGAATTCCTCAAGCTTCTTCTTGTCGCTGCATTCGATCCAGCGCGCGGAATAAACAGTGATTGGCTCGTAGGAGCACTCGACCTTGTATTCCTCTTTCAAACGGCTGGCGACCACATCGAACTGCAGCACACCGACGGCGCCGAGGATGATGTCGTTACTGCGTTCCGGGAAGAACACCTGGGTCGCGCCTTCTTCGGCCAGCTGCTGCAAGCCCTGGCGCAATTGCTTGGATTTCAGCGGATCCTTCAGGCGCACGCGGCGGAACAGTTCCGGGGCGAAGTGCGGGATGCCGGTGAAGCCCAGGACTTCGCCTTCGCTGAAGGTGTCGCCGATCTGGATGGTGCCGTGGTTGTGCAGGCCGATGATGTCGCCGGCAAACGCCTCTTCCAGTTGCTCACGCTCGGAGGAGAAGAAGGTCAGCGCGTCGCCGATCCGCACGTCCTTGCCGGTGCGCACGTGGCGCATCTTCATGCCTTTTTCGTACTTGCCGGAGCAGATACGCATAAAGGCGATGCGGTCGCGGTGTTTCGGGTCCATGTTCGCCTGGATCTTGAAGATGAAGCCCGAGAACTTCTCTTCCACCGGCTCCACGGTGCGCTCGTTGGCCACCCGGGCCAGCGGGCGCGGAGCCCAATCAACGACGGCGTCGAGGACGTGATCAACACCGAAGTTGCCCAGTGCCGTACCGAAGAACACCGGGGTCAGCTGACCGTCGAGGAACTCCTGCTGGTTGAACTCGTGGCAGGCGCCCTGCACCAGTTCAAGCTGTTCGAGGAAACGTTCGTACTCGTCACCCAGGTGCGCACGGGCTTCATCGGAGTCGAGCTTCTCGATGATCTTGGTTTCGGTGCGCTCATGGCCGTGACCGGCGGTGTACACGATGATGTAGTCATCGGCGAGGTGATACACACCTTTGAAGTCACGGTAGCAACCGATCGGCCAGGTGATCGGCGCGGCCTTGATCTTGAGGACGGCTTCGATTTCGTCGAGCAGTTCGATCGGGTCGCGGATGTCACGGTCGAGTTTGTTGATGAAGCTGACGATCGGCGTGTCACGCAGACGGCAGACGTCCATCAGGGCGATGGTCCGTGGCTCTACACCTTTACCGCCGTCGAGAACCATCAAGGCCGAGTCCACCGCGGTCAGGGTGCGGTAGGTATCTTCGGAGAAGTCTTCGTGGCCCGGGGTGTCGAGCAGGTTGATCATGTGCTCGCGATACGGGAACTGCATGACCGACGTGGTAATGGAAATACCACGCTGCTTTTCCATTTCCATCCAGTCGGAGGTGGCATGGCGGTCGGATTTACGAGATTTCACCGTACCGGCTACCGCGATCGCCTTGCCCATCAGCAAGAGTTTCTCGGTGATGGTGGTCTTACCGGCATCGGGGTGGGAAATAATGGCGAAAGTGCGGCGTTTCGCGACTTCGGCGGCCTGTTTGGTCATGGGAAATCGCCTGGCAGGTGATTCAAAAAAGGGCGGCGAGTATAGCTTAAAAAGTGATCTACGAACCACCGTCCATACACCCCGATCCCCCTGTAGGAGCTGCCGAAGGCTGCGATCTTTTAGCGTTTTCAATGGCGCCGAAGATCAAAAGATCGCAGCCTTCGGCAGCTCCTACAGGTGGCCACATGGCATTTAATGTGGGAACCTTTTAAAGCACGGAGACGTCCACTCCCCCGTAACGACCACTCGTCGGGGGCCTGAAACACCTGCAATTCGGCCTGACGAGGCTGTGCTCATGGCTCGATTGAATGCCGTTTTACCGGCCTGTTCGAGCTGCTTCTCGCGATCATTTTTTCGGCAGCCAAGTAAGGCATTGCCACACGAAAATGTGTTCGCCGACTGAAAAAGGAGTCCGCCTGTGGCTATCCGCTATGGCAAAGGGCTGATGGGAGGCGCGTTGGTAATCGCCCTTCTGGCCCTGCTGATCCAATGGATCGGCATCAACACGATCGAACACTACCGCGACGATTTGCTGTTTTACCTGCAAGCTCATCTGATTCTCGTCCTCGCTTCCATGCTGGCCGCCCTTGTCGTGGGCCTCCCCGCCGGTATCTTCCTCAGCCGCCCGTCCATGGTCGGTCGCGCTGAACGCTTCATGCAGTTCTTCAACATCGGCAACACCGTTCCGCCCCTGGCCGTCCTGGCCATTGCCCTGGGCATCCTCGGCATCGGCAGCGGCCCGGCCATCTTCGCCCTGTTCCTCGCCTCCTTGCTGCCCATCGTGCGCAACACTTATGAGGGCCTGAAAAACGTTCAGGGCTCGCTCAAGGAAGCCGCCGTCGGCATCGGCATGACCCCGCGCCAGGTATTGTGGAAAGTCGAACTGCCGAACGCCGTGCCGATCATCATCGGTGGCGTGCGCGTGGCGTTGGCGATCAATGTCGGGACGGCGCCGCTGGCGTTCCTGATCGGCGCCAACAGTCTTGGCAGCCTGATATTCCCCGGCATTGCCCTGAACAATCAGCCGCAGTTGCTGCTCGGTGCCGCCTGCACCGCGTTGCTGGCCCTGTTGCTGGACGGCATGGTCACCCTTGGCAGTCGCGTCTGGCTCGAACGCGGCCTGCGCCCGTCTTAAGCCTCGGCAAAGGAACTCTCATGAAAACAACAAGCTTTTTACTAGGCTGCGTTCTGCTGTGCGCAGGATTTGCCCAGGCCGCGGAAAAACCGTTGATCCGCATCGGCGCCCGGGTGTTCACCGAACAGACCCTGCTGGCGGAAATCACCGCGCAATATCTGCGCACCAAGGGTTACGACGTGCAAGTGACCGGCGGTCTCGGCAGCAACCTCGCCCGCAGCGCCCACGAAAGCGGTCAACTGGACATGCTCTGGGAATACACCGGTGTGTCGCTGGTGGCCTACAACCATGTGACGGAAAAACTCGACAGCGAACAGTCCTACGCGCGGGTGAGAGAACTCGACGCACAAAAAGGCTTGGTCTGGCTCACTCCGTCGAAGTTCAGCAACACCTACGCCCTCGCCCTGCCGAAAAACGTCGCTGACCAATACCCGCAGATCAACACCATCAGCGAGCTGAACAAGGTGCTGCGCAAGGAGGCCAAGACCAACAATCTGGTGGCACTGGATACCGAGTTCGCCAACCGCTCGGACGGACTCGCAGGCATGGTGCAGCTGTACGACATGAACCTGACCCGCAACAACATCCGGCAGATGGATGCCGGCCTCGTCTATACCGCGCTGCGCAATGGCCAGGTGTTTGCCGGCCTGGTCTACACCACTGACGGTCGCCTCAATGCCTTCAAGCTGAAATTGCTGGAAGACGACAAGCACTACTTCCCCGACTACACCGCCGCGCCCGTGGTGCGTCAGGCCTATCTCGATGCGCATCCGCAACTGGCCGCACAGCTCAAGCCACTGGCGGAACTGTTCGACGACAACACCATGCGCGAGCTCAACGCGCGGGTGGACGTCGATCACCAGAGCCCTTCAGCCGTGGCCGCCGATTTCCTGCGCCAGCATCCATTGAACTGAGAAGGAGAAGTCATGGAATTCTTGAACGCCTTTTCCCATCTCGACTGGCAACAAGCGATGCATCTGACCGGGCAACACATCACGCTGGTCGGCATCGCCGTGACCCTGGCGATTCTGGTCGGTGTGCCACTGGGCATCCTGATGACGCGCTTCCCGAGTCTCGCCGGGCCTTTGCAGGCCAGTGCCACGGTGCTGCTGACGGTGCCGTCGATTGCCCTGTTCGGCCTGTTGCTGCCGTTCTACTCCAAATTCGGCCAGGGCCTCGGCCCGATGCCGGCGATCACCGCAGTGTTTCTTTATTCACTGCTGCCGATCATGCGTAACACCTACCTGGCCCTGACCAGCGTCGAGCCGGGCATCCGCGAAGCGGCCCGCGGCATCGGCATGACGTTCGGCCAGCGCCTGCGCATGGTTGAGCTGCCCATCGCCGTGCCGGTGATCCTTGCCGGCGTACGCACCGCCGTGGTCATGAACATCGGCGTCATGACCATCGCCGCCACCATCGGTGCCGGTGGCCTCGGTGTACTCATCCTCGCTTCCATCAGCCGCAGCGACATGTCGATGCTGATCGTCGGCGCCGTGCTGGTCAGTGTATTGGCGATCATCGCCGACCTGATCCTGCAGGTACTGCAACGCTCGCTGACTCCAAAAGGACTCCTGAAATGATCGAACTTCAAAACCTCAGCAAGACCTTCCAAAGCAACGGCAAGGACGTGAAAGCCGTGGACTCGGTGAGCCTGACCGTCAATGAAGGCGAAATCTGCGTGTTCCTCGGGCCATCGGGTTGCGGCAAAAGCACCACGCTGAAAATGATCAACCGCCTGATCAAACCCACCTCGGGCAAGATCCTGATCAACGGCGAAGACACCACCGGCCTCGACGAAGTGACGCTGCGCCGCAACATCGGCTACGTGATCCAGCAGATCGGCCTGTTCCCGAACATGACCATCGAAGAGAACATCGTGGTGGTGCCGAAACTGCTCGGCTGGGACAAACAGAAGTGCCACGACCGCGCCCGTGAGTTGATGAGCATGATCAAGCTCGAACCCAAGCAGTACTTGCATCGCTATCCACGGGAGTTGTCTGGTGGCCAGCAACAACGGATCGGCGTGATTCGCGCCTTGGCAGCAGATGCGCCATTGCTGTTGATGGACGAACCGTTCGGCGCGGTCGACCCGATCAACCGCGAGATGATCCAGAACGAATTCTTCGAGATGCAGCGGGCGCTGAACAAGACCGTGATCATGGTCAGTCATGACATCGACGAGGCGATCAAGCTCGGCGACAAGATCGCGATCTTCCGCGCCGGCAAACTATTGCAGATCGATCACCCGGACACCTTGCTCGCGCACCCGGCAGACGACTTTGTCAGCAACTTCGTCGGCCAGGACAGCACGCTGAAACGCCTGCTGCTGGTGAAGGCCGAAGACGCGGCGGACAACGCGCCCTCCGTCAGCCCGCAAACCCCGGTGGCTGAAGCGCTGGAGTTGATGGACGAGCATGACCGACGCTATGTGGTGGTCACTTGTGCCGAGAATAAAGCCCTGGGTTACGTAAGACGTCGCGACCTGCACCGTCAGACCGGCACCTGCGCGCAGTACCAACGCGAGTTCAACGCCACGGCGGCGTACGACGAGCATTTGCGCATCCTGCTGTCGCGCATGTACGAGTTCAATCGTTCGTGGTTGCCGGTGATGGATGCCGAGCGGGTGTTTTTGGGTGAGGTGACGCAGGAGTCGATTGCGGCCTACCTGAGTTCGGGACGTTCGCGGGGGATGAAAACCAATATTGTCTCGCCGGCCGAGGCAGTAGTCGCCTGACAGCTTGCTTGGTAAAAATACAAAACCTGTGGGAGCGAGCTTGCTCGCGATGGCGCCATTTCAGGCAACTACGATGCCGGCTGTGAAAATGTCATCGCGAGCAAGCTCGCTCCCACAGGTTCTGTGCGATTTTCCAGTGATTCGCAGGCCGGAAAAAAATATCAACAGTAGCGACTGCAAAACCTGTCCGGCAACACGCTCCGGAACAGTCAATTCCCCTCTCATTCGACCTTTCCGCAGCCAACGTCGCCGATGTTGACGCCATCGTAGTTACTAGCGAGTTGGCGTACAACAGCATCGAACGTGCAGGTATTTTTAACACTTCGCAATTCTTCGGGAACATCCGACTGTCATCTGAGTCGGTTACAAAGAGTGATGCCCGCAACGCGCGTCAGAAGAGTGCAAAAACGCGACATTTTTTGTTGATCTCAAGCCCCTCACGCCCTAAAGTTCGCGCCGAACGTCCATGCTGGAAACGATCCATCCGGCTCAAGTACTGACGACGAGACAGCAAGGCCAAGGGAAAGCTGCACTTCCCATGGCCTTTTTGCTTTCGGCGACATGCCTTGGGAAGTAGGCGAACCAAAGTGGGGATACGGAGGACGTTCATTTGCACCCATTGATTACTAACGTTTGCCAGTAGGAGCTCCCAGGTATGTCGATCCAGGTCGAAGACTATTTCGCGCGCGAAACTTTTCAGAAAATGAAGGCGTTCGCCGACAAACAGGAAACCCCGTTCGTGGTGATCGACACCGCGATGATCGCCCAGGCCTACGACGACCTGCGCGCCGGTTTCGAATTCGCCAAGGTCTACTACGCGGTCAAGGCCAACCCGGCCGTCGAAATCATTGACCTGCTCAAAGAGAAAGGCTCGAGCTTCGACATCGCCTCGATCTATGAACTGGACAAAGTGCTGGGCCGTGGCGTCAGCGCCGACAACATCAGCTACGGCAACACCATCAAGAAATCCAAGGACATCCGCTACTTCTACGACAAGGGCGTGCGCCTGTTCGCCACCGACTCCGAAGCCGACCTGCGCAACATCGCCAAGGCCGCCCCGGGTTCGAAAGTCTACGTGCGTATCCTGACCGAAGGCTCGACCACCGCCGACTGGCCGTTGTCGCGCAAATTCGGCTGCCAGACCGACATGGCCATGGACCTGTTGATCCTCGCTCGTGACCTGGGCCTGGTGCCTTACGGCATCTCGTTCCACGTCGGCTCGCAGCAGCGCGACATCAGCGTCTGGGACGCGGCGATCGCCAAGGTCAAAGTGATCTTCGAGCGCTTAAAAGAAGAAGACGGCATCCACCTGAAGCTGATCAACATGGGCGGCGGCTTCCCGGCCAACTACATCACCCGCACCAACAGCCTGGAAACCTACGCGGAAGAAATCATCCGCTTCCTCAAGGAAGACTTCGGTGATGACCTGCCGGAAATCATCCTGGAACCGGGCCGTTCGCTGATCGCCAACGCCGGCATCCTGGTCAGCGAAGTGGTGCTGGTCGCACGCAAATCCCGTACCGCGGTAGAGCGTTGGGTGTACACGGACGTGGGCAAGTTCTCCGGCCTGATCGAAACCATGGATGAAGCCATCAAGTTCCCGATCTGGACCGAGAAAAAGGGCGAGATGGAAGAAGTGGTCATCGCCGGCCCGACCTGCGACAGCGCCGACATCATGTACGAAAACTACAAGTACGGCCTGCCACTGAACCTGGCCATCGGTGATCGTCTGTACTGGCTGTCGACCGGTGCGTACACCACCAGTTACAGCGCCGTCGAGTTCAATGGTTTCCCGCCGCTGAAATCGTTCTACGTGTAAATACTGCGTAGAAAACAAAAAGCCCACGACATGTCGTGGGCTTTTTTGTTTTACGCCCCCCCCCTGTGGGAGCGAGCTTGCTCGCGATGGCGACAGGTCAGTCAACATTGATGTTGAATGTCATGACGTCATCGCGAGCAAGCTCGCTCCCACAAAGATTCAAGAGACCGGGGTCAATTCGACGACTCGATGATGAAATTCGTTGGCCAGCGCATGAATCCTCGGATCGGTCGCGCCCATCAACGCCTGACTCGCCACTCGCAGAAAATTCAGGTTGCCACCGGCCAACGCCTTGCGTAGCCAGACCAACGCATCCTCGATATTCCCTTCGTCGGTCAAGACCGCTGCAAAGCTGAACTGCCCGCGAAAATCCCCGCCCTCGGCCGAACGTCGATACCAGTCGCGGGCCGCGCGCAAATCCATGGGACACACCCGCCCTTCTTCCAGGTATCGACCCAACAGGTTCATTGACTTGGCATGACCCAAGTGTGCTGCGCGTTGATAGAAGCTGAACGCCAGCGCTGGATCCTTGTTTAACCCCCGCCCGGTCGCCAGCAGGTTGGCGTAGTTGTACATCGCCCAATCCAGTCCGGCCTGCGCCGCGACTCGATAATGCCGTGCAGCAAGCGAGGCATCGGCAACACACCCCCAGCCATGTTCATGACAACGGCCGAGCATATTGCGTGACATCAGGTGCCCCTGGCGCGCGGCAATGCCAAACCAGCGCAACGCCAGCGGCCGGTCCTGCGTTATTCCCTGGCCGTCGAGCAGAATCTGCCCGAGCAAGGCCTGGGCCTCGACTTCACCTTCACGTGCGGCGATCAGGATGGCCTGGGCGGCGCGGGCCGGACTTTCGTCGAGCATGGCGCGCAGGCGCTCGCCGTCGAGCATTTCCTCTCGGCGTAAACGAAAATCCGCCACTTACACCTCGACCCAGCGACGCAACAGATTGTGATAGGTGCCGGTCAGGCGAATCAGCGATGGATGATCAGGGACATCGCGGGTCAGTTGCTGGATGGCCCCGTCCATCTCGAACAACAAGGCGCGCTGGCTGTCTTCACGCACCAGGCTTTGCGTCCAGAAAAACGAGGCAAGTCGCGTTCCGCGTGTCACCGCGTTGACCTTGTGCAGGCTGGTGCCGGGGTACAGCACCATGTCGCCGGCGGGCAGTTTCACTCGCTGGGTGCCGAAGGTGTCCTGAATCTCCAGCTCGCCGCCGTCGTAATCCTCAGGCTCGCTGAAGAACAGCGTGGCGGACAAATCCGTGCGCACCCGCTCGATGCTGCCTTTGGGCTGACGCACCGCGTTGTCGATATGGAAATCGAAACTGCCACCGGCGGTGTAACAGTTCACCAACGGAGGAAAGACTTTGTGTGGTAGTGCCGCCGACATGAACAGCGGATTTTTCCACAGCCGCTCCAGCATCGCCGCGCCGATCTCCTTGGCCAACGGATGCCCTTCAGGCAGTTGCAGATTGTGCTTGGCCTTGGCCGACTGGAAGCCGGCGGTGATCTTGCCATCGGCCCAATCGGCCTGTTCCAGAGCCTCGCGAATGCGCTGCACCTCGTCTTTCTCGAACAGGCCTGGAATGTGCAGCAGCATGACAAGACACCTGAATACAAAGGGGGTGCCAATGGTATTGATTCTTATTGCCTGTGTAAAACACATCTGACGAATGAGTCAGCAGAAACCGTAAGGTTAAATTGTAAAGATTGTAAATTCAGTGCGAATAGTAATGTTTCGCAATTGTTACGAATACCTATTTACCCTATATTCCGCGGCCTCAAATCCTTGGGGAGGGGAATTCAAATGTCGCGTCAACAACCACAAGTACCGGTCAGTTCACCACGTCTGCTCGCATCGGCCATCGGCATGGCGATTACTGCCGGCTCTGCGGGCCACATGGTTTTCGCGGCGGAGAAAACCGACGGGAAAGCACCGGACAATGTGATTTCGCTGGGCGCCACCGCCATCACCGGCGAAGCCCAGGACGAGACAACCTACAACGTAGAGAAAGCCTCCTCGCCCAAGTACACCGCACCGCTGATCGACACGCCGCGCTCGGTGACCGTTGTTCCGCAACAAGTCTTGAAAGACACCGGTTCGCTCAACCTGCAGGACGCGCTGCGCACGGTTCCAGGCATCACCTTCGGTGCCGGTGAAGGCGGTAACCCGCAAGGCGACCGTCCGTTCATCCGTGGTTTCGACGCCCAGGGCGACACCTATCTGGACGGCGTGCGCGATACCGGCTCTCAGAGCCGCGAGATCTTCGCCGTTGAATCGATTGAAGTCAGCAAAGGCCCGAACTCCGCGATCGGCGGCCGTGGCGCAGCGGGCGGCAGCATCAACCTGGTCAGCAAGAAAGCGCACCTGGGCGATTCGCTCGACGGTGGTTTCACCTGGGGTTCCGACCAGACCCAGCGCTACACTTTCGACGGCAACTACCAGTTCACCGACACCGCCGCTGGCCGCCTGAACCTGCTGAGCCACGAGAGCAACGTCGCCGGGCGTGACAGCGTCAACTACGACCGCTGGGGTGTTGCACCGTCCCTGGCCTTCGGCCTGGGTACGGACACTCGCGTCAACCTCGACTACTACCACCTCGAAAACAACGACACGCCGGATTCGGGCATTCCTTACTCCATCCCGACCGGAGGCTCGACTGCCCGTACCAAGGCCAATCCGGACAAGCCGAATGATGGCGGCGACAGCAGCAACTTCTATGGTCTGACCGACCGTGACTTCCGCAAGGGGCGCACCGACACCGCGACCTTCGCCATCGAGCACGACCTGAGTGACGCGCTGACCATCAAGAACACCCTGCGTCACGGCACCAGCATGCAGGATTACATCCTGACCCAGCCGGATGACAGTAAAGGCAACGTCAACAATGGCAGCGTCTGGCGCCGCGCAAACACCCGCGTGAGCAACACCGAGACCACCACCAACCAGACCGACCTGTTTGGTGACGTCTACATCGCCGGGTTCAAGAACAGCTTCTCCACCGGTGTCGAATACACCCACGAGGAAAATGAAAAGTCCTCGTACAACGTCAACACAGACACCACCCCGGGAACAGCCGCGGTAACCACCAACTGCTCGCCGGCCCTGATCGGCGCACCAAGCGGCTACAACTGCACCTCGCTGTCCAACCCGACCCCGAATGATCCGTGGAGCGGCGCCATTTCGCGCAACTACGCCGGCACCGACACCAAGGCCGACACCTACGCACTGTATGTGTTCGACACCCTGACGTTGTCCGAGCAGTGGCTGGTGAACATGGGCCTGCGCTACGACCATTTCGACACCAGCTACAAAACCTTCAACGGCTCCAGCGTGACCACGTCCAAGGGCGATGACACCAGCGAATTCATTACCGGTCAGTTCGGCGTGGTGTACAAACCGGCGGAAAACGGCAGCATCTATGCGTCCTACGCGACGTCTGCCACTCCACCGGGCAACACCCTGGGTGAAGGTTCGGAAGGCAACCCGTTGGGTGGCACGCCGGATCGCAACGGCAACCTGCTGAAAAGCGACATGGAGCCGGAAACCACCAAGAACTACGAAATCGGTACCAAGTGGGACCTGTTGAACAATCGCCTGTCCGTGACCGCCGACATCTTCCGCACCGAGAAAGACAACGCTCGGGTGCAAACCAACACCACCACTTATGAGAACGCCGGCAAAACCCGCGTTCAAGGTATCGAACTGTCGGCCAGCGGCAAGCTCACCGACAAATGGCAAGTGTTCGCCGGGTACGCCTACATGGACAGCGAACAAGTCGATGGCGGCGATCTGCCGGCCAACAAAGCCAACGATGGCAACGAACTGCCTAACACGCCGAAGAACAGCGCCAGCCTGTGGACGACCTATCAGGTCACGCCGAAGCTGACCATCGGTGGCGGTGCGTTCTATGTCGATGACGTGTTCGGCAACGTAGCCAACACCACCATGGTTGATTCCTACGTTCGTTACGACGCGATGGCAGCCTACAAGCTGAGCAAAAACGTCGACCTGCAACTGAACGTGCAGAACCTGACCGACGAAACCTACTACGACAAGGCATTCTCGACTCACTTTGCCAACCAGGCGGCCGGTCGTACCGCGTTGCTGAGCACCAACTTCCACTTCTGATTGCCACTCACACTGCAATCCCTGTGGGAGCGAGCTTGCTCGCGATGACGGCGCCACATTCAACATTTATGTTGGCTGACACACCGCTATCGCGAGCAAGCTCGCTCCCACAGGAGAGGGTGAAAGCGAAATCAGACCCGGCCCCGTTCATTCACATGAACGGGGCTTTTGTGCGTAAAAAAGAATGCTTCTCGACAACCCCACGGCATAATGCGCGCCGTGATGAATCAACTTGAACGAACAAGGCGAGCGACGTGTTGAAGAAAACCCTGTTCCAGTTGCACTGGTTTTTCGGCATCAGCGCCGGACTGGTCCTGGCCCTGATGGGCATCACCGGGGCGATGGTGTCGTTTCAGGATGAAATCCTGAGCACACTCAACCCTTCTGTATTGCAGGTCGAAAAACAGGTCGCCGGTGTGCTGCCGCCTGCCGAACTGGTGGAGCACATCGAAGCCGCTTCGGGCAAAAAAGTCTCGATGCTCACCGTGGAAACCGACAGCGGCAACGCCGCCAAAGTGTGGTTCACCCCGCCGCCGGGTGAGCGCCGTGGCGAGATGCGCTACTTCGACCCGTACACCGCCGAATTCCTCGGCGACGCCGCCGGCCAGGATTTCTTCGGCCTGATGCTGCAACTGCACCGCTTCCTCGCCATGGGTGACACGGGTCGGCAGATCACCGGTGCGTGCACCTTGATCCTGGTGTTCTTCTGCCTGTCCGGCCTGTACCTGCGCTGGCCTCGCCAGTGGAGAAGCTGGCGCGCCTGGCTGACCCTGGACTGGAAGAAAAAGGGTCGCAGCTTCAACTGGGACTTGCACTCGGTGGCCGGCACCTGGTGCCTGGTGTTTTATCTCCTGGCAGCGCTGACCGGGTTGTCCTGGTCCTACGAGTGGTACAACAAGGGCCTGACCCGGTTGCTCTCCGACTCACCGCAGAACGAACGCGTTCGTGGCGGACGTGGCCCTGCGCCGCAAGGTCCGGCACCGACGGCTGATTACGCGGCGATGTGGAGCAGCATCTACAGCGCGGCCGGCCCGCAACTCAGTTCCTATAACGTGCGCATGCCGCCAGTGGCCGGCCAGCCTGCGACCGTTTATTTCCTGCTGAAAACCTCGCCCCACGACCGGGCGCTGAACCAGATCACCCTCGACCCGGCCACGGGCGTGGTCAAACGGGTTGACCGCTACAGCGACAAGAGTCTCAAGGCGCAACTGCTGACCAGCATCTATGCACTGCACGTCGGCAGTTACTTCGGTATCGTCGGGCGCATCCTCCTGACCCTCACTGCGCTGAGCATGCCGCTGTTCTTCGTCACCGGCTGGATGCTGTACCTGGATCGTCGCCGCAAAAAACGCCAGATCAAGGACGCTCGCCAAGGTCTCGTAACACCCACTGATGACGCACCGGCCTGGCTGATCGGTTTCGCCAGCCAGAGCGGGTTTGCCGAACAACTGGCCTGGCAGACCGCCGGGCAATTGCAGGCCGCGGGCCTGCCAGTGAAGGTGCAGCCGCTGGCGGACGTCAGCGAACAGGATTTGCAGGACTCGAACAACGCACTGTTCGTCGTCAGTACCTTCGGTGATGGAGAAGCGCCGGACAGCGCCAGGGGGTTCGAACGCAAGGTGCTGGGCCGTACGCCAAGCCTGGAGCGCCTGAACTATGCGGTCCTCGGCCTCGGCGACCGGCAATATCAACACTTCTGCGGATTCGCCAAACGCCTGCACACCTGGCTCGGCGAACACGGCGGCACGACCTTGTTCGCCCCGGTGGAAGTGGACAGCGGCGATCCCTACGCGTTGCGTCACTGGCAACAGCAACTGGGCCTGCTGACCGGCCACGCGCCCGTCGACACCTGGCAAGCGCCGAGCTACGACAACTGGACCCTCGCCCGTCGTGAACTGCTGAACCCGGACAGCAGCGGATCCCCTGTGTACTTGCTGGGCCTCAAGCCACCCACCACCAGCAGCTGGCTGGCCGGTGACCTGGTGGAAGTCTTGCCGCGCAATTGCCCATGGGCGATCGAGCACTTCCTCGACGGCCTGGGGATTCACGGTGAGACCAAGGTGCAGCTCAACGGCCTGGAGGAAACCCTCGAACAGGCCCTGGCCAGCCGCCAGTTGCCGGAGAACCGCGCCCATCTGGTCGGCCTGCACGCGCAGGCGCTGGCAGAGGCCCTAGTGCCGCTGGCCATGCGCGAATACTCCATTGCGTCAATCCCGGCCGATGGCGTGCTGGAACTGATCGTGCGCCAGGAAGTGCATGCCGATGGCAACCTCGGCGTCGGTTCTGGCTGGTTGACCGAACACGCCCCTGTGGGCAGTTCCATCAGCCTGCGCGTGCGGCGCAACAGCGGTTTCCATCTGCCGACCCAACCGGTGCCGATGATTCTGCTGGGTAACGGCACGGGTCTGGCCGGGTTACGCAGTTTGCTCAAGGCGCGGATTGCTGACGGTCAACAGCGTCAGTGGCTGCTGTTTGGCGAGCGTAATCGTGAGCACGATTTCCTCTGCCGCGCGGAACTGGAAGAGTGGTTGATCAACGGTGATCTGGCGCGTCTCGACCTGGCCTTCTCGCGGGATCAGGCCGAGAAGATCTACGTGCAGGATCGTTTGAAGGAGTCGGCCGAGGAACTGAAAAAATGGCTGGCAGAGGGTGCGGTGATTTATATCTGCGGCAGTATGCAGGGGATGGCCACCGGGGTTGATCAAGTGTTGCAGGAAGTCCTCGGAGCATCGCAGGTAGAAACGCTTATCGAACAAAACCGTTATCGCCGCGACGTCTACTGAGTGCAGCCGGATCTCATCCGGCTACAACTCCACTTTGCTCATTGCTCTTCAACAGCATACTTACCTTTATGGCGCATGAAGTCTGACCACTCCTGCAACCTGTCTATCCGCAGTTGCAGTGGGGTCAGCAAGCTGGCAACCAGGTTCAGTACCAAGAGCAATGTCGAATACGTCGATGAAGCTGATATCGAGGAAAGCCTGTCAATCATCACCGTCAATAACAGCTGAATCCTGTTCAGAAAATTGCCGAAGTTGAAGAGTGCGGAAGAGGAGGACGCGTAAATGCCTGTCAAACGATACAGCTCCAGCGTTTGCGGTTCAGGATCGCCTTTGTACGGCCTCCTGAAATCGAAGGGGGAGGTCCCGGAACCCGAAGGAGCCTTATGCGGTGAGTAGCCGTACGCCTCTATTTTTTGTTTTCTTGCGGCAACGATGCGGTAGAACATTGGATGAATCCCTCGCTCCATCGAGGAGACATTCAATCTGTACCGTTCAACTGTTTTCAGGTGGGTGCGGCACTCGTCAATGAAAAAGCTCACGACTCCGGAAACGTTGTAAAGGCTGCAAATGGCAAGGTGAGGTTGGTGGAGGTCGAACGGAGCGCACCCCAAAGTATCAACAGGCACCCGTCGATAACGCGTCACGCCTGGCTTGGCCTCGATGAAAACCTGCCGAAGATCTCGGGCTTGATCGACGCAGGCCAGCACTCCCGCCCGTAGCGGCTCCACATCATCCACCAGGGACTGAAATCTGGAGAGATCGGCGTCAGCCTCTTCACTTAACTTCTGCGCATAGGCGCCTAGCACCTTTGATGTCTCTGGGGTGGAGTGAGTGATGAAATCCTTGTGGAGCACCTCGTTCAAGAACAATTTATATGCGCGCAACGAAATAAAATCATCTTCCTGAAAAAACAAGACATCCCTGCTCTCGTCGCTCATGGGCGTCTCCTGCGAATATTCAATCCCGAGCAATACAATCATTAAGATGCCGTGCATCGAGAGGCTTGACGCACGGCCATTCAAGGTCGGTGTGAAACGTAATACTTACAGATAAGAAAGCTGATTCAGGTAACCGACAAAACCATTGGCGGTAGAGAAAAATTCTGAAATCTGCTTACTCAATGGCATAGCCTGATGAGCCTTCATCGAGCTCAGGAAACGCGACACTGTTTTGTCGATCTTGTCGAACTCTGCCACGTAGAGCTTGCGCTGCTCATTCATCTCGCCAAAAACTTCGATCAGCTTGATCTTGTCGGCAGTGATTCGTGCGCTGTGTTTTTCGGCAGCGATTTGCGCCTGCACCTCCAACGTCTTATCACGAAGTACCTGATTCTGTTTTACCATCAAGACAAAGGAAACACTCCTGACTGCGCCCTCCAGGTCCTGTTTCACTTTTTCGATCGCTGCCAGCACAAGATCAAGCTGAGATGGCTTGGCACCGAGTTTCTTGACCGCCTCGACACTCAGTTCGATATTTTTGGTAATACCGGAAATTCCGAGTTTATTGAGTTCATCCACTGCTTCGTTGATGACTGCACGTTTTTCTTCAAGATCAGTCAGGCTGGAATTCAAACGTTCCAGTACGACTTCACGCTCTGACACGTCATTCATCAACGAGGCCTTGAATCCCTGCACCGTCGTCTCGTCGTAGTCTGCGTTGATATTCTTGAGGCTCTCACTCAACGAGTTGGAGATTTCACCGACGGATGCCTGTGCCTCGTTTAACAACACAGCCTGCTCCCCATGAATTTCATCGACCTCTTCGGAACCTTCTTGCAGCTCTTCATCGAGCGACATCAACTGTCCAAGCGTGGACTTAAGTAGAAATTCGGTTTTCAGAGCCTTTTCCCTGACCACATTGGAGCAGCTCGAAATATCGACCGAAAGTGCTTTAAACTTTTCACTCAAGTCCGGAAGATAATCAGTTTTCATAAACAACAACTTTGCTTCCACTGCACTGTTACGCAGTTTCGAACTGCTGCCCTGCAAGACATCGGTTTGCACGCCAGGGTACATATCACTTTGCATTAAAGACCTCCTTGATCTTTTTCCTTGAAAACCGTGCTCCCTCATGTATTCCACTTCCGCCTCACGGAATAATTCAACTAGCTCATCAGCATTGTCGTGGATTGCGCGCCATGGCGCAGCGACCAAGCGAAATTGAGTAATGAAGGCTAGCAACCGAACGCCGCCTTCGATCTTCGAGATCGCTTTTCCGGAGCTTTCGATGTAGGTATGGAGCACATTCCAAGTATGAACCACGTTATTTGTCGCCACTTCAGCATCCAGAGCGACCGTTTGCATATCCTGCATGTCACTTCTGATCCGTGCGATCGAGCCCAGGGTCTTGGACTTGCTCTCAAGGCTCTTGATGGCCGCTTCCTGGAGGCGGCTCAGATCATTGCGCCGGGATCGAACACTTTCAGCTTCGACTCCGATATAGATGGCAACCCCCAACCCTATGGGCGAAAACTTGCTCGCCGACTCAAGCGACTTCATGACCAGCGCCTTGTACTCTTTATTCAACTCATCAATCTGATTAGCGCGCTCCTTGATCTCGTAATTCAAACTCTCGATATCCGCCGCGTACGTATTGCTCTCGAGAGCCAGTGCCAGCAACTTGATCGTGGGAATGACATCATTAGTCAGTTGCCGACTAAACGTATTCAGATCGGTTTTGATTTCAACGGCCGTCTGCAGATGCTCCTTGACCTGTTCGAAGATCAGATCCAGAACATCCCCCAGATTCGGGATGGTGTCCTCTTCCAATGCAAGATCCGGGAACGGTTTGCCTTCTTTCACTTCCCAGTCACGCAATTCCTTGTAGTTGGTGATTTTGTGTGTGCCCAACGCCTTTGCAAGCTTGATATCAGCGAAAATCTCCTCGACCGACGTAAGGTATACCTCCATGCTCAAAGCAAACACATTCAAATGGGTTCCCGTCAGCATGATGCGAGAGCGCAGGGGGGACCACAAACTGGCATGCGAGTTTATCTTCGTAAAAGACGCGAGAAAGTCTTCGGTTGTGAAACCCTTGCCACCGTCTTCGTCGCCAAAACTCAGATAGGTCGCAAGGGATCGCTCGTTGGTCGGAAGTGCCAACCCTACGGCTTCGTACTTTCGCAGTGAAATGATTTGGGCTTTGGTCAGTATCAACCCCTTTGGGCGGGTAATGTCACTCGTGGCCCCGGTCGACAAGGACATCAGCGATTGGGGGACGACGGCTGCAAGATTTGCAACTTCATCTTCATTTTTGCCCTCCAGGCTCTTTTCCCACAATACAGCGGACATAGCGATTCCTCTCTAAAGTTTGACGCTTAACCAGACCTTTTAACGTTCATAGCCTGCTTATTCGCCATCAAATTAAGAAAAGAAAGTAAGCAACCCTCCAATATCGATCAAGAAATGAAATATATGAAAATGTGATAACCAGCAAACCAGAATAAAACCCCAGCAAAAAACATCTAACTCAGCGAATAACGAGAATCACTGAAACTTCAATCAACATCTACACTTCAACACCCAGCCCACGTACTCGACAGTAATAACAAATATCCCCTCAACTTCCAGCATCAGCTTTTTGTGCGAAAATCATTTCCCACATAGTGAGCAACTACCGAGTCACGCGGTGCCAGTTTTTGCTCGAACACCGACACGCCATCCAGATCGCGCAACACCACGTTCAACTCCCCCGTCTGTCCATCGATATTCACCTCGCCGAAAAACTGAAATCCGGCAAATGGCGAGGCGTCTTGCACAGGGGAGGCCTTCTCGAATACCACTTCAGGGCCAAAGGTCTTATCCAGCGAGTCAGGCCCGAAACTGCCCGCATTCAACGGCCCTGCAACGAACTCCCAGAACGGTTCAAAGTCCTGGAACGCCGCCCGATCCGGGTGGTAATGATGGGCCGCGCAGTAATGCACATCCGCCGTCAGAAACAGAAAATTGCGCACCTGTCGCGCCCGCAGGAAACCGAGCAATTCGGCGATTTCCAGTTCGCGCCCCTGGGCCGGACCGGGGTCACCGTTGGCCACCGCCTCCCACCGCGTGACACCGGGACTCACTTCACCGTCAGGCGCGCCAAGACCGATGGACATGTCAGCGGCGATGACTTTCCATTGCGCGTTCGAGGCCTGCATTTCGCGCTTGAGCCAGTCCAGTTGCCCACGCCCGAGAAACGGCCTGGCTTCGCCAAGGTTGTCGTCGTTGGCTCCGCGATAACTGCGCATGTCCAGCACGAACACATCCAGCAGCGGCCCGTAACCGAGCTTGCGATAGATCCGCCCGCCACCCTCGGCACTCTGCACGCGCATCGGCGCGTATTCGAGCCAGGCCTGGCGTGCGCGGTCCACCAGGCTGTGGATATCTTTGCTCTGGTATCGTGCATCCGGCTTTTTGCCCGGTGACCAGTTGTTCATCACTTCGTGGTCGTCCCACTGCCAGATCTGCGGGACCTCGGCATTGAAACGGCGAATGTTTTCGTCCATCAGGTTGTAGCGGTAATTGCCGCGATACTCATCGAGGCTCTCGGCGACTTTGCTCTTGGCCTCGGTGGTGATGTTGCGCCACACCCGGCCGCCTTCCGTGCTGAGCTGCGCCGGGATCGGGTTGTCGGCGTAAATGGTATCGCCGCTGTGGATAAAGAAGTCCGGCAGGCGCCGGCGCATCGCCTCGTAGATGCGCATGCCGCCAATGTCCGGGTTGATACCGAAGCCCTGGCCGGCTGTGTCGCCACTCCAGACAAACCGGATGTCGCGCCGGGTCTGCGGCACGCTGCGCAAGTGACCGAACCAGGGTTCGCTGGCAACGCCGCTCTGGGCGTCTTCAAATTGCACTCGGTAGAAAATTGCCTGGTCGGCGGGCAGCCCGGTGAGTTCGACCCGGGCGGTAAAATCGGTGCGAGCATCGGCCAGGGGCGAGACGAATCGCCGAGGGTCGGGAAACAGGCTGCGGGTGTCCCACTCCACCACCATCCGTGCGGGGCGGTCGCAGCGGCTCCAGATGATCGCCCGGTCACCCAGCAGGTCGCCGGACTGCACGCCGTCGGTGAGTTGCGGCCGATCCTTGACCGAAGCGATCACCGCCGGCGCCAGCCCCGGCAACAACAGCCCGGCGCCGACCGCTTGCATGACACGACGGCGCTCGAGGTTGAAATCGCTCATGGTGTCCCCCCCTTCAGTGGAAAACCAAAGCATCGCTGGATGACTCGGGGATGACACAAAAACTGCCAACATCATAGATCCCTATGGGAGCGAGCTTGCTCGCGATAGCCGTCTCACATTCAACATTTATGTCGACTGAAACACTGCAATCGCGAGCAAGCTCGCTCCCACAGGGGTCAGGCGGCGACCGGTTCTACCACCAGCTCCACCGTTTCCGGCCGTTTGACCAGCGCATACACCACCGCCGTCAACAGACTCCCCGCGACAATCGCCAGCAGATACAACAGCGCATGGTTGATCGCATTCGGGATCGCCAGCACGAACAAACCTCCGTGGGGCGCCATCAATTTACAGCCGAAATACATCGACAGCGCACCGGTCAGCGCACCGCCGGCGATGCTCGCCGGAATCACCCGCAACGGATCTTTCGCGGCAAACGGAATCGCCCCTTCGGAGATAAAGCACAGCCCCAGCACCAGCGCCGCTTTACCGGCTTCGCGTTCAGTCTGCGCAAACTTGCGTCGGGCAATGAACGTGGCGATGCCCAAGCCAATCGGCGGCACCATGCCGGCGGCCATGGTCGCCGCCATCGGCGCGTAACTCTGCGAGGCCAGCAAGCCGACCGAGAAGGCATAGGCCGCTTTATTGATCGGCCCGCCGAGGTCGACGCACATCATGCCGCCCAACAAAACACCCAGCAAAATTGCGTTGGTGGTGCCCATGCTGTCGAGGAAATGCGTGAGCCCGGCGAGCATCCCGGCCACCGGCTTACCGACCACGTAGATCATCACCAGACCGGTAAACAGACTCGCCAGCAACGGAATGATCAGGATCGGTTTCAGCGCCTCAAGGCTCTGGGGCAAACGCGCGTATTTATTGATCGCCCTGGCCGCATAACCGGCGAGGAAACCGGCGATGATCCCGCCGATGAAACCGGCACCCAGGGTGCTCGCCAGTAGCCCGCCGATCATCCCCGGTGCGAGGCCCGGACGGTCGGCGATGGAATAGGCGATATAGCCTGCCAGCAGCGGCACCATCAGCTTGAACGCAGTGTCGCCGCCGATCTGCATCAACGCCGCCGCCAGCGTACCCTCTTCCTTGAACGCGGTGATGCCGAAGACGAACGACAAGGCGATCAGCAAGCCGCCCGCGACCACCATCGGCAACATGAACGACACGCCGGTCAACAGGTGTTTATAGACGCCCGTCTTCTCCTGTTTGACCGTTGTGTTGGCCGCGCTTGATGCGCTTTCCTGCTGGCCTTCGGCCAAGGCCTTTTTCAAGGTTGCTTCGGCTTGCTTGAGGGCAATACCGGTGCCACAGCGATAGATTTTCTTGCCGGCGAAACGCTCAGTGGCGACTTCGATATCGGCCGCCAGCAGCACCACATCGGCCTCGGCAATCGCCGCTGCGCTCAGTGGATTGCGCGCACCGACCGAGCCCTGGGTTTCCACTTGCAGGTCATAACCCAGGCGTTTGGCCGCTTGCTGCAAAGCCTCGGCGGCCATGAACGTGTGCGCCACGCCAGTCGGGCATGCGGTGACGGCCACCAGTCGCGGCGCGTTCTGGGCTACAGCCACTGGTTCAACGACCGCTTCAGAAGCGGCGTAAACCTGCGCTTCCCGGGCACCACGTCGCAGCACGGCTTCCACGTCTTGCAGGGCCTGGGCCGGGGTGCTCTGGAACACCCGCTTGCCAACAAATCGCGCCATGTCCACGGGCGCGCTGGTCACCAGCAGCACCCACTCGGCTGTGTCGAGGGTGGCCGCCGACAGTTGCTTTTCCGGATGTGCGGCATCGTTGATTTCGACACTGGTGCTCCAGCCCTGACGCTGGGCCGCGGCATCGAGCAGCCGGGCACACAGCACACTGGTGACCATGCCGTTCGGGCAGGCCGTAATGATGGCTAACTTCATGACAAACCCTCTTATTGTTCTGTCAGGGGACGCACGCGCACACCCTGTTCGAGCTGCGCCAGTTGCGCCGCATCGCCAATGCCGAATCCGATCTGGGTCACTGCCATCGCGGCAATCGCCGTGGCAGTGCGCAAGGTTTGCTCCGGCGTATCGGCACTGAGCAAACCGTGGAGCATCCCCGCCAGCAACGAATCACCCGCACCCACCGTGCTGGCGACGCTGACCCTGGGTGGCGTGGCATGCAGCGCCGAGCCGACGCTGAACCAGTTCACGCCTTCGGCGCCGTGGGAAATCACCACGTGCTCGATGCCCTGGGCGTGCAAACGCTCCGCCGCCAAGGCCTGGGCACTGACCGACACGACCTCGCAGTCCAGCACCTCGGCCAACTCTTCGGCGTTGGGTTTGATCAACCAGGGTCCCGCCTTGAGCGCTGCACGCAACGCATCGCCGCTGGTGTCGAGGGCAACGTTCAGGCCCAGCGTCTTCAAGCGCACAATCAGCGCCTGCAACCACTGCGCGCTGACGCCCAAGGGCAAGCTTCCGGCGACCACTACCGCATCGTGACCCGGGGCAATCTGCTCCAGTCGTTCGATCAAGGCCTGCTGTGCCGCTTCGCTGACCTGCGGCCCCGGTCCGTTGATGTCGGTGATGCGTCCGTCGCTTTCCGCCAGTTTGATGTTGCTGCGGGTTTCTCCGGGAACGCGGATGAAGGCGTCGACAAAACCGCGTTTGGCAAACAGCGTTTCAAACGCTTGCAGGTTGTCTTCGCCAAGGAAACCACTGACGGTCAACTGATGCCCGAGGTCGGCCAGTACTTGCGCCACGTTCACACCTTTACCGGCGGCGTGGGTGTGCATGACATCGCTGCGATTGACCTGGCCGGCTTCAAGGCACGGCAACTGGACGGTCAGGTCCAGCGCCGGGTTGAGGGTCAGGGTGAGAATCCGTGCCATTACAGGGCCTCCACGAGTGCGCGCACTTCATTGGCGCTGCCCACGGCCAAGGCCTGTCGGGCAAGGGTTTGAGTCTGAGTGAAGCCCAGTTCGCGAATCCGCGCCTTGACCTCGGCAATACTGCGCGCGCCGACACTGAGCTCATCCACCCCGAGGCCGACCAGTACCGGCACCGCCAGCGGGTCGGCTGCCAGCTCGCCGCACACGCCGACCCATTTGCCGTGGGCATGGGCCGCGCGCACGGTGATGTCGATCAGTTGCAGCACCGCCGGATGCAAGCCATCGGCCTGGGCCGACAGCGTCGGATGGCCACGGTCGATGGCAAGCGTGTATTGGGTCAGGTCGTTGGTACCGACGCTGAAAAAGTCGACCTCCTTGGCCAGCACCGGCGCCAGCAAGGCCGCCGACGGCACTTCGATCATAATCCCCAGTTGCAGGTCGGCAACCGGGATTTCCAGGCGCAGACGTTCGGTCATGTCACGGGCCTGGCGCCACTCGTCAACGCTGCCGACCATCGGGAACATGATCCGCAGCGGACGGTTGTCGGCAGCCCGCAGCAAGGCACGCAGTTGCGCTTCCATGATCTGCGGGCGCTGCAAGGTCAGGCGAATGCCACGCACGCCGAGAAAGGGGTTTTCTTCCTTCGCAATCGGCCAGTACGGCAGCGGTTTGTCGCCACCGACATCGAGGGTACGCACCACCAGCGGCCGCCCGGCCAAGCCGTCGAGGACGCGGCGGTACTCGGCTTCCTGGGTCGCCTCGTCGGGCGCTTGCGGGTGGGCCATGAAAATCAGTTCGGTGCGCAACAGGCCGATACCTTCGGCGCCCTGCTCCACCGCACTGGTGACGCCGGCACTCTCGCCGATATTGGCGAACACTTCGACGGCATGGCCGTCGGTGGTCAGTGCCGGCTGGTGGCGTTGCTCGGCCGCTGCCTTCAAGCGCTGCTCGCGGGTATCGCGTTCGGCCGTGGCGCGTTGCAAGGTCGCCGCATCTGCGTCCACATGCAGGCGCCCACGCTGGCCATCGAGCAGCAGTGGCGTACCCGGGGCCAGCAGCAACACGCCGGGGCCGGCGCCGACCAGTGCTGGAATGCCCAGGGCCCGGGCAACAATCGCACTGTGCGCCGTAGCCCCGCCCCGTGCGGTGAGAATCCCGGCCACGCGAGCCGGGTCCAGACGCGCGACGTCGGACGGGCCGACCTCGTCCATCACCAGAATGTACGGCTGATCCGGTTCGCTCGGGGTTTCGATACCACCGAGTTGCAGCAAAACCCGACGCCCAATGTCGCGCAAGTCGGCAGCGCGCTCGGCGAGCAAGGCATCCTGCAACGCTTCCTGCTGCCGGGCCGCCGCTTCAATCACGACCATCCACGCCGCCTCGGCACTTTCGCCCTGCTTGAGACGCGTATCGACTTCGTCGGTCAGTTCCGGGTCGTCGAGCATCTCCTGGTGGGTGATGAAGATTTCGCGAATGGCTTTGCTTTTGCTGCGCTCGATCAATCCCTGGATGTCCCGGCGCACCTGCGCCAGTGCGTGCTGGAGACGTTCACGCTCGATGGCGGCGGATTCACCGCGCAACGGGTAATCGATGGTTTGCAGGACTTGAATATGCGCCGGACCGATGGCGATGCCCGGGGCGGCGGCAATGGCCTGGACCACGCTGCCGGATAGCGGGGCGAGGATCACTTCGGCCATATCGGCAACGACCTCCCGTGCCTGGCTGACTGGCGGCAGCGGCTCGACTTCCTCACCGAGGCCTTCTTCGATGGCGGCCAACAAGGCCGGCAACGCATCCGCCGCGATGCCCGGTTCGGCGATGAACTCCAGGACCTGCCCGCGACGGGCGCCGAGGCTGAGCAGTTTGCTCAGGCTCTTCACCGACACCGCGCTGTCGTGGCCGTCGACGATGCGCACGCGGATGTCACCCTCAAAACTTTTCGCCAGTTGCGCGAGGATCTTCGCCGGCCGCGCATGCAAACCGTGGGCATTGGCCAAGGCAATGCGCGCACTGGGCCAGTCGGCGGGCACTTCACCACCGAGCACTTCGAGGACTTTGCGGCTGCTGGTGGCGCGCCCCAATTCATGGCCACGCCCTTCGATCAACAAGGCGCACAGGCGCTCGAGCAGGGTTTGATGGGCCTCACCGAGGCTGGCCAGGCAGAACAGTCCATTGAGTGGCTGGCCGAGATAGCGCAGCGGTTTGTCCGGGGTGACGAAGGCCAGGCCGGGGCGCTTCACCGTTTGCTCGCTGTGCAGCCACCACAGGCCATCACCCAACGGCAGCGCTTCGACCTGTTGCAGCACGGCGGAAAAACCATTGCTCACGCAGTCGGCCTGCCGCAGCAAACGTGCGCCGCGCCACACCAGCTCTTCGAAATCTTCGGCCGCCACACCAAGGCCGATCATCTGCGCATCCAGCGCCAGCTCCTGCGGCGCGCCTTGCAGCAATTTCAGCAGCGCTTCAGCGGAACCGGCGCGACGCAGGGCCTGGCCCAGGTCAGTCTCACCGAGCGCGCGGGTGAGCAATTGCAACAGACGCAGATGCTCATCGGATTTGGCGGCGATACCGATCGCCAGGTAAACGATATGACCGTCACCCCAGTCCACGCCATCGGGGAACTGCATCAGGCGCACACCGGTGGTGAACACCAGGTCGCGGGTTTCGGGGGTGCCGTGGGGGATGGCAATACCTTGACCGAGAAAGGTCGAGCCCTGGGCCTCCCGCGCCTGCAAACCGGCCAGATAGCCCTCGGCAACCAGGCCGTCGGCGACCAGATGCCGGGCCAGCAATTGCAACGCTGCGGACTTATCCACGGCCGACTGGCCCATGGAAATCTGCTCTACAGTGAGCTCGAGCATGCTTTCTCCTTTTTGGCGCCTTGGGGTGCCAGGTATTGTTTTGAATGAGTCAGCTCAGGCGCTTGGTCGTCACTTTTGGCGGTTTCACGGCAGAACCGGCCAAAGGCGCCTTTAACGTAGAAAATACGCTTGCTGAAACGTTTAATCTAGAATGAATGGCACGTTACTCGATAATGTCCCATCCTTGAAGCTCAACTTGTCGGATGCGTTGCGACAATGGTCGCCTGCCTTAATCGGTTAGGATTGACGAAAATGTCGAGGCAATCTCGAAAAAACAAGGAAACAGCGGGTTGAAACTCAGTGATATTGCCCAGTTGGCCGGTGTGTCCGTCACCACCGCCAGCTATGTCATCAATGGCAAGGCCGAACAACAGCGCATCAGTAGCGCCACCGTCGAACGCGTGCGCGCGGTCGTCGAACAACATGGCTTCACGCCTAACCCACAGGCCGCCGGCTTGCGCAGCCGACACACGCGCACGCTGGGGTTCATTCTGCCGGATCTGGAAAACCCCAGTTACGCGCGAATCGCCAAATTACTGGAACAAGGCGCCCGCGCCCGCGGTTATCAGCTGCTGATCGCCAGTTCCGACGATGCCCCGGACAGCGAACGGCAATTGCTGCAACTGTTCCGTGCCCGGCGCTGCGACGCGCTGATCGTTGCCAGCTGCCTGCCGGCCGGAGATGACAGCTATCACCAGTTGCAAGCCAAGGGCATACCGATCATTGCCATCGACCGGGTCATGGAGCCCGAGCATTTCTGCTCCGTGATCAGCGACGACCGCGAGGCCAGCCTGCAACTGACCCGCAGCCTGCTGGAGCCGCTGCCCAAACAGATCGCCCTGATCGGTGCCCGCCCGGAACTGAGCATCAGCCGGGAACGTGCCGCGGGCTTCAAAGAGGCCCTCACCGGGTTCAACGGCGAAGTACTGATCGAAGAAGGCGAATCCTTCAGCCGCGAGTGCGGCAAACAATTGATGGAAGAGTTGCTGCTGCGTCTGGGCCATTTGCCCGATGCGCTGGTGACCACCTCCTACGTGTTGCTTCAGGGCGTGTTCGATGCGCTGCACGACTTCCCGTTGAAGAACCGCCCGCTGCGCCTCGGCACATTCGGTGACACCCAGCTGCTGGACTTCCTGCCGCTGCCGGTCAACGCCATGGCCCAGCAACACCAGTTGATCGCCGACAAAGCCCTCGCGCTGGCACTGGCAGCCATCGAACAGTCGGACTACCGGCCCGGCGTACAAGCCATCCCGCGCACGTTCAAGCAGCGTATTCTTCAGGAATGAGCCGTGGAGCTGATCGACACCCATACCCACCTGGATTTTCCGGACTTCGACGCCGATCGCCAGGCGCTGCTGGCCGACAGCCGTGCCCTCGGGGTGCGGCGGATCGTGGTGCTGGGGGTTTACCAGGCCAATTGGCAACGGGTCTGGGAGCTGGTACAGAGTGACCCCGACCTGCACGCCGCATTCGGGCTGCATCCGGTGTATCTGGACGATCATCGCCCGCAACACCTGAGCGAACTCGGTGACTGGCTGACCCGTCTGGCCGACCATCGGCAGTTGTGTGCGGTGGGCGAGATCGGCCTGGACTACTTCATCGAATCCCTCGACCGCGACCGCCAACAGAAGTTGTTCGAGGCGCAATTGCAACTGGCGGCGGACTTCAATCTTCCGGCATTGATCCATGTGCGGCGTAGCCATGCGGCGGTGATTGCCACGCTCAAACGGTTTCGCCTGAGACGTGCCGGGATCATCCACGCTTTCGCCGGCAGCAAGGAGGAGGCCCGGGAATACATAAAGCTCGGTTTCAAGCTCGGCCTTGGCGGCGCCCCGACCTGGCCGCAGGCGCTGCGCATGCACCGCGTGCTCGCTGAGCTGCCTCTGGATTCGGTGGTGCTGGAAACCGACTCGCCGGACATGGCGCCCGCCATGTTCCCCGGCCAGCGCAACAGCCCGGCACACTTGCCGGCGATCTGCGCGGCACTGGCCGACATCATGGCGATCAGCCCCGAGCAATTGGCCGCGGCCAGCACGGCCAATGCCTGCGAGTTGTTTACCTGGTGAATCAAATCCTGTGGGAGCGAGCCTGCTCGCGAAGACGGCGGCACATCCAATACGGATGTGACTGACAAACCGCTTTCGCGAGCAGGCTCGCTCCCACTGGTGGTATCAGGCGACCGCTACACTCGGAACGCACTGATCAACTGTTTCAACTCCACCACCTGAGCCGACAACGCCCGGCTGGCGTCTTCGGTCTGATGCGCACCTTCAGCGGTACGCTCACCGGCGCGATTGATCTCGACGATGTTCTGGTCGATGTCGTGGGCGACGGCGGTTTGTTGCTCCACTGCGGCGGCAATCTGCTGGTTCTGGTCGACGATCATGCCGACCGCACCCAGGATGTTTTCCAGCGCCCGCTGGACCTTCTCCGACTGCCCCACCGTGCCGTTGGCCATCTCATGGCTGGTGCCCATGGCCTTGACCGCCGCGCCGACTCCGCCATGGAGCTTGGCGATCATCTGCTCGATTTCTTCGGTCGATTGCTGGGTGCGCTTGGCCAGGGTCCGGACTTCATCGGCGACCACGGCGAAACCACGCCCCTGCTCACCGGCCCGTGCGGCCTCGATAGCGGCATTGAGCGCCAACAGGTTGGTCTGCTCGGCGATGCTCTTGATCACTTCAAGAACGCGGCTGATGGACTGGCTGTCGCTGGCCAGTTGATTGATCACCCGCACCGACTGATCGATTTCGTTGGCCAGGGCGGCAATGCTGCCTTGCTGCGACTCCACCAGACCGCGACCGCTGACGGTTTCGTCGTTGACGCTGTGGGCGCTGCTCACCGCCGCTGCAGCACTGCGCGCGACCTCCTGGGAAGTGGCCGACATCTGGTTCATCGCCGTGGCCACTTGTTCGATCTGTGTACGCTGCCCGGCGACAGCCTGGTTGCTTTGCGCGGAAACGCTTTCCACCTGACCGGCCTGGCGCTCGACTTCGCTGACGGTCTGCCCCACCCGCTCGATCAGGTCATGGATTTTCTTCACGGTGCCGTTGAACACCTCGCCCAACTCGCCCAGCTCGTCACGGCTATGGGCGCTGAAGGTCACGGTCATATCGCCGGCCGCCACCTTGTCCATCACTGCTCCAAGGCGCTTGAGCGTGGTGCGGGTCGAGACATAGAAAGCGCCGTAGAGATAAAAGATCAACACGAATACGACTGATAATGCCACGGCCTGCAAGACCATATGCGTGCGGTTCTGGTCCAGGCGTTGCTGCAACTGCGGGCCCAGATACTTGAGGGTTGCTTCGTTGAGTTGGTAAGTCTGGTCCATCAGGGCGCTGACCTGATCGTAAAAGCCCTGCCACGGCGCATCGAGGGTATCGGCCATGACCACTTGCTCCTCGAACAGCTCGCTGGCTTTCTTCAAGGATGCCCGGCTGCTATCGGCCTGAGCGGCCAGGGTATCGCGGGCGGCTTTGCTGGAACCCAAGGCGTCCTGCAACTTCAAGCCATATTCGGCCTGGAGCTTTTCAATCTGCGCCAGCAATTCATCGAAGCGGGTACTCGACGCCGAGTTGATGAAACCCTGCCCCAACGAGTAAGACCCCATTGCCCGACCTTCGCCCAGAATCTGGGTGACACGTGGGGTGACGAGGGTGACGAGCTCACTCAATTGGCGCATGTCGCTCTGGTTGTCGCGACTGAGGCCGGACTGGCTGGTGATGAGCTGGCCGAAAATCTGCGCGCTGCCCACCAGCTTGCCGATCAGGGCACTTTTGCTTTGCAGGGAGTTTTCCGTTTGCTGGGCCTTGAACGCGGCGATCATCTCATCGCGTTTGCCATCAAACACCGCGACCTGCTCCGGGTCGCTGGTCATCGCCGTCAGCCCTTGCAGGCGAGTCAGAATATTCTGCTCGAGGGTACTGATTTTCGATTCGACATTGCCGGCCTTGCCGGATTGGCCGAGGCTGACATTGATCTGCACCAGGTTGTTCAAGGTTTCCAGATCACGCCGTAACGTCAGGCTGCTGCCCAACAGGTCGAGACTTTGCAGTTCGATGCGCGTCCCCTGGAACTCGCGGTAGGAGTCACGCACCAGATAGAAGTTGGTCACCAGCATCGGCACCAGGAACAGTACGCTGATCAGGCTGAACTTCATGCCGAAGCTCAGGCGATTCATCAGTGCGACAGCGGGATAGAGCAAGCTCTTCACTGGATGTCTCCCTTCAATTTCTTATTTTTTTTATTGGCAGGCGCAGACAGACAGCAGATAGCCACTATGCGGCGCTATCTCTGTATAACTTAAATCGGCAGGAAGTTTTGTAACTTAAGGTTAACGACAGGGCGAAGCACTTCCGGCAAGTGATCACCCTGTGGCGAGGGGGCTTGCCCCCGTTGGGTGGCGAAGCCGCCCCCGGCGATTTATCAGTTAAAACGGGTACTCCTGATTTACGACTGCTGCGCAGCCGAACGGGGCGATGCGGCGATCCGACAAGCCCCCTCGCCACAATGGCTCAGTGCAGGCCTAGTGCAGGACCGTCCACAACGCAAACCCGGCGTACCAGAGCACCGCCGCACGCAGCAGCAGCGCCCAGATGCGGTCCAGGTTGTTGATACCTTCCACGCCGGCCACCGGTGCCGGAATTTCACCGGCCACCAGCCCGACTTTCACGATCAATTGCGCGGCGCTGATGTTCCAGTTCAGCAGTTCATGCAGCATCACCCGACTGACCGCGACAAAATTGCCGACCAACGCCAGGCTCGCCGCCAGCAGACGCACCGGCAACCAGTCGAAGGCGTGACGCAGTTGCCCGGCGCGCTCGACCAGCGCCGGGTTTTTGCCGTGCTCTTCGGCCAGTGCCAGCAGCCGATAACTCAGCGCCGCGACCGGACCCAACAGGAAGTACCAGAAAATCACCGCGAAAAAGCTCTGGTAGGCCTCCCACAGCAAATGCCCTTCGACCTGCTCCAACAACTGCTCGCCACTGTCTGCGCAGATATCCAGATCGCGCTTGGCGACAAGGGCCGCTGCTTGCAGATCCTCCCGACGCCAGGCATCGCGGAACGGCCCGAGATCGCCCAGCAGATCACCGCGCCCCAGGCTGTAGATCACGACCAGCAAATGGATCGGCAACGCAAGCAACCCGTAGGCCACCGGCTCGATGACGACCAGCAGCAAACCCAGCAACGCCACCGGCAACAAGACCACTACCGACAACACCAGCCATGGCCGGCCCGAAAGCCGTGGGCTGGCCTCAAGCTTGTTCAGCTCGTGTATCCAGCCACTGTCACGCTGAACCCGATGACGCAGGGCCGAGAACTTTTCGATCCACACCGCCAATAGCAACACCAGAAAACTCATTGCCCATCCTCTTGTGCCAGAGCGGCGCGATAACGTGCCCAGTCGAACGCCGGCCCCGGATCGGTTTTGCGCCCGGGTGCAATGTCGCTGTGCCCGCAGATACGCTCTGTAGTGATCGCCGTGAACGTCCGTTGCAACTGACGGGTCAGGGCCGTCAACGCGCCGTATTGCGCGTCAGTGAACGGCAGATCATCGGTGCCTTCGAGCTCGATGCCCACGGAAAAATCGTTACAGGTTTCCCGCCCCTCGAAGCTCGAGACCCCCGCATGCCACGCACGCTCAAGGCATGAAACAAACTGGGTGACCGTTCCGTCACGCTCGATCAGGAAGTGCGCGGAAACCCGCAAATCCGCAATCCCTTCAAAATAGGGATGTTCGGTGACATCCAGGCGATTCTGGAAAAATTCCTGCACCTTGCCAGTGGCGAACTGCGCCGGTGGCAGGCTGATGTTGTGGATCACCAGCAGGGAAATCTCGTTTGTGGGGCGCGCATTGAAGTTGGGTGAGGGGCAGACATGCACACCCTGAATCCAACCGCTCGCGGGGTCCAACTGCATACCGATTCCTTCAACGTCGACTGTGTTGGCACAGTATGCCGCGATATTCCCCCAAGGCGCGATCACTTGCCGCGCTTGAGGCGCTTGAGGTTGCCGATCACCGACGCCAGGGCCCGTTCGAACAGCAAGGTGTCGTCAAGCACTCGCGCCACGCCATTGCGCAGCTCCAGGGCCAGGTCAGGGCGACTGCGCTCGAGCACTTTCATGCCGGTGCGGTTGACGAAGATGTATCTGCCGGTGGTTGCAATGATGGCCACCAGTTTGCAGCGAAGGCTGTTTTCCGGGTCTTCCTGAAACTCGACCCAACAGCCCGGAAGCATTTTATCGACCTGGCGCAAACCCGCATCGTCCGCCAGCAAACGTATCGGCTCACTGTGCACCTGACTTTCGTCGGCCAAGTGCAGTACGACAGGCGTCAGCACCTCGATCATCAGCGACGCACTGGCGGGTGCCCCTCCCGCTGCCTGAACGTGCAGGTTTTCCAGCTCGCTGAAAAATTCGCTGGCGGCAAACGGATCGAACGCCGACGAGTTCAGCCCGTCGCGCAACGACTTGAGCAAATCCGGTATCAGGGCCAACATCCTGGTCGCATCGGACTCGTGGTGGCGCTGAACGCTCCAGACCAATTGCTCCAGGGTACGCACATCGGCATGCCACTCTGCCGACTGATCGCCATGTTTGAGGTACGTCAGCAGCAGTACTTTGCTCCAGGCCTCCTGGACAAACCCCAGCACGCCTTGCGGTAGGAACTTGCCAATCAACGCCTGATTCAGCACCTGCTCGACACGCTGGCGGGCCAGCCCGGTCTTGGCCCGTCCTTCCTCGGCATCACGAATGCGTTGCTCGAGCAACTCGCTGCGCCGGCGCTCATCCTGGGTAAACGCGAGAAAGTCAGCCAGCAGTTCGGAAAATATCGAGGGGTCATCGATAAAGTCATTCAACAAACGCTGTACGACCTGATCGATGCGCACGTACAGGCTGTCACGCTGATGATCGTCACAGGCGTCCCAACCCATTGCCGCGCTAGCGATTTCGTTGAGCAGGCGTCGTGCCGGATGACTGCTGCGACTGAAGAAACTCTTGTCGAGCACCGCCACCTTGACCAATGGAATCTGCAATCGGCCGATCAGCGCCTTGAGCGGATCCGGCAGATTGCGATCATCGAGCATGCATTCGAACAGCATCGCGACCAGGTTGATCACATCTTCGTCGGCCTCCCCGAAAACCCGCGACCTGCCACTTTTGACGCTGACCCGGGTCAGTAACTGTTCGAGCTGGTTGCGCAGGTCAAAATCGTCCACGACTTCCGGAGCCGGCACGTATTGCTGCAAATGCGACAGCAGGCGCAACAGATCGCGCGTGGAAATCGGCAGCGCAGTGGCACTGACCTCCAGCGTTGGCGACAGGCTGCCGCGAACGTTGAACAGCAGGGCCTGCAACGCAGCGAAAACCTCCTGGACATTGTCATCGATGGGCAAGCAGGCCGGAATAGCGCCCTCATCCGTCGATTCGACGGGGGCGCTGTCAGGCCGGTCCATGGTATGGCGCACCGGGGCCGGTTTCAGGTCGGGCAACACACCGGTAGCCAGCAGCAGTTGATTGGCTTCGGCGTAAAGCTGACCGGTCTCGCTGAGGACATAACGCTCGAACAACCCGAGGATAATCAGCTTGACCTTGATCTCCAGCCCCAGCTGGCGTGCAGCCTGCAAGAAGTATTCGCAGAGCATCGCCGGGCTCAGGGGGTTGTGCAGATCGCCCAACGCCTTGCCCGACAAGGCGCAGAGTCGGGCAGTCAGTTGATCCAGAGCCAACCCGTCGCGGCCCAGCACCCGGCTGACCATCGCGTCCACCGCGACTGTACGCTCGCGCTCGTCATCGGTTTGCGCCAAGGATGACTCGGCCGCCAAGGCCTGGGGCATGGCCGCAATGGCGGGGTCGTATTGGGCAAGCCGGATGAACGCACCGAAAAACTGCTCGAGAAACACTCGCTCGATGCTTTTGTGCTTGAGACGCAAATCGCGCATTGTTTGAAAGAAGATGTTCTGCTCGACGTCACAGCGGGCTCGGTCGGCCATTTCAAAGAGGGTGTCGTCGGCGTTGTCGAACAACGCCTGCAATCCGTGTCGCAGCTGTTGCGCGGCCTTGTCGCGAACCTGGAGAAGAATCGCTGGCAGTCGGGCGAGTGGCGAGTGAGCCACCTGGTCGGTAGTTACCTTGTGTAAAGGCACTACATTCCCGTCGTTGTGCATTCGGCCTCCCTGGAACGGTGATGCTTCGACTCGTCAAACCGATGACGTCAAATACAAGGCGAATTATCTTGTAAAAGCTCACCTTTGCGCCAGAAGACTCTGCATCTCATCTCAAACAGGCGTTTGCTCGGTATCGATGCCCCACTGACACCCTCAGGGATTCGACCAAATGCAGGCGCCATTGCCAACGTAACGCTCTGATGCCTTGGGTTGGTCCGTGCCATGGCCCTATAATCGAGCCACTTTGTTTGTGGAGTCCGTTATGCCGAATCTACGTCTCGCCGATCTGACCGCCGAAATCGAAGCCAACGTGCGCCGTGCGTTGCGTGAAGACATCGGCAGCGGCGACATCACCGCGCAGTTGATCCCGGCTGAACGCCTGGCCAAAGCCACCATCATCACCCGCGATGCAGCCGTCATCAGCGGCACCGCCTGGGTGGATAACGTGTTTCGGCAACTGGACCCACGGGTGGCAGTGCACTGGCAGGTTGCCGACGGCGAACGGGTAACGCCCAATCAGGTGCTGTTCCACCTCGAAGGCCCGGCGCGCTCACTGTTGACCGGCGAACGCAGCGCCCTGAACTTCCTGCAACTGCTCTCCGGCGTGGCGACCCGCGCGCAATACCTGGCGGACTTCGTCGCCGAGACTCAGGTCAAGCTGCTCGACACCCGCAAGACGCTGCCGGGGCTGCGCCTGGCGCAAAAGTATGCCGTAACCTGCGGCGGTTGCCACAACCACCGCATCGGCCTGTATGACGCCTTCCTGATCAAGGAAAACCACATCGCCGCCAGCGGCGGCATCGCGCAGGCCATCGCCGCCGCGCACAAGATCGCCCCGGGCAAACCGGTCGAGATTGAAGTGGAAAGCCTGGAGGAACTGAAGGAAGCGCTGGCGGCCGGTGCGGACATCATCATGCTCGACGAACTGAGCCTGGACGACATGCGCGAAGCCGTGCGCTTGAATGCCGGCAAGGCCAAGCTGGAAGCCAGCGGCGGGATCAACGAGAGCACGTTGCTGCCGATTGCCCGGACCGGGGTGGATTACATTTCGATCGGTGCGATGACCAAGGATGTAAAGGCGATCGATCTGTCGATGCGCTTGAGTATCTGATCACACGTATGTGAGTTGCCAAAACTGTAGGAGCGAGCTTGCCCGCGGTGTAACTGAGAGCGCCATGTTTAACCAGTAAACACGCGTTATCGTTAACGACCATCGCGAGCAAGCTCGCTCCTACATGAGCGTCAAACCACCAGATTGTTCATCTCGCAGTACTCTTCCCACTCGACGCCCAGCACCTCGGCCGCTTCTTTGTGCAACTTGAGGCGTTCTGTCTCGTACTCCTCCGGGGTCGAGGTGTACTTGAGCGTCAGTTCCCACGGCTGCAAACCCTGGGCTTCGGCTTCATCCTCGAAGGCCCATTGAATCTGGTCTTTCTGATCATCCGGACTCAAGTCCTTGATCTCGTCCATCAATTCGGGCGCGTCCAGCACGTACTTCTTGAGGGCTTCTTCGTGTCTTTCTTCTTGGCTCAATTCTTTTACGGTCATGTTGTTCTCGCTGATCTGGGGAATGGAAGATGGATCTGGATCATCAAGGATCTCTCTGACGCAGAAGAACCGCTTGTAGTCCGGTCTGTCTGGCCTTCGGAACCATTCGGGATCATCTGAAAACTGCTGGGCGAAGCTCATGCAGGCTCCGAATATAGGATGTTTGTCGGACGATTTGCACGTCTCTTTACATCTCCCCACAAAAAGTTGTGCACAGGATGTGCTGATGGCGGCGGGAACATAAATTCAAATCCCAAGTCATAGCAATGTGCCACGTCGGCACTTCACAAGGAACCTCAGTGATGCGCAGCATTTCCAAGTCTTCGTCTGTTGTGCTTACAACCGCATTGTTCGCCAGCCTGGCACTACCGTTTCCGGTGCTGGCCGCTATCGAAGTGAACACCGACAACCCCTCGTTTGGCGACAAGATCCCGGCTCTCCACTACGAGTACGACAAGTACACCCTGGTCAAAACCGGGATAAGTGCCGATGACCTGCAAAGCATGCAAAAGTCGCTGAAGGACACCTCAGGGAATGTCGAAGACCTGAAGAAAACCGTCAGCGAACAACAACGCACGATTGAGGATCTCAAGCGGACCGTCGAGGACTTGAGCAGAAAGGTGAAATAACCAGGGGGGAGATGGTGCCCGAGACAGGAATCGAACCTGCGACCTTCGCGTTACGAGTGCGCTGCTCTACCGGCTGAGCTACACGGGCGGTGGGCTAAACCTAGCATTGCTATCGAGGTCCGGCAACTTCGCGCAATGTCTCGATGTTTCGCAGACAAAAAAATGCCCCGCCGTTTTCACGGCGGGGCATTTTTTACAACGTTGAAGCGGTCAGGCGTGAGGCGCGATTAAACGCCCGAAGCCTTGGCCGCTGCCACGTCTTTGATGGACAGCTTGATACGGCCGCGGTTGTCCACGTCCAGTACCAGCACTTCCACTTCCTGGCCTTCTTTCAGGATGTCGGTCACTTTCTCTACGCGAGCGTCGCTCAGCATCGAGATGTGAACCAGACCGTCCTTGCCTGGCAGGATGTTGACGAATGCGCCGAAGTCGACGATGCGCTCAACCTTGCCGACGTAGATCTTGCCGATCTCGGCTTCAGCGGTGATACCCAGAACGCGCTGACGTGCAGCTTCAGCAGCTTCCTTGGTTTCGCCGAAGATCTTGATCGAACCGTCGTCTTCGATGTCGATCGAAGCCTTGGTTTCTTCGCAGATCGCACGGATGGTCGCGCCGCCTTTACCGATGACATCACGGATTTTGTCGGTGTCGATCTTCATTGCGATCATGGTCGGAGCGTTGGCCGACAGTTCGGTACGCGACTGGCCAATGATCTGGTTCATCTGGCCGAGGATGTTCAGGCGCGCTTCCAGGGCTTGGCCCAGAGCGATCTCCATGATTTCTTCGGTGATGCCCTTGATCTTGATGTCCATCTGCAGCGCGGTGACGCCTTTAGCGGTACCGGCTACCTTGAAGTCCATGTCGCCCAGGTGGTCTTCGTCACCCAGGATGTCGGTCAGGACGGCGAACTTCTCGCCTTCTTTAACCAGACCCATGGCGATACCGGCAACCGGCGCTTTCATTGGAACGCCAGCGTCCATCAGGGCCAGGGAAGCGCCGCAAACGGAAGCCATCGAGCTGGAACCGTTGGATTCGGTGATTTCCGAAACCACGCGGATGGTGTACGGGAACACGTCAGCGGCAGGCAGCATGGCCGAAACCGAACGACGGGCCAGACGGCCGTGACCGATTTCACGACGACCAGCGCCACCCATGCGACCACACTCGCCCACCGAGAACGGAGGGAAGTTGTAGTGCAGCATGAACGGGTCTTTTTTCTCGCCTTCCAGGGTGTCCAGCAGCTGTGCATCACGGGCAGTACCCAGCGTTGCAACGACCAGAGCCTGGGTTTCGCCACGGGTGAACAGGGCCGAACCGTGGGTCTTTGGCAGAACACCGACTTCGATGTTCAACGGGCGTACAGTCTTGGTGTCGCGACCGTCGATACGTGGCTTGCCGTTTACGATGTTTTCGCGAACGGTGCGGTATTCGATTTCACCGAAAGCCGCTTTGACGTCGGAAGCGGAAGGCTGGCCTTCTTCACCGGACAGCTTGGCAACGACCTGGTCCTTCAGCTCACCCAGGCGAGCGTAACGGTCGGCCTTGACGGTGATGGTGTAGGCCTGGGAGATCGCTTCGCCGAACTCGGCACGGATAGCGCCCAGCAGTTCGGTGGCTTCTGGCGCAGGAGCCCAGGTCCAGGTTGGCTTGGCAGCTTCGGCAGCCAGTTCTTTGACCGCGTTGATCACAACCTGGAACTCGTCGTGAGCAAACAGTACCGCGCCCAGCATCTGGTCTTCGGTCAGCTCTTTGGCTTCCGATTCAACCATCAGCACGGCGTCCGAAGTACCGGCAACGACCATGTCCAGGCTCGAAGCAGCTTGCTGCTCGTAAGTCGGGTTCAGCAGGTAGCCGGTGCTTTCGTGGAAAGCAACGCGGGCAGCACCGATCGGGCCATCGAAAGGAATGCCGGAGATCGCCAGGGCAGCCGAGGTACCGATCATCGCAGCGATGTCCGGATCGGTCTTCTTGCTGGTGGAAACGACGGTGCAGACAACCTGCACTTCGTTCATGAAGCCTTCAGGGAACAGCGGACGGATCGGACGGTCGATCAGTCGGGAAGTCAGGGTTTCTTTCTCGGAAGGACGGCCTTCGCGCTTGAAGAAACCGCCAGGGATCTTACCGGCAGCGTAAGTCTTTTCCTGGTAGTGAACAGACAGAGGGAAGAAGCCCTTGCCTGGATCGGCTTGCTTGGCACCGACTACGGTCACCAATACGCTGACGTCGTCGTCAACGGTGACCAATACTGCGCCGGAGGCCTGACGGGCGATACGGCCAGTCTCGAGGGTAACGGTCGACTGACCGAACTGGAATTTTTTGATTACCGGGTTCACGGTGTCCTACCTTCTTTGTGGCTCTTGGGGGAACTGGTTTCTTGCGAAATTCTTGGGCAATGCCGGGAATCGGCCCGACCGGTTTGTCCAGGTGTTACTCAGGCAAAGCAGGTATCCAGATAAAACTTGAGGCTGGGAGCCTGCCATGCACCAGCGGGAAACCCGCTGGTGCACGACAGACAACCAACCTCTAGCGCAATCGCTTATTAGCGACGCAGACCCAGGCGACCGATCAGAGTCTGATAGCGACCCAGATCCTTGCCTTTCAGGTAGTCCAGCAGCTTACGACGCTGGTTAACCATGCGGATCAGACCACGACGGGAGTGGTGGTCTTTACCGTTGGCCTTGAAGTGACCTTGCAGCTTGTTGATGTTGGCGGTCAGCAGTGCAACTTGCACTTCTGGCGAACCAGTGTCACCAACAGCTTGCTGGTAGTCAGCAACGATTTGAGCTTTTTCTTGAACGTCGAGAGCCATGAGGCAATCCTTTTATCAGGAAACTGTTTGTCGAAAAACAGTTTCAACAGGCCAGGGACAAATCCCTGTATCTATAAATGAGCAGTGACCGTGCCTGTTAACAGCCACCCTCGCCAGCCCGGTATTACGCGGACTGGTTTCGGTCATTCTGACCGAATCAAACGACGCGGCGCGATGCGCCCGTCTTCGCTCACTTCACCGATACCGATGAAGCGACCATTGTGATCCTGTACCCGCACCATGCCGAACTTCGGAGCATCCGGGGCGCGTACCGGCTGGCCGTTGAGCCAGTAGAACGCACTCGCTTCCGAGAACTGCAACAGTGGCCAATCCAGCAGGCCGCTGTCCGATGGCATCAGGAAGCGATCGACCGCTTCGTTGCCGCCTTCGGCATGTACTGCTTCCAACTCTTCGAGAGTAACCGTCTGCGCCAGGGTGAATGGCCCGGCCTGGGTACGTCGCAGTTCAGCAACGTAAGCGCCACAACCGAGTTGCTCACCGATATCCTCCACCAGGGTACGGATATAGGTGCCTTTGCTGCAATCCACCGCCAGCCGCGCAGTATCTCCTTCGAAGGCCAGCAATTCCAAGCGCGTAATAGTAACAGAACGCGGTTCGCGCTCCACTACTTCGCCTGCACGCGCCAGCTTGTACAGCGGCTGGCCATCACGCTTGAGCGCCGAGTACATCGGCGGTATCTGACTGATTTGCCCACGAAATTTCGGCAGTACAGCCTCGATATCGGAGCGACCAACGGTCACCGGGCGCTCCTGCAAAACTTCACCTTCGGCATCCGCCGTGGTGGTGGTCTTGCCCAGTTGCGCCAGGGTTTCGTAACCCTTGTCGGAATCGAGCAGGTATTGCGAGAACTTGGTGGCCTCGCCGAAGCACAGCGGCAACACGCCGGAGGCCAAGGGATCGAGACTGCCGGTATGACCTGCCTTTTCGGCGTTGAGCAACCAGCGAACCTTCTGCAAGGCCGCGTTGGAGGTGAACCCCAGCGGCTTGTCGAGAAGGATAATGCCGCTGACGTTGCGACGGATACGTTTGACCTGAGCCACCGGTTACTCCTTGGTGTCTTCGGCTTCTGCCGCAACCGGATGCTGATTGTCTTCAGCCACTGCGCGCTCGATCAATGCCGACAGATGCGCACCACGCACGACGCTTTCGTCGTAGTGGAAGTGCAGCTGTGGAACGCTGCGCAGCTTCATCTCGCGAGCCAGCTGCATGCGCAGGAAACCGGCGGCGGAGTTCAGCACCTTGATGCTTTGTGCGATTTCTTCGGCGCTGTCCTGCCCCATCACGGTGATGAAGATCTTGGCGTGACCGACGTCACGGCTGACTTCCACTGCGGTAATGGTGACCAGGCCGACGCGCGGGTCTTTGACTTCACGACGGATCAGTTGTGCCAGCTCACGCTGCATCTGATCGCCGATACGTTGGGTACGGCTGTATTCTTTTGCCATGTCTTGTTACCTGTAACTGCCCCACGGTGAAACCCGCAAGGTCTGAAAGCGGCAAACGCCCGGCCTGACAAAAGCCAGACCGGGCGTTGCGTTTAGAGTCCTGGTGACGAATTGCGCATTTGCACGCGGCTACCCGTCACGGCTCCTGAAGTGCGCGAATTAGAGGCTGCGAGCAACCTGCACCTTCTCGAAGACTTCGATCTTGTCACCGACCTTGACGTCGTTGTAGCTCTTCACGCCGATACCGCATTCCATGCCGGCACGTACTTCGGAAGCGTCATCCTTGAAGCGGCGCAGGGATTCCAGCTCGCCTTCGAAGATAACGATGTCTTCACGCAGTACACGGATTGGACGGTTACGGTGCACGACACCTTCGATAACCATGCAACCGGCGATCGCGCCAAACTTCGGCGAACGGAACACGTCACGCACTTCGGCGATGCCCAGGATGTTCTCGCGAACATCGCTGCCGAGCATACCGGTCAGGGCTTTCTTGACGTCTTCGATGATGTCGTAGATCACGTTGTAGTAACGCATATCCAGACCTTCCTGCTCGACGATCTTGCGCGCGCCGGCATCGGCACGCACGTTGAAGCCGAACAGTACAGCGTTGGAGGCCAGTGCCAGGTTGGCATCGGATTCGGTGATACCACCGACGCCGCCACCGACCACACGCACTTGCACTTCGTCGTTACCCAGGCCGTTCAAGGCACCGTTCAACGCTTCCAGCGAACCACGGACGTCGGATTTGAGGACGATGTTGAGCGTCTTCTTCTCTTCCTGACCCATGCTTTCGAAGATGTTTTCCAGCTTGCCGGCGTGAGCGCGAGCCAGTTTGACTTCGCGGAACTTGCCTTGACGGAACAGAGCCACTTCACGGGCTTTCTTCTCGTCGGCAACCACGCTCATCTCGTCGCCAGCGTCCGGGGTACCGTCCAGGCCGAGGATCTCGACAGGGATGGCCGGACCGGCTTCCTTGATTGGCTTGCCGTTCTCGTCGAGCATGGCACGCACGCGGCCATAGTTCGAACCGACCAGGACCATGTCGCCCTGACGCAGGGTACCGTCTTGAACCAGCACGGTAGCCACCGGGCCACGGCCCTTGTCCAGGCGGGATTCAACCACGACACCACGGCCAGGAGCCGATGGGGTTGCAGTCAGTTCCAGGACTTCGGCTTGCAGCAGAACGGCTTCGAGCAGTTCGTCTACACCGGTACCCATCTTCGCCGAAACCGGTACGAATGGAGTATCGCCACCCCACTCTTCCGAGGTCACGCCGTGTACCGACAGTTCGCTACGGATGCGATCGAGGTCAGCACCTGGCTTGTCGATCTTGTTCACAGCGACAACCAGCGGAACGCCAGCAGCCTGGGCATGCTGAACAGCTTCGATGGTTTGCGGCATCACGCCGTCGTCCGCTGCAACCACCAGGATCACGATGTCGGTCGCCTTGGCACCACGGGCACGCATCGCGGTAAACGCGGCGTGACCAGGGGTGTCGAGGAACGTCACCATGCCACGGTCGGTTTCAACGTGGTATGCGCCGATGTGCTGGGTAATACCGCCGGCTTCGCCAGCAGCAACCTTGGCACGACGGATGTAGTCGAGCAGGGAAGTCTTACCGTGGTCAACGTGGCCCATTACGGTCACGACCGGTGCACGGGAAACGGCTTCGCCTTCAAACTTCAGGGACTCGGCCAGGGAATCTTCCAGGGCGGTGTCACTGACCAGGGTCACTTTGTGGCCCAGCTCTTCGGCAACCAGTTGGGCAGTTTCCTGATCCAGTACCTGGTTGATGGTCGCTGGAGTACCCAGTTTGAACATGAACTTGATGATTTCAGCAGCCTTGACCGACATCTGCTGGGCCAGATCGCCCACAGTGATGGTCTCGCCGATCTTCACTTCGCGCACGACAGGGCCGGTTGGGCTCTGGAAACCGTGGGCGTTGCGCTTCTTCAGCTTGGCCTTGCCGCGACCACCACGACGGAAGCCATCGCTTTCTTCGTCGGTAGTACGTGGGGCAACGCGTGGCGCAGGCGCCTTTTCCTTGACCGAAGCACGATGCGGAGCGTTTTTGCGCTCGCCATCGCCGCCACCGCGACGATTGTTGTCGTCGGCACGTGGCTTGTCCGGACGGCGTTGCTCGTCACGCTTGCGAGTGTCCGCAGCAGGTGCCGGAGCGGCAGCTACAACCGGTGCGCTTTCACGCACAGGTTCGGCTACCACAGCAGGCGCTGCAACAGGTTCGGCTGGAGCGGTCGGCGCAGCAGCAGGCTGGCGACGCGCTTCTTCTTCGGCGCGACGCTTGGCTTCTTCTTCAGCCTTCTGACGTGCAGCATTTTCTACTGCGCGACGTTCATCCAGTTCACGCTTGCGCTCGGCTTCGATTTCTTCCGGGCTGCGCTGTACGAAGACTTTCTTCTTGCGCACTTCAACGCTGATGCTTTTGCTGCCGGCAACCCGCAGGGTGCTGGTGGTTTTACGCTGCAGCGTAATCTTGCGTGGTTCTTCCACTTTCGCCTTGTGGCTGCTTTTCAAGTGAGTCAGCAACGATTGCTTCTCACTGTCAGTCACACTTTCTTCGGCGGCGGTGTGCGGCAGACCTGCCTCACGCATCTGCTGCAACAGGCGCTCTACCGGTGTTTTGACCTCATCGGCCAGTTGTTTCACCGTGACTTGCGTCATGCACTTCTCTCCTCAGGCCGCGCCTAATTACTCGAACCAGTGGGCTCGGGCGGCCATGATCAACTTGCCGGCACGATCATCGTCAATGCCGTCGATGTCGAGCAGGTCGTCAATAGACTGCTCGGCCAGGTCTTCGCGGGTAACTACGCCGCGCACCGCCAGTTCCATCGCCAAATCCTTGTCCATACCCTCAAGCGAGAGCAGGTCTTCGGCCGGATGGGCGTCTGCCAGCTTTTCCTCAGTAGCGATGGCTTTGGTCAACAAGCGATCCTTGGCACGAGCGCGAAGCTCGTTGACGATTTCCTCGTCAAAGCCGTCGATGTTGAGCATTTCTTCCAGCGGTACGTAGGCAATCTCTTCCAGGCTGGTGAAGCCTTCATCTACCAGCACCTGAGCCAGTTCTTCGTCGACTTCCAGCTCGTCGATGAAGTTGCGCAGGATGTCGCCGGTTTCTGCTTGCTGCTTAGCCTGGATGTCCGATTCGGTCATCACGTTCAGGGTCCAGCCAGTCAACTGGCTGGCCAGACGCACGTTCTGACCACCGCGACCAATGGCCTGAGCCAGATTGTCTGCGCCAACGGCGATGTCCATTGCATGGGCATCTTCGTCAACGATAATTGCCGCAACCTCGGCCGGGGACATGGCGTTGATCACGAACTGAGCCGGGTTGTCGTCCCACAGAACGATGTCAACACGCTCACCGCCCAACTCACCCGACACTGCCTGGACGCGCGAACCGCGCATACCGATGCAAGCACCTTGCGGGTCGATGCGTTTGTCCTTGGAGCGGACGGCGATCTTGGCGCGGGATCCCGGATCACGGGACGCAGCCATCACTTCGATCAGGCCTTCGGCAATTTCCGGCACTTCGATGCGGAACAACTCGATCAGCATTTCCGGCGCGGTACGCGACAGGATCAGCTGCGGGCCGCGGTTCTCGGTGCGGATTTCCTTGAGCAGCGCACGCAGACGCACGCCAACCCGGAAAGTTTCGCGAGAAATGATGTCTTCACGGGCCAGCAACGCTTCGGCGTTGTTGCCCAGATCAACGATCACATTGTCGCGGGTGACTTTTTTCACAGTGCCGGAGATGATTTCACCCAGGCGCTCGCGATAAGCGTCAACAACCTGAGCGCGCTCGGCTTCGCGAACTTTCTGCACGATGACTTGCTTGGCAGTCTGTGCAGCAATGCGGCCGAATTCGATGGACTCGATTTTCTCTTCGACAACGTCACCGACCTTGGCGCCAGGGTGCGTTTCAGCAACCTTGCTCGGCCAGGTTTCGATGGCCGGATCGTCCAGGTCTGCCTCTTCGACGACCGTCCAGCGACGGAAAGTCTCGTAGGCACCCGTGTGGCGATTGATTTCCACACGCAGATCAACTTCGTCTTCGAAACGCTTTTTGGTCGCAGTGGCCAGGGCCAGCTCCAGCGCTTCAAAAATCACGTTTGCCGGTACACCCTTTTCGTTGGATACCGACTCAACAACCAGCAGTACTTCTTTGCTCATCGTACGCCTCGCCTTTCGCAAGCCATTGGATCCGCGGGATCCGCAGTATCTGGCACGCCTCAGTCAAAACTGGGAATAATGTTGGCCTTGTCGATCATATCGATCGGCAACAGGAACTCATGGTCTTCTACCTGCACCACGACATCCTGCTCTTCTACGCCGCGCAGAAGGCCCTGAAAGTTGCGTCGTCCTTCAAAAGGCGAGCGCAGCTTGATCTTCACTTGTTCACCGGCAAATTTTGCAAACTGCTCAAGAGTGAACAGAGGGCGTTCCATGCCAGGCGAGGAAACTTCAAGGGTGTATTCAACGGAGATCGGATCTTCAACATCCAGCACACCGCTGATCTGACGGCTGACGATGGCACAATCGTCCACCAGCACGCCGCCTTCTTTATCGATATAAACGCGCAACATCGAGTGACGACCCTGAGCCGAAAACTCGATACCCCAGCATTCATAGCCTAGGGCCACGACCACCGGGGCCAGCAAGGCCTGCAACTCTTCTAGCTTGCTCGACACCTGAACCCCCTAGTGCATGTATGTGCATGCTATGCAAAATAAAAAAATGGGCGAAACGCCCATCCTTGAAACGCCGTCGAACAGCGGCGTAGAAAGTGTCCAGCTAACAAAAAGCCCCTTAAAAGGGGCTCCTTAAACTGGTTGCGGGGGCCGGATTTGAACCGACGACCTTCGGGTTATGAGCCCGACGAGCTACCAGACTGCTCCACCCCGCGACAAAGCTGGGGCGGAAGTATACGACCGATCCCCTACAGGGTCAATGTAACCTTCCACCTGCAAGAAAGCCCGCAACAGCGGGCTCTCCTGACTAATTGGTACCGAGAAGGGGACTCGAACCCCTACACCCTATGGGCACAACCACCTCAAGGTTGCGTGTCTACCAATTCCACCACCTCGGCAATACTACGTTTGAAACCCTTCTTACTTCTGCTCTTGAGCTGGAGGTACGTCAGTCGCTGGAGTAGCCGACTTTTGCTCTTGAAGCACCGGGACATCATCAGAAGCCGGTTGTTGCTTTGGAACTTCCAGTACCGCTGGATTTGGGAGACCTACTTGAGTCAGCTGGTGAGCCTTCTCTTTAGCAAAGTAACCTAACCCCAAGCTGGTTATGAAAAAACCTGCGGCAAGTATAGCAGTAAACTTACTAAGAAAGGTAGAGGAACCTTGGCTTCCGAACACAGTATTTGAAGCACCTGCTCCGAAAGACGCGCCAGCGTCCGCACCTTTACCCTGCTGCAGCAAAACCAGAGCCACTACGCCCAATGCACCCAGCAGATGAAAAACGACTACGACTGTTTCCAGCATTTTTTCAGTTTCCCGCGGCGCGACAAATCGCACCGAACTCATCTGCATTCAGGGAAGCCCCACCAATGAGGCCCCCATCGATATCCGGCATGCCGAACAGTTCGACCGCATTGGCCGCCTTCACGCTGCCGCCGTATAGAAGTCGCACACCTTGTGCGACTTCAGAATTCTCTGCCGCCAACTGGGCGCGAATGGCTGCGTGCACATCCTGCGCCTGTTGCGGCGTTGCAGTCAGCCCGGTGCCAATGGCCCAGACCGGCTCGTAAGCGATCACTGCCTTGGCAAAGGCACCGACACCCAGCTCCTCTATGATACTGCCCAGCTGACGCGAGACAACCTCAAGAGTTTTTCCGGCTTCACGCTGCTCAAGGGTTTCCCCTATGCACAACACCGGAATCAAGCCACATGCCTGTGCCGCTGCGAACTTGCGGATCAGCATTCCGTCCTGCTCGCCCATGATCTGGCGGCGTTCGGAGTGCCCGACAAGCACCAGGGAACAACCTGCATCCACCAACTGACTCGGTGCAACTTCACCGGTCAACGCACCTTGCCCGGACTCCACCGCAGAATTCTGCGCGCCGACCGAAATCGACTTTCCTTTCAAGCCATCAATCACTTGATTGATATGCAGGAAAGGCGGGAATACCGCGACATCAACACCGCTCGGCAAGGCCAAGTCACGAAGGCCGTTGATCAGCTCAGCGACGCTGGCGCGGGTACCGTGCATCTTCCAGTTACCAGCTACCATAGGGCGACGCATGCTGTACCTCGTCGGTCAAAGTGGGCGCAGATGTTACCCAACACAATCAAGGCTGGCAAGCCGAATTCAGGCAGAAACTTCAGTAACCAGTTTTGCCAGCTCTTCGGCATAGCCGCGAACCAGGGTTTCGTCTTCGCCTTCGACCATCACGCGCACCAGCGGCTCGGTTCCGGACTTGCGCAACAGCACACGCCCACGCCCTGCCATGGCCTTGGTCACACGCTCGCTGGCTTCCTTGACCGATGGATGCTCGAGGGGATTTGCACCACCGCCAAAACGCACATTGATCAGCACCTGAGGGCACTTGCGCAGCGCCTGACGAGCCTGCGCCAGACTTTCATCCCGCCTGCGCAGCCCCATCAGCACCTGCAGTGCAGCAATGATTGCATCACCGGTGGTAGTGTGACTGAAGCACACAACGTGTCCGGAGTTTTCACCACCCACGATCCAGTTGCGCTCCAGCAATTCGGCAATCACATAGCGGTCACCGACATTGGCACGCACGAACGGAACACCGAGGTCAGCCAGGGCCAGTTCCAGCCCCAGGTTACTCATCAGGGTTCCGACCACGCCGCCCTGCAGCTTGTCGCGCTCATGCAGGTCACGGGCAATGATGAACAGCAACTCGTCGCCATCGACCACCGCACCCGTGTGGTCGACCATCTGAACGCGATCGCCGTCACCATCAAAGGCGATGCCCAGATCGGCATGCTCTGCCACGACGGCAGCCTGCAGCTGACCCATGTGGGTCGAACCGCAATTGTCGTTGATGTTCAACCCGTTCGGCTGCGCCGACAGCACGACGACTTCCGCGCCCAGCTCACGGAACACACTCGGCGCCACTTTATAAGTCGCACCGTGAGCGCAGTCGATCACGATCTTCATGCCGGTGAAGCTGGTGCCGGTGGGCACGCTGCTCTTGCAGAATTCGATATAGCGTCCCGATGCATCGTTGATTCGCGACACCTTGCCGATCTTGCTCGACTCCACCACGGTCATTGGCGTATCGAGCAATTCTTCGATCATCAGCTCAACCTCATCCGGAAGCTTGGTGCCTTTGCCGGAGAAGAACTTGATGCCATTGTCATCATGCGGATTGTGCGACGCACTGATCACGATGCCAGCCTCGGCATGAAAGGTGCGCGTCAGGTAGGCAATCGCCGGGGTCGGCATTGGACCAAGAAGCATCACATCGGCACCCGCGGAGGTAAGCCCCGCCTCAAGTGCAGACTCGAACATGTAGCCGGAGATCCGGGTGTCCTTGCCTACCAATACCTTGCAGGCGCCCATCTTGCGGAACGCCATGCCGGCAGCCCAGCCGAGCTTGAGCATGAAATCAGGAGTAATCGGGTATTCACCGACACGCCCACGAATACCATCGGTGCCAAAATATTTTTTGCTCATAAGTGCTCCATCATTCTTATTCGGCTGATTCCACTGCGGCGATCATCCGCACCACATCCACTGTTTCGGCTACATCATGGACGCGCAATATACGCGCACCTTTCGCCGAAGCCAGCGCCGCGAGCGCCAAACCGCCATACAGCCGGTCTCCCACCGGACGATTCAATGCCTGGCCAATCATGCTCTTTCGCGAAACCCCGACCAACAGGGGCCGCCCCAGGGCATGCAGGGCTTCCATATGTTTGAACAAGCTCAGATTGTGCTGCAAGGTCTTGGCGAAACCAAAGCCGGGGTCAAGAATGATCCGTTCCGCCGGGATACCCACCAACGAACACTGAACCATGCGCTCGGCGAGAAACTCACCGACTTCCCTTGTAACGTTCTGATATTGCGGATTGTCCTGCATATCGCCCGGCTCGCCCAGCATATGCATCAGGCAAACCGGCAGACCGGTGGCCGCCGCGGCATCCAGCGCACCATCGCGACGCAACGAACGTACGTCATTGATCAACCCGGCACCCAGACGCGCCGTTTCACGCATGACGGCTGGCGTTGAGGTGTCGACCGAGATGATGACGTCCAGCTCGCGAGCAATGCGCTCGACAATCGGCGCTACGCGCTCCAACTCCTCCAGCGGCGATACCGCCCTGGCACCAGGACGGGTGGATTCGCCACCGACATCGATCAGCGTCGCGCCGGCCGCCACCATGGCTTCGGCGTGGCGCATGGCCGCGTCGAGCTGGCTGTATTGGCCACCATCGGAGAACGAATCAGGAGTGACATTGAGGATACCCATGACATGCGTCTGGGCCAAATCAAGAACCCGGTTGCCGCAAGGCAACCGGGTCGAGGACTGAACAGAAGTCATTTCAAACCTTATACGTCAGCAGCAGGACCGCCGATCGGTGTTTCCGGACGCTCATCCTGTACCACCGGCGGGGTGCCGGAAGTACCCGTGCCACCCGACCAGTCCCGTGGCTCGCGAGGCGTACGCCCCGCCATGATGTCGTCGATCTGCTCGGCATCGATGGTTTCGTACTTCATCAAGGCATCAGCCATGGCATCGAGCTTGTCACGGTTGTCGGTGAGGATCTGCTTCGCCGTGCCGTAGCACTGATCGATGATGCTGCGCACTTCGGAGTCGATCAGCTTGGCTGTCTCACCGGAGAAGCTTGCACTTTGACCGCCACCGCCGCGACCGAGGAACACTTCACCCTCTTCTTCGGCATACATCAACGGACCGAGTTTTTCCGAAAGCCCCCACTTGGTCACCATGTTCCGCGCAATCTGGCTGGCACGCATGATGTCGTTGGAAGCACCGGTGGTCACGCCATCGAAGCCCAGGGTCATTTCTTCGGCGATACGACCGCCATACAACGAGCAGATCTGGCTGATCAATGCACGCTTGGACAGGCTGTAACGATCCTCTTCCGGCAGGAACATGGTGACACCCAACGCACGACCGCGCGGGATGATCGACACCTTGTACACCGGATCGTGCTCAGGCACGACGCGCCCCACAATGGCGTGGCCCGCTTCGTGATAAGCCGTGTTCTGCTTTTCTTTCTCGGACATGACCATGGACTTGCGCTCGGCGCCCATCATGATCTTGTCTTTCGCCAGTTCGAACTCTTTCATTTCAACGATGCGCTTGCCGGCACGGGCAGCGAACAGCGATGCCTCGTTGACCAGGTTGGCCAGATCGGCACCGGAGAAGCCTGGAGTACCACGAGCGATCACGGCCGGAGCAACGTCGTCACCCATTGGCACTTTGCGCATGTGAACCTTGAGAATCTGTTCGCGGCCACGAATGTCCGGCAGACCGACCACAACCTGACGGTCGAAACGGCCTGGACGCAGCAACGCAGGGTCCAGCACGTCAGGACGGTTGGTCGCGGCAATCACGATGATGCCGTCATTCATTTCGAAGCCATCCATCTCGACCAGCAACTGGTTGAGTGTCTGCTCGCGTTCGTCGTGACCACCACCCATGCCAGCGCCACGATGGCGACCGACCGCATCGATTTCGTCAATGAAGATGATGCATGGAGCGTGTTTCTTGGCCTGTTCGAACATGTCGCGAACACGGCTGGCACCCACACCGACGAACATCTCGACGAAGTCGGAGCCGGAAATGGTGAAGAAAGGTACTTTGGCTTCGCCGGCGATAGCCTTGGCCAGCAGGGTTTTACCGGTACCGGGAGGACCGACCATCAGCACGCCGCGAGGAATGCGGCCACCCAGGCGCTGGAACTTGCCCGGATCGCGCAGGAACTCGACCAGTTCACCGACTTCTTCCTTGGCTTCGTCGCAACCGGCAACGTCAGCCAGGGTAGTTTTCACCTGATCCTCGGAGAGCAGGCGTGCCTTGCTCTTGCCAAAGCTCATCGGCCCGCCCTTGCCACCGGCACCGCCCTGCATCTGCCGCATGAAGAACATGAACACGGCGATGATCACCAGGATCGGGAAGCTGGCAACCAGGAGTTGGGTCCAGATGCTTTGCTGCTCAGGCTGCTTGCCTTCGACCACGACGTGGTTGTCCACCAGGTCGCCGATCAGGCCGTTGTCCTGGATCGCCGGGCGAATGGTCTTGAAGCTGTCGCCATCGTTGCGCTTGCCGGTAATCACGTAGCCATCAACCGCCACGCGCTCGACCTTGCCATCCTTGACCTGCTGGATGAAGTCGGAATAGTTGAGGGTCTGCGGCTCGTTAGGGCTGGAGAAGTTGTTCATCACCGTCACCAGGACAGCCGCGATGATCAACCACAGGATCAGATTCTTTGCCATATCGTTCAATTAACTACCCTCTGAAGCAAGCTCCGCTACTGGCGCGCGCTTCGCATGATATTCACCGGCCTAACTTACTACATTACCTACAACTTGGCAGGCGCCGTCTGTAACCCTTTGTGAAACACTTCCTACACAATATTCGCTAATTCTGACAAGGCGTAATACAAAAATCCTATCACCCCGATCGAAAATTCACTCATTCCTCACTGCGACCGCGGAAACCGCGGCCCAGCAGGTACTGCTCGCGAGAACGGTCGCGCGACGAGGTCGGTTTGCGCATCTGCACCTTCTCGAACTGCTGGCGAACGCTCTTGTGGAATTCGTCGAAACCTTCGCCCTGGAAGATCTTGATCAAAAAATCACCACCGGGCTTGAGCACCCGCGTCGACAGATCCAGTGCCAATTCGCACAGGAACATCGCGCGCGGCATATCAACGGCCGGCAATCCACTCATATTGGGGGCCATGTCGGAAATCACAAGGTCTACTTCTTTATTTCCGACGGCGTCGAGGATCTGGGCAAGCACGGCATCCTCGGTAAAGTCGCCTTGAATAAAGGTGACGTCGGGGATGCTGTCCATTTCAAGAATGTCAGAAGCGATCAGTGTGCCCTGCCCGCCAATCAGACGACTGGTCACCTGCGACCAGCCACCCGGAGCCGCACCCAGGTCGATTACGCTCATGCCAGGGCGGATCAAACGGTCCTTTTCCTGGATCTCCAGCAGTTTGTAGCTGGCACGGGAACGGTACCCGTCTTTCTGTGCCATTTTGACGAATGGGTCGTTGAAATGTTCTTGCAGCCACTTAAGGCTTGTCTTGGAACGGGCCACGGGATACCTCGGAATTAAAACGGGTCGTGATTAACTGGGCGGTCCCGGACTCGCTCGGGTAAACTGGCCGCCGCTTTTTACAAGATCAGACGCAGGGGTCAGATTATGCCGCTCACTCAAGAGCAGAAGAAACAGTACAAATCCATTGGCCACCATCTGAAACCGGTTTTGATTGTGGCAGACAATGGTTTGACTGAAGGTGTGTTAGCCGAACTCGAACGCGCGTTGGCGGATCACGAGCTGATCAAGATCAAGCTCAACATCCTCGATCGCGAATCGCGCCTGGCGTCCATTGCAGAGCTCTGCAAGGTCGGCAAAGCGGATCTGGTTCAGGTCATCGGCAAGATGGCGCTGATCTACCGCAAGAACTTCAGCGTCAACAAGCAGCTGTCGAACGTCCATCGCTTCAAGTGATGGCAAGGGTCAAGGGTGTGCTTCGCGCACCCTGCCACTCCATCCCGGCACCGGCTGCAACACCAGCACCAGCCCGGAAAAGCCCAGAACAAGATAGCTGAACGCCTGCCAACGCAGAGCATCCGGCCAACCGAAACGCACCACGAAGTACATCGCGCACGCATACAGTGCCATCAACAGCAGTTGCCCGCGTATATCCCGCCATAGACTGACAAGGCCCTCGGCCTTCATCAGCACCAAAGCCTGAAAAATCAAACACGCCGTAGCGAATCCCACTACCAACGCATTGAGCGTGCCTGCAATTTCGTCGATCAGCAGCGGCGCCAGGCCAATTCGGCCCAGCACCGGCAACAGACCCACCTGTAACAGCCACAAGCCACCGACCCACAACATCTGGGTCAGTTGCCAAAGCATGGCGCCCGCACGAAACGGGCGCCGGCTTTCAGACGTGGCGAACTTCGACAATCTCGTACTCGATAACGCCGCCAGGCGTTTTGACGGCAACCACATCACCCTCTTCCTTGGCAATCAAGGCGCGAGCGATCGGCGAGCCGACAGAGATCTTGCCGAGCTTGATGTCAGCCTCGTCCTCACCAACGATCTGGTAAGTCACGCTTTCATCGGTTTCGACGTTGGCGATTTCGACGGTGGTGCCGAAAATCACCTTGCCGGTGTGAGGAATGGTCGTCACATCGATGATCACCGCGTTCTGCATGCGGCCTTCGATGTCACGGATCCGCGCCTCGACCATACCCTGCTGCTCACGGGCAGCGTGGTATTCGGCGTTTTCCTTCAAGTCACCCAACTCGCGGGCCGTACCGATGTCCTGGCTGAGCTTCGGACGAACGACCTTGGTCAGGTGAGTGTGCTCTTCTTCCAGGGCGCGAGCGCCCTGAACGGTCATTGGGTACTTCGTTATGCTCATGCCTTCAATCCTGCGTGTAGATCCTGCAAGCGGCGCACGGTCTTCTCGGGACCGAACTTCAGCGCTTCGCAGATGGCTTCGCCAGCAGCAATGGTGGTGGTGCAGTAAATCTTGTGCTGCAGGGCATTACGACGAATGGAGTACGAATCAGCGATCGACTGACGACCTTCGGTGGTGTTGATGATCAGCGTGACTTCGTCATTCTTGATCATGTCGACCACGTGCGGACGACCCTCGGTCACCTTGTTCACACGGCGCACTTTCAGGCCTGCAGCCTCGATCAGCTTGGCAGTCCCGGCAGTGGCAACCACTTCGAAGCCCAAGTTGATCAGATCACGGGCCACGCCTGCAACCAGCGGCTTGTCGTCGTCACGTACGCTGATGAACGCAGTACCGCCGGTCGGCAACACTTCGCTGGCACCCATCTGGGCCTTGGCGAATGCTTCACCGAAGGTGTCGCCCACGCCCATCACTTCACCGGTCGACTTCATCTCTGGGCCGAGGATCGGGTCAACGCCAGGGAATTTGGCGAATGGGAACACCGCCTCTTTCACGCTGTAGAAGTTCGGAATGATTTCCTTGGTGAAACCCAGTTCCTTCAGGGTTTTACCGGCCATCACGCGTGCTGCGATCATCGCCAGGGAAACACCGATGCACTTGGACACGAACGGTACGGTACGGGAAGCACGCGGGTTGACTTCGATGACGTAGATGTCTTCGCCTTGCAGCGCCAACTGCACGTTCATCAGGCCGACCACGCCCAGTTCCAGGGCCATTTTCTTGACCTGTTCGCGCATCTCGTCCTGGATGTGCGCCGGCAGCGAGTACGGCGGCAGCGAGCACGCGGAGTCACCGGAGTGAACCCCGGCCTGCTCGATGTGCTGCATGATCGCGCCGATTACCACGTCCTTGCCGTCGCAGACCGCATCCACGTCCATCTCGATGGCGCAGTTGAGGAAGTGGTCCAGCAGCACCGGGCTGTCGTTGGACACTTGAACCGCTTCACGCAGGTAGCGCTTGAGTTCTTCTTCTTCGTAGACGATTTCCATCGCACGACCGCCCAGTACGTAGGACGGGCGCACCACCAGCGGGTAACCGATCTTGGCCGCGGCACGAATGGCTTCGTCTTCGCTGCGCACGGTGGCGTTTGGCGGCTGACGCAGGTTCAGGCGCTGGACCATTTGCTGGAAGCGCTCACGGTCTTCGGCGCGGTCGATGGCGTCAGGGCTGGTGCCGATGATCGGCACGCCAGCAGCTTCCAGGGCGCGAGCCAGTTTCAGCGGGGTCTGGCCGCCGTACTGGACGATCACGCCCTTTGGTTTCTCGACGCGAACGATTTCCAGCACGTCTTCCAGGGTCACTGGCTCGAAGTACAGGCGATCGGAGGTGTCGTAGTCGGTGGAAACGGTTTCCGGGTTGCAGTTGACCATGATGGTCTCGTAACCGTCATCGCGCAGGGCCAGTGCCGCGTGTACGCAGCAGTAGTCGAACTCGATGCCCTGGCCGATACGGTTCGGACCGCCACCCAGGATCATGATCTTGTCGCGACCCGATGGCGCGGCTTCGCACTCTTCCTCGTACGTCGAGTACAGGTAAGCGGTATCGGTGGCGAACTCGGCAGCACAGGTGTCAACGCGCTTGTAGACCGGGAAGATTTCCAGCTTGTGACGGTGAGCACGCAGGGCCTTCTCGGTCACACCCAGCAGCTTGGCCAGACGCATGTCGGAGAAGCCTTTGCGCTTGAGACGGAACATCAAGTCACGGTCGATGCTGGTCAGACCCAGGGTCTTGACCTTCTCTTCGTCCTTGATCAGGTCTTCCATCTGCACCAGGAACCAAGGGTCGATCATGGTCATGCCGAAGATGTCTTCAACGGTCATGCCGGCGCGCATGGCGTCCGCCACGTACCAGATACGCTCGGCGCCCGGCACGGTCAGCTCGCGCTTGAGTACGCTCATGCTTTCCGGGTTGCTCAGGTCAACCTTCTCGTCCAGGCCGCAAACACCGACTTCCAGGCCGCGCAGGGCTTTCTGCAGGGATTCCTGGAACGTACGGCCGATGGCCATGACTTCACCCACCGACTTCATTTGCGTGGTCAGGCGCGCGTCAGCCTTGGAGAACTTCTCGAAGGCGAAACGTGGCAGCTTGGTCACGACGTAGTCGATGGACGGTTCGAAGGACGCCGGGGTCTTGCCGCCGGTGATGTCGTTCGACAGCTCGTCGAGGGTGTAGCCCACAGCCAGCTTGGCCGCGACCTTGGCGATCGGGAAGCCGGTGGCTTTCGAAGCCAGCGCAGAGGAGCGGGATACGCGCGGGTTCATCTCGATCACGACCATGCGGCCGGTGTTCGGGCAGATACCGAACTGAACGTTGGAACCACCGGTTTCCACGCCGATCTCGCGCAGCACCGCCAGGGAGGCGTTACGCAGGATCTGGTATTCCTTGTCGGTCAGGGTCTGTGCCGGAGCCACGGTGATCGAGTCACCGGTGTGCACGCCCATCGGGTCGAAGTTTTCGATGGAGCAGACGATGATGCAGTTGTCCTTCTTATCGCGGACAACCTCCATCTCGTATTCTTTCCAGCCAATCAGCGATTCGTCGATCAGCAGCTCTTTGGTCGGCGACAGGTCCAGACCACGGGCACAGATTTCTTCGAACTCTTCACGGTTGTAAGCGATACCGCCACCGGTGCCGCCCATGGTGAAGGACGGACGGATGATGCACGGGAAGCCGAGCTTCTCGAGGACCGCGTTGGCCTCTTCCATGCTGTGGGCGATACCGGAACGCGGGCACGCCAGGCCGATGGACTTCATCGCCTTGTCGAAACGCGAACGGTCTTCAGCCTTGTCGATGGTATCGGCGTTGGCACCGATCATCTCTACGCCGAACTTCTCCAGAACGCCTTCGCGCTCCAGGTCCAGGGCGCAGTTCAGGGCGGTCTGGCCACCCATGGTCGGCAGCAGCGCGTCCGGACGCTCTTTCTCGATGATCTTGGCAACGGTCTGCCACTTGATCGGCTCGATGTAGGTGGCGTCGGCCATGGCCGGGTCGGTCATGATGGTGGCCGGGTTGGAGTTCACCAGGATGACGCGGTAACCCTCCTCGCGCAGGGCTTTACAGGCCTGGGCGCCGGAGTAGTCGAATTCGCAGGCCTGGCCGATCACGATCGGGCCAGCGCCGAGAATCAGGATGCTTTTAATGTCTGTACGTTTTGGCATGGGTTTGTCACTCAAATCCGCAGGTCAGTCGGCAAGCCGTCTTGTTCAATCTCTGAAGACTTGAGGGGGCCGCCGGTGCGGGGCCACCCTCAAGCTTTGCTACATCAAGGCGAGCGATCAGCGTCGCTTGGCCATCTCGTTGATGAAGCGATCGAACAATGGCGCTACGTCGTTCGGGCCAGGGCTGGCTTCCGGGTGACCCTGGAAGCTGAAGGCGCTCTTGTCGGTACGCTCGATCCCTTGCAGGGTGCCGTCGAACAGCGATTTGTGGATCGCGCGAACGTTGGCCGGCAGGGTGGCTTCGTCCACGGCAAAACCGTGGTTCTGGCTGGTGATCATCACCACACCGGTGTCCAGGTCCTGGACCGGGTGGTTGGCACCGTGGTGACCGTGACCCATTTTCAGGGTCTTGGCACCGGAGGCCAGGGCCAGCAGTTGGTGACCGAGGCAGATACCGAAGACCGGGATCTCGGTTTCCAGCACATCCTTGATCGCCTGGATCGCGTAGTCGCATGGCTCCGGATCACCAGGGCCGTTGGACAGGAACACGCCGTCCGGCTTCAGCGCCAGCACATCGGCAGCAGGCGTCTGGGCAGGCACTACGGTCACGCGGCAACCGCGCTCGACCAGCATGCGCAGGATGTTCACCTTGACGCCGTAGTCGTAGGCAACCACGTGGTACGGCAGCTCGGAGGCTTCGATGGTCGCGTGGCTGTCGGTTTTCAGGTCCCAGACAGTCGAACGCCATTCGTAGCTGTCCTTGGTGCTGACAACCTTCGCCAGATCCATGCCTTTCAGACCAGGAAAACCCTGGGCGGCGGCGATGGCGGCTTCTTCGGAAATGTTGTCACCGGCCATGATGCAGCCGTTCTGCGCGCCTTTTTCACGCAGGATGCGCGTCAGGCGGCGGGTGTCGATACCGGCGATGGCCACAACATTGTTGGCCTTCAGGTAGTCGGACAGGGACATCGTGTTACGCCAGTTGCTCGCCACCAGTGGCAGGTCACGGATGACCAGGCCAGCGGACCAGACGCGGTTGGACTCGGCGTCTTCCGGCGTGGTGCCGGTATTGCCGATGTGCGGATAAGTCAGGGTAACGATCTGTTGGGCGTAGGAAGGATCGGTAAGGATTTCCTGATAGCCGGTCATTGCGGTGTTGAACACCACCTCACCAACGGTCTGACCGTCGGCTCCAATGGCTTCGCCGCGAAAAATGCTGCCATCAGCAAGGGCGAGTATGGCTGGCTTAGTCAAGAAGACCTCCCGTAAATAAAGCCTGAAAGGGCGATCGCAGGTTGTAAAAAAGCGGAGTGACGTATGGACACGTCACTCCGCTTCTTCACTGAATTATTCTGCGCGCTTTTAGTGGACACACTAAAGCTGTAGCTTACAGAAAAAGGCCTTTTTGGTCTACCGCCAATGAGCCTTAAAGGCTGGAGAATGCGACAGGACGTCGCCTGGCGGAACAAAACCGGGCTCAAACGCGGTGCGCGAGCCCGATTTCGGGTGCATCTTAACGCAGATCGAGCACGTCTTGCATGTCGTAAAGGCCAGGCTCGCGCCCGTCCAGCCACAATGCAGCACGTACCGCACCCTTGGCGAAGGTCATGCGACTGGACGCCTTGTGGGTGATCTCGACACGCTCGCCGTCGGCGGCGAACAGCACGGTGTGATCACCGACGATGTCGCCGGCACGCACAGTGGCGAAGCCGATGGTTTCACGATCACGCGCACCGGTCTGGCCTTCACGGCCATACACCGCCACTTTCTTCAGGTCACGACCCAACGCATCGGCAATCACCTCACCCATGCGCACGGCAGTGCCGGACGGCGCGTCGACTTTATGCCGATGGTGAGCCTCGGTGATTTCGATATCGACATCGTCACCCAATACGCGAGCGGCCGTGTCGAGCAACTTCAGGCACAGGTTGACCCCGACACTGAAGTTGGCCGCGAAGACAATCGGAATGTCCTTGCCCGCTTCCGCCAGCAACTGCTTTTCTTCAACACTGAAGCCCGTGGTCCCGATGATCATGGCCTTGCCGTGTTTACGGCAGAAAGCCAGGTTCTTCAGGGTCACCGTCGGGTGCGTGAAGTCGATCAGCACGTCGAACTCATCGACCACCCGATCCAGATCGCCGGACAGCGGCACGCCGATGCGACCGATAGCTGCCAGTTCACCGGCATCCGCACCGACCAGCGTGCTGTCAGGACGATCCACTGCCGCCGTCAACCCGGCACCTGGCGCCTGTTGCACCGCTTCAATCAGGGTCTTGCCCATGCGCCCGGCGGCGCCCATCACTGCAATACGTCGCATGCCTGTCTCCTTACAAATCGCCGAAGAAGCGTTTCACGCCTTCGAACCAGCCTGTGGTTTTCGGCGAATGGCTGTTGTCGTCCGCCAGCGAACTGCGGAATTCCTCGAGCATTTCGCGCTGGCGACGACTCAGGTTGACCGGCGTCTCGACCGCCACACGGCACATCAAGTCGCCCGCACCACCGCCACGCACAGGCGCGACACCCTTGCCACGCACACGGAACTGCTTGCCGGTCTGGGTCCCCTCGGGGATCTTCAACTTGACCCGGCCATCAAGGGTCGGAATCTCCAGCTCGCCACCCAGCGCCGCATCGACGAAGCTGATCGGCACTTCGCAGAACAGGTGCTTGCCATCACGCTGGAAGATCGAGTGCTCGCGCACGTTGATCACCACGTACAGATCGCCAGTCGGGCCACCCTGGGCACCCGCCTCGCCTTCGCCGGACAGACGAATGCGGTCACCGGTATCGACACCGGCCGGCACTTTCACCGACAGGGTCTTGTACTCTTCGACGCGACCTTCGCCGTGGCAGGAATCGCACGGATCGGAAATGATCTTGCCCTGGCCATGGCAGCGCGGGCAGGTCTGCTGCACCGAGAAGAAACCTTGCTGCATGCGCACCTGGCCGATACCGCCGCACGTCGGGCAGGTCACCGGCGAAGAACCTTTCTTGGCACCGGAGCCGTCGCAAGGCTTGCAGTTGACCAGCGTCGGAACGCGGATATTCACGGTCGTGCCGCGTACCGCTTCTTCCAGGTCCAGCTCCAGGGTGTAGCGCAAGTCACTGCCGCGCTGAGCGCCGCCACGGGAACCGCCGCGACCGCCACCGAAGAAGTCACTGAAGACATCGCCAAAGATGTCGGAGAAGTTCTGGCCACCGAAACCGGCACCGCCGCCACCCATGCTCGGGTCGACACCGGCATGGCCGTACTGGTCGTAGGCTGCGCGCTTGCTGGAATCGGAAAGCACTTCGTAGGCCTCGTTGGCCTCCTTGAACATCTCTTCCGACGCTTTGTCATCGGGATTACGGTCCGGGTGGTGCTTCATCGCCAGGCGACGGTAAGCCTTTTTCAGGTCCGCTTCGCTTGAGCCACGCTCAACACCCAACACTTCGTAATAGTCACGCTTTGCCATAAGTCTTTGCACTCTTGAGGACGTCCGGCAAAACCCTCCTGAGTCTGCCGAACTCGTTGAGCCCCAATACAGGCCCGGACCCAACTCACGTCAATTCAACGATCCTGGTCTTTGTTTCAAAGTGGCACTTTCGGCTCGGAAAGCAGGAGCATTCCCGGCCATGCCAGCAGTACGCGAGCGCTGTCGCATACTGTAAAAATTCGCGTATTCCAGATACGCCAACGCGGGAGCAAGCTCCCGCGCGGCGACATCCTACCAGTCACCGCCTAAAGGCAGTCAACCGGCCGACCAACAACTTACTTGTGGTCTTTGACTTCTTCGAACTCGGCATCGACAACGTCGTCAGCCTTCTCAGCCGATTCGCCCTGCGGTGCAGCGCCTTCAGCAGGCTGAGCCTGTTCGGCGTACATCTTCTGCGCCACTGGAGCGGAGACTTTCGACAGTTCTTCAACCTTGGCGTCGATAGCAGCCTTGTCGTCGCCTTTGACGGCGGCTTCCAGGGCAACTACGGCGGCTTCGATTGCAGTCTTCTCTTCGGCAGTCACTTTATCGCCGGCATCGGCCACCATTTTGCGCGTCGAGTGAACCAGTGCGTCGCCCTGGTTACGGGCAGCGGCCAGCTCTTCGAACTTGCGGTCTTCCTCGGCGTTCGCCTCGGCATCACGCACCATGCGCTCGATTTCCTCGTCGGACAGGCCGGAGTTGGCCTTGATCACGATCGACTGAGTCTTGCCGGTAGCCTTGTCTTTCGCACCGACGTGCAGGATGCCGTTGGCGTCGATGTCGAAGGTCACTTCGATCTGCGGCACACCACGTGGAGCCGGTGGAATGTCGGCCAGGTCGAACTTGCCCAGGGACTTGTTCTGAGCAGCTTGCTTACGCTCGCCCTGCAGCACGTGAATGGTCACTGCGCCCTGGTTGTCGTCGGCGGTCGAGAACACTTGCGACTTCTTGGTAGGAATCGTGGTGTTTTTCTCGATCAGCGCGGTCATCACGCCACCCATGGTTTCGATACCCAGGGTCAGCGGGCTGACGTCGAGCAGCAGAACGTCTTTCACGTCACCGGCCAGTACCGCGCCCTGGATGGCAGCACCCATGGCAACCGCTTCGTCCGGGTTGACGTCTTTACGCGCTTCTTTGCCGAAGAACTCGGTGACCAGCTTCTGAACCAGTGGCATACGGGTCTGACCGCCCACCAGGATCACGTCGTTGATCGCGCCAACGTCGATACCGGCATCTTTCATTGCGATGCGGCAAGGTTCGATGGTGCGCTGAACCAGGTCTTCCACCAATGCTTCCAGCTTGGCGCGGGAGATCTTCACGTTCAGGTGCTTAGGACCGGTGGCGTCTGCAGTGATGTACGGCAGGTTCACGTCAGTCGACTGGCTCGAGGACAGTTCGATCTTGGCTTTTTCAGCGGCTTCTTTCAGGCGCTGCATGGCCAGCGGGTCACCCTTGAGGTTCATGCCGCTTTCTTTCTTGAATTCGTCGACGAGGTAGTCGATCAGACGAATGTCAAAGTCTTCACCGCCCAGGAACGTATCACCGTTGGTGGCCAGTACTTCGAACTGGTGCTCGCCATCGACTTCAGCGATCTCGATCACGGAAACGTCGAAAGTACCACCGCCCAGGTCGTAAACGATCACGGTGTGATCGCCCTTGGCCTTGTCCATACCGTAAGCCAGAGCAGCGGCGGTCGGTTCGTTGATGATACGTTTTACGTCCAGACCGGCGATGCGGCCGGCGTCTTTGGTCGCCTGGCGCTGGCTGTCGTTGAAGTAGGCCGGAACGGTGATCACCGCTTCAGTCACGGTCTCGCCGAGGTAATCTTCGGCGGTTTTCTTCATTTTCTTCAGGATTTCAGCCGAGATCTGTGGCGGTGCCATTTTCTGGCCGTTCACTTCAACCCAGGCGTCGTTGTTGTCAGCCTTGACGATCTTGTAAGGGACCATCTGGATGTCTTTCTGCACGACTTCTTCGTCGAAACGACGACCGATCAGACGCTTCACCGCGTACAGGGTGTTGTGCGGATTGGTCACAGCCTGACGCTTGGCCGACTGGCCAACCAGGATTTCGCCATCGTTGGCGTAAGCGATGATCGACGGCGTGGTACGCGCGCCTTCAGCGTTTTCAATAACTTTTGCCTTGCCGTTTTCCAGCACGGAGACGCAGGAGTTGGTAGTCCCCAGGTCGATACCGATAATTTTGCCCATGTTCACTCTCCCGAAACTTTGGATTTTGTTGCCGCAGCAGTGGTGGCTAACTGCGGTAGCACTTAAACGCTTGACTTATAAATGGGGGCCTTGCGGCGGATTTCAAGCCTGCTCGTCAATCGAAGGCGAAACCGGCGCAGGCGCCTTGCTGACCACGACCATCGCCGGGCGCAGCAGGCGACCATTGAGCTGATAGCCCTTCTGGAACACCTTCAGAACGCTGTTCGGCTCGACATCGGCGCTTTCCTGCATGGCCATTGCCTGATGGTGAACTGCATTGAACGGTTCGCCATGCGGGTCGATCGCTTCAAGCTGATAACGCTTGAGAGTGTCGTGGAACATTTTCAGGGTCAGCTCGATGCCTTCGCGCATCGGACGGATGCTTTCGTCGTCCGGGCTGGACAGCTCCAGGCCGCGCTCCAGGCTATCGACGATCGGCAGCAGGTCGCCGGCGAATTTTTCCAGCGCGAACTTGTGAGCCTTCTCCACATCCTGCTCGGCGCGACGGCGGACGTTCTGCAGATCGGCGGCTACACGCAAAGCCTGATCCTGAGCGCCTGCCAGTTGCTCTTCGAGCACTTGTACACGAGCCGCCAGGTCTTCACCCGAAGCCTCGGGCGCCTGGTTGGCGTCTGGGTTTTGCGTATCCACTGTCTGTTCGTCAGCCATAGATTTCTCCTTTCAATATCGTCCGCGAGCTCAACTCGCGCTTCTGCCCAGCTATATGGGGCCGCAAAATCCGGCTTCAAGGGGCGCCGATGATTAACCCTACAAAAAACAATCGCATTGTCATGCCGGCTCGCGATAAGGGATTGGTCGGACCGATCGAATCGAGCTAACGGAGGGCATTGTCAGCCAGAAACAAAACACTGTATAAATAACCAGACCTAACACCTGGGAGCGGCCCATATGCTGGTGCACCTGTCCGTACATAACTACGCCATCGTTGAACATCTCGATCTCGAACTCGATCGCGGGATGAGCGTGATCACTGGGGAAACCGGCGCGGGCAAGTCGATCATGCTCGACGCGCTGGGCCTGACCCTGGGCGATCGTGCCGACAGCGGCGTGGTCCGCCCCGGCGCCGACAAGGCCGATATCCTGGCTACCTTCGATCTGGCCGACATCCCGGAAGCCAGCGCCTGGCTGGCCGAACGCGACCTCGAAAACGACGGCCCGTGCATCCTGCGCCGGGTGATCACATCCGAAGGTCGCTCGCGCGGCTACATCAACGGAACGCCCTGCCCGCTTGGCGACCTCAAGGCGCTGGGCGAACTGCTGATCGACATTCACAGCCAGCACGAACACCAATCCCTGCTCAAGACCGATACCCACCGTCGCCTGCTCGATGAATATGCCGGCGCGACGGATCTGGCCCGCCAGGTTCAACTGGCCGCCCAACGCTGGCGCCAGACCCGCCAGGAACTGGAGCGGCTCTCCAACTCCGGGGACGAGCAACGCGCCCGCCATCAGTTGCTCAGCTATCAACTCGAAGAGTTGGAAAACCTCGGCCTCGGTGACAATGAGCTGGAGCAGCTGGAACAGGAACACAAGAACCTGACCAACGCCGAAACCCTGCTGGGCATTTGCCGGCAAGTCGTCGAACAATGCAGCGAAAGTGATTCTGGAAATGTACTCAACGCCCTCACCGCCAGCCTCAACCGCCTGTCGAGCGTGAACAGCTCGATCGGCGCCCTGGGCGAAGCCAGCAGCTTGTTGACCAGTGCACAGATCCAGGTTGAAGAGGCCGTGGGCGAACTGAACCGTTTCCTCGACAATTTCGACGCCGATCCATCGCGCCTTCAATACCTGGAAGAACGCCTCGATGCGATCTACACCCTGGCGCGCAAACACCGCATCCAGCCAACTGAAGTGGCCGAGATGCAGCAGAAACTGCTGGATGAAATCGAAACCCTGAACGCCAACGACGAATCCATCGAGCGCCTGAGCGATGAGCTGTCGTCCTATGCCCGGCACTACCAGGAAAAGGCCCGGGAACTGAGCGATCTAAGGCATCAAGCCTCGAGCAGCCTGGCCAGCGCGGTGGAGCAGGAAATCCAGCGACTGGGCATGCCCGGTGGCCGCTTCACCATCGAACTGCGTCCGAACAGCGGCAACGAACTGCTGCCAAACGGGCTCGAACAGGTAGAACTGCTGGTCAGCGCCAACCCCGGCCAGCCACTGAAGGCCCTGGCGAAAGTGGCGTCCGGCGGCGAACTGTCGCGGATCAGCCTGGCGATTCAGGTGATCACCGCACAAACCTCCCGTGTACCGACCCTGGTGTTCGATGAAGTCGACGTCGGCATTGGCGGCCCGACCGCAGAAATCGTCGGCCAGTTGCTGCGCAGACTCGGCGAACGTGGGCAGGTGCTGACCGTGACCCACTTGCCGCAAGTGGCAGCTCAGGGCCATCAGCATCTATTTGTGCATAAAGTGCGCGGCGAAGATGCCACCCGCACGGCGGTTTCCAAACTGAGCAAAAACGACCGCGTCGAAGAAGTCGCACGAATGCTGGGCGGCATCGATCTCACCAAAGAGTCCCTGGCTCACGCCAAGAAAATGGTCGTCACCGCAAAAATCTAAGCGAACCCTGTAGGAGCCGCCGCAGGCTGCGATCTTTTGACTTTGCCCTTTCTAAAAGCACAGATCAAAAGATCGCAGCCTGCGGCAGCTCCTACAGGAACCATGTGCACCACAGAAAGCACGAAGGCGACCCTGGGGTCGCCTTCGCTCGTTTCGCGAACCGAGGTTCGCGCGACATGCTTACTTTTTCTTGCGCACGTACAGCACCAGATTGTGATCAACCATCTCGAAGCCATACTTGTCGACGATTGCTTTCTGAAGCCGCTCGATTTCTTCGTCGAAGAATTCGATCACTTCGCTGGTTTCGACGTTGACCATATGGTCGTGATGCTTCCCGTCGTCCAGTTCGAAGACCGCGTGGCCTCCGTCGAAGTTGTGCCGCACCACAAGGCCAGCTGCCTCGAACTGGGTCAGAACACGGTAAACCGTGGCCAGACCGACGTCCTCACCAGCCTCCATAAGGGCCTTGTAGACATCCTCGGCACTCATGTGGCGTTGCTCGGCGGAGTCGAGCATTTGCAGAATTTTGACCCGTGGCAGGGTCACTTTGAGGCCGGCTTTGCGTAGTTCGCTATTTTCAACCATGGTCAGCTTTCTCGCGATGCTGCTTCGCAGCTTCTCTTAATGCGGGTATGATCGGCGTTTACGTTGTCCCAGCCAAGATAGTGGAAGTCGCCCACCGATGCAAAACACCAAGCTCTTGCTAACCAGTTTCACCTTTGTGGGACTGCTCGCACTCGCCGGTTGTTCATTCCCCGGGGTTTACAAAATCGACATCCAGCAGGGCAATGTCGTCACGCAGGACATGATAGACCAGTTACGCCCGGGAATGACCCGCAAGCAAGTACGGTTTATCATGGGCAACCCTCTGCTGACTGACACGTTCCATGCCGATCGCTGGGATTATCTGTACAGCCTGCAACCGGGTGGCGGTGAACGCCAACAGGAACGCATCAGCGTTATCTTCAACCCAAATGATCAGCTTGTCAGCCTCTCTGGTGATTTCATGCCAGGCGTGAGCCGTGACGAGGCCATTCTCGGCAAGGACAGCGGCACGACAGTGGCTGCCCCGGCAGAAAACGTCGAGAAGCCGAAACCGGAAAAACCGGTCAAGCCAGGTTCGCTGCTGGACCAGATCCAGAAGGACGTCGACGGCGTAGAAACCGTTCCGGTCCCAACGCCAGAACCACTGGACACCTCGCCGCAATAATTTGCGACGCAATAAAAAGCCCGGCATGTCCGGGCTTTTTATTGTCTGGCGTTCAAGCCACTCACTAATTCCGGGCTTTGGCCTCGGCAGCTTTTGCCGCGCGCAGTCGGCGTACCTCTTTCGGGTCGGCCAACAGTGGTCGGTAGACCTCGATACGATCTCCTGCCTGAACAGGCCGACGCTCTGGATCCGCTACAACCTTGCCGAAGATCCCTACGGGACAATTGGCCAAATCCAGCTCCGGAAACTCCTCAGCCAGGGCAGACCCGAGCAAGGCCGCACGCACAGACGTTCCGACAGGCACTGCCACTGTCAGCAGCACCTGACGGTCCACGGCTGCGTAGACCACCTCGATTTCAATCATGACCTCAACCATGTATCTGCTTGGCGCGCTGGCAGAACGCATCCACCAAGGTGTTGGCCGCCTGATTGAACAGCGGCCCCAAGGTGGCACGAACCAGCGGCCCGGCGTAATCGAACGACAAATCGAGACTGATCTTGCAGGCTTTGTCGGTCAGCGCCTTGAATACCCAGATGCCATGCAATTGGGTGAACGGGCCCTCTTCGAGGTTCATTTCGATGGACTGCCCAGGAACCAGGGTGTTGCGCGTGACGAAATGCTGGCTGAGGCCGCCCTTGGCCACCCCAACGCTCGCCCGCATATGCTCAGGGGAGCTCTCCAGGACTTCGGCCGAAGAGCACCACGGCAGAAACTCCGGGTAGCGCGCCACGTCGTTGACCAGGTCATACAGCGCTTGAGCCGGGTACGGCAGCAAGGCCGAACGTGAAATGTGTGTCGTCATGTCAGCGTCACTTCCACAGCTGGGCGGCAAACACTACGAGGATGCCGATCGGCGCCACATAGCGCATCAAGAACAAGGACAGACCAAACAGCGCCGGGTTGCGGATCGACAACTCGTCGCGCACCGCTTCACGCCCCATGATCCAGCCCGCAAACACCACGAAACACAAACCGCCAAGCGGCAACATGAGTCGCGAGGTGAAGAAATCGATCACGCCAAAGAAGTCGAGACCACCGGTTGCTCCCCATTGGTAGAGGTGGAACACCCCGCCTTCGTTCACGAAGAACTTGGCCTCCTTCCAGATATTGAAGGAAAACACCGTACCCAAACCGACAAACCAGCAGCTGAAAGCCAGCCAGAAGGTGACCCAGGCACGACTCACTTTAGTGCGCTCGACCAGATAGGCCACCATCGGTTCAAGCAGGGAAATCGCCGAACTCCAGGCAGCGACCGCCACCAGCACGAAGAACACCACCCCCATCAATTGCCCGAACGCCACGTTGCCGAAGGCAAACGGCAGGCTGACGAACATCAGCCCCGGCCCTTCGCTCGGGTTCAGGCCCGCCGCGAAAACAATCGGAAACAATGCCAGGCCGGCCACCAGGGAAACGAAGGTGTCGAGCAGCGCCACACCAACGACAGTCCCCGATATCGACGAACTCTTCGGCATGTAGGCGCCATAGATCATGATCGAGCCGACGCCCACGCTCAGGGAAAAGAACGCATGCCCCATCGCGGGCAACAAACCGTCCAGGACCTTTTCGGGGTGGAAGTCGAACATGAAATGCACGCCCTCCATGAAATGACCGGTGGTCATGCTGTAGCCCAGCAGCACCAGGACCATCACGAACAACAACGGCATCATGATGCGCAAACTGCGCTCAAGCCCGGCGACCACACCCTTTGCGATCACCACCGCTGACAGCAGCATGAAAATCGTGTGCCAAAGTGTCAGGCGCCAGGGATCGGCAATGACATTGCCGAAGTAAGCCCCCACTTGATCCGCCGTCACACCCTGAAAATCGCCACGCCCCATGTCGATGATGTAATCCAGCGACCAGCCGCCCACCACACTGTAGAACGACAGGATCAGCAACGCCGTGATCATTCCGGCAAATGCGCCCCAGGACCATTTGCCCGAGTGCCCCGCCTCGACCGCCAGCGTCTTCAAGGCGTTGGCCGGGCTCTGCCGTGCACGCCGGCCGATCAGCGTTTCGGCCAGCATGACCGGCACGCCAATCAGCGCGATGCAGGCCAGGAACATCAGCACGAAGGCACCGCCGCCATAGACGCCGACCATGTACGGGAATTTCCAGATACTACCCAGCCCCACGGCCGAACCGGTCGCGGCGAGTATGAAGACCCAGCGGCTAGCCCAACTGCCGTGGACAGAAACCTTGTCTGTCGACATCGTTATCACGCCCAAGCGTTCAAAAAAGAGGCCGCATTGTCCGGGATTCAATCAACCTGCTCAAGCACGTAGCAACCCCGTAGCCGACTCTGTTGTAACTCCCTATAATGCCGCCCCTATGGCTAAACAGAAGAAACACCCAACAGGGACCATCGCGCAAAATAAAAAGGCGCGACACGATTACTTCATCGAGCACAAGTTCGAGGCTGGTCTGGTCCTGGCCGGCTGGGAAGTAAAAAGTCTGCGGGCAAGCAAGCTGCAACTGGTTGACAGTTATGTCCTGCTCAAGGATGGCGAAGCCTGGCTGCTCGGCAGCCACATTACGCCCCTGACGACCGCCAGCACCCACGTCATCGCCGATCCGGTGCGCACCCGCAAGTTGCTGCTCAACCGGCGCGAGCTGGAAAAGCTGGCCGCTGCGGTGCAGCAAAAGGGTTACGCCTGCGTGTGCCTGTCCTGGTACTGGAGCAAGCACATGGTCAAGTGCGAGATCGCCCTGGGCAAGGGCAAGAAGGAATACGACAAGCGTGATACCGAGCGCGAACGCGACGCCGGTCGCGAGTTGCAGCGTGCGGTGCGCAACAAGGGCAAGGAAGACTGATTTTTCTGCCTGAGTTTCGCCGCGTCAGCGAAAAGATCGCAGCCTGCGGCAGCTCCTACAGGGAACGCATTCCAATGTAGGAGCTGCCGAAGGCTGCGATCTTTTGCTTCAAAAGGTCACATCCCCTTGCGCCGCTCCGCCCGGGCCACGCGCTGCACTTCCTGACGCACTTCTTCGAGCACCTCCTGCACATACAGAATGTGCCGGCTGGAAACTTCCCGCGCCTGCTCCGCCCGCCCTTCGATAATCGCCTGGTACAACTCCCGATGCTGCGTGATCAGCATGTCGCGGGTTTCAGTGCGCTGCTTGTACATGCCACCGATGTTGGTCACCACGTTGCGCTTGAGCAAGTCGAACAGCCCGCGAATGGTATGCAGCAGCACGGCATTGTGGCTGGCCTCGGCGATCGCCAGGTGAAAACTTGCGTCCGCGGCCCCCTCTTCGGCACGGCTCACCTCTTCGTGACGCGAATAGCAGTCCTGCAACGTGTTGAATGCCGCGGTCAGCCGCTCGCGATCCACATCAGTGGCGCGCAACGCAGCGTAGTAGGCGCAGGACGCTTCCAGCGTATGGCGAAACTCGAGCAGATCGCGCTGCGCCTCGGGGTTGCTTTCCAGCAGATGCAACAGAGGATCACTGAAGGTGGTACCCAGTGATTCCACCACATAGTTGCCGCCGCCCTGGCGACTGACCAGCAGCCCCTTGGCGGTCAGCTTCTGAATGGCTTCACGCAACGAAGGGCGGGACACGCCAAATTGTTCGGCCAACGTGCGCTCGGCCGGCAAGCGCTCTCCGGCCTTCAGCGTGCCCTCGAGGATCATGCCCTCAAGCTGCTCGACAATATCGTCAGACAAACGGCGCTGACGAATCTGATCAAACCCCATAACTCGATTTCTCCACGACCCGACGGCTCGCCGGGGCTCTATTCTGGCCTATCGGCGCCGCGCCAGCACCTGCCACAGCGCATTTGGTCATACCAGACGGACGACCTGCGCACTTTGCATTCGACAAAAGTTTTAGGGCGGCAAATTGACACACCGCCTACAAGGCTTTTACCCTAGCCAACAGCGATTGTAAATTGGTCTTACCAATTATCCAAGAACGCTGATCAGTGCCTGACCAACAACAATTAGGGGCCACCCCATATGCAAACCTGGCAACAGCTCTATACCCCGCTCGGCAGCCTCGGCCTGTCCGCACTCGCAGCCGTCATCCCCATCGTGTTTTTCTTCCTGGCCCTGGCCGTGTTCCGCCTCAAAGGGCACGTGGCCGGCAGCATCACCCTGGCGTTGTCGATCCTGGTGGCGATCTTCGCTTTCCAGATGCCGGTCGATATGGCGCTCGCCGCCGCCGGGTATGGCTTCGCCTATGGCCTGTGGCCGATTGCCTGGATCATCGTGGCAGCGGTGTTCCTCTACAAGCTGACGGTCAAGAGCGGCCAGTTTGAAGTCATTCGCAGTTCGGTCCTGTCGATCACCGATGACCAACGCTTGCAGGTGCTGCTGATCGGCTTCTGCTTCGGTGCATTCCTGGAAGGTGCCGCCGGTTTCGGCGCGCCGGTGGCGATTACCGCCGCACTCCTTGTAGGACTGGGCTTCAACCCGTTGTACGCCGCTGGCTTGTGCCTGATCGCCAACACCGCACCAGTGGCCTTCGGCGCCCTGGGCATTCCGATCATCGTGGCCGGGCAAGTGACCGGTATCGACGCCTTCAAGATCGGCGCCATGACCGGCCGCCAACTGCCGCTGCTGTCGCTGTTCGTGCCGTTCTGGCTGGTGTTCATGATGGACGGCCTGCGCGGCGTGCGGGAAACCTGGCCTGCAGCGCTGGTGGCCGGCTTGAGCTTTGCCGTGACCCAGTACTTCACCTCGAATTTCATCGGCCCGGAACTGCCGGACATCACCTCGGCCCTGGCCAGCCTGATTTCCCTGACCCTGTTCCTGAAAGTCTGGCAACCAAAACGCGCCGCCGGCCAGCACATCGTCGGCGCTGTCTCGGCCTCCGTGGTGAGCGCCAGTGTCGGTGGTTTTGGCCAGAAGCGCACAACCGTGGCTTCGCCCTACAGCCTTGGGGAAATCTTCAAGGCCTGGTCGCCGTTCCTGATCCTGACCGTACTGGTCACCCTCTGGACCCTGAAGCCGTTCAAGGCGATGTTCGCCGCCGGCGGTTCGATGTACAGCTTCGTGTTCAACTTCGCCATTCCGCACCTGGACCAGATGGTGATCAAGGTCGCGCCGATCGTGGCAACGCCAACGGCTATTCCGGCAGTGTTCAAACTGGACCCGATTTCCGCCACCGGCACAGCGATTTTCTTCTCGGCGCTGATCTCGATGCTGGTATTGAAGATCAACCTCAAAATTGGTCTGACCACTTTGAAAGAGACCTTCTACGAACTGCGCTGGCCGATCCTGTCCATCGGCATGGTGCTGGCGTTCGCCTTCGTCACCAACTACTCGGGCATGTCCTCGACCATGGCCTTGGTGTTGGCAGGCACCGGTGCAGCCTTCCCGTTCTTCTCGCCGTTCCTCGGCTGGCTGGGCGTGTTCCTCACCGGCTCCGATACTTCGTCCAACGCCCTGTTCAGTTCGCTGCAAGCGACCACCGCGCACCAGATCGGTGTCAACGACACATTACTGGTGGCAGCGAACACCAGCGGCGGCGTGACCGGCAAGATGATCTCGCCACAATCGATCGCCGTGGCCTGCGCCGCAACCGGCCTGGTGGGCAAGGAATCGGATCTGTTCCGCTTCACCCTCAAGCACAGCCTATTCTTTGCAACGATTGTCGGCTTGATCACCCTGGCTCAGGCCTACTGGTTCACCGGCATGCTGGTGCACTAAGGACTACAAGCAAAACGGTAAAAACCGACGCCGGGCCACGCCCCCGGCGTCCGCAATTCACACCCCGGTCTGTAAGGCTGCTGAAAGCTTCCCTCACTATATTCAGCGGCCTCAACAGACGAATAACCGGGACCACCCGGAGACACGCCTGATGAGCGAGCTTTTTTACAACGCTGTGCCGAATGCGACCCGTGTCGCCCCGCCACTGCCCGAGCCTCGGCAATACCCCAGCGAGAAACCGTCACGGGTCTACCTGTTCGGGACCTGCGTGGTCGATTTGTTCTACCCCGAAGCCGGGATGGATGCGATCCACCTGCTGGAACGCGAAGGCATTCGTGTCGAGTACCCGCAAGGGCAAAGCTGCTGCGGACAACCGGCCTACACCTCGGGTTACACCGAACAGGCTCGGTCCGTGGCGCGCTCGCAACTGGCGCTGTTTGCCGGGGATTATCCGGTGGTGGTGCCATCAGGCTCTTGCGCCGGGATGTTGCGCGAACACTATACCGACTTGTTCAAGGACGAGCCGCACACGTTGAAACAGGTTCAGGCCCTGGCTGCCAGAACCTATGAACTGGCCGAGTTCCTGTTGTTTGTCTGCAAGGTGCAGTTCAAGGACAGCGGTGAGCCGGTGAAAGTGGCGCTGCACACTTCGTGTTCGGCACGCCGCGAAATGAACACCCACCTGCACGGCCGCGAGTTGTTGTCGCAGTTGAGCAATGTGGAGCGGGTCAATCACGATCACGAAAGTGAGTGCTGTGGCTTTGGCGGAACATTCAGCGTCCGTATGCCAGACATTTCCGGCGCGATGGTGGCTGACAAGACCCGGGCGTTGAAGGAATCCGGCGCGCACAAGGTATTGAGTGCCGATTGCGGCTGCTTGATGAACATCAACGGCTCATTGGAAAAACAGCAGGAAGCGTTGCGCGGTCAGCATCTGGCCAGCTTCCTCTGGCAGCGTACCGGAGGTGCCCGATGAGCACCTCCACGATTATTCCTACGGTTGCCGTAGAAGAAGATTTCCGCACCCGCGCCCACAACGCGCTGGGTGATGCGCAATTGCGAGGCAACTTTCGCAAGGCGATGGACTCACTGATGACCAAACGGGCAGCGGCGTTCAGCGATGCCCATGAAAGAGAACACTTGCGCGCACTGGGCAATGCAATCCGTGCCCGCGCGCTCTCCAAGTTGCCCGACCTGCTCGAGCAACTGGAACAGAACCTGACCCGCAACGGTGTGACAGTGCACTGGGCGGAAACGGTGGACGAGGCCAATGGCATCGTCCTCTCGATCATCCGCGCTCACGAGGGGCGGCAAGTGATCAAGGGCAAATCGATGGTCAGCGAAGAAATGGAAATGAACCATTTCCTGGCTGACCGGGGCATTGAATGCCTGGAATCGGACATGGGCGAGTACATCGTCCAGCTCGACCACGAGAAGCCTTCACACATAATCATGCCGGCGATCCACAAGAATGCCGGTCAGGTCGCGTCCTTGTTCCACGACAAACTTGGGGTGGAATACACCAAGGACGTTGACCAACTCATTCAGATCGGTCGCAAGGTCTTGCGGCAGAAATTCTTCGAAGCGGACATCGGCGTCTCCGGCGTCAACTTCGCCGTGGCCGAAACCGGCACCCTGCTGCTGGTGGAAAACGAAGGCAACGGGCGCATGACCACCACCGTACCGCCCGTGCACATCGCCGTTACCGGCATCGAAAAAGTCGTGGAAAACCTGCGCGATGTGGTGCCGTTGCTGTCGCTGCTGACCCGCTCGGCCCTGGGCATCCCGATCACGACCTACGTCAACATGATCTCCGGCCCGCGCAAGGAACATGAACTCGACGGCCCGCAGGAAGTGCACCTGGTACTGCTCGACAATGGTCGCAGCCAGGCCTTTGCCGACAGCGAATTGCGCCAGACCCTGAACTGCATTCGCTGCGGTGCCTGTATGAATCATTGCCCGGTCTATACCCGAATCGGCGGTCATGCCTATGGGGAGGTTTACCCCGGCCCTATCGGAAAAATCGTCACCCCGCACATGGTCGGCCTGGCGAAAGTCCCGGATCACCCGAGCGCTTCTTCGCTGTGCGGTGCCTGTGGCGAAGTGTGCCCGGTAAAAATCCCGATCCCTGCTCTGCTGCGGCGTCTGCGCGAAGAAAACGTCAAGGCCCCGGACAGCCCCCATCAAGTGATGCGTGGCCAGGGCAGCAAGTATTCGCGCAAGGAGCGGTTCCTCTGGAACGCCTGGGCGAAACTCAACAGTTCGCCGACGCTGTATCGCCTGTTCGGTTTCTTCGCCACCCGCCTGCGCGCCCTCACGCCGCGCAATGTCGGCCCGTGGACGCAAAACCACAGCGCACCTAAACCCGCCGCCCGCTCACTGCATGACATGGCCCGCGAGCACTTGGCCAAACAGGGAGACCGCTGATGAGCGCCAAGCAAAATATCCTCGCCAAACTGCGTAAAAGTCTGACAGGCACCACGCCGGTGGCCGACAACTTTGATGTCGATCTGGTGACCCAGCCTTACACCTACGCGCCTGAGCAACGCATTCCACAACTACGCAAACTGATGGAAGCGGTGCACACGGAAATCCACCTGACGTCCGGTGAACAATGGCCGGCGCTACTCGCGCAATTGCTGCGGGAGCGCCAGTTGCCGAGCCTGCTGATCGCACCGACAACGCCCCATGGCCAACGCATCACGCAGCACTGGGCGAATAATCCCGATCTGCCGCTGCTCAAGGCCTACGACCGTCCGGTCGAAGAATGGAAAGCCGAGCTGTTCAACGACACCCCGGCGAGCCTGACCGGCAGCCTCGGCGCCATCGCGGCAACCGGCAGCCTGATCATCTGGCCGACCCGGGAAGAACCGCGCTTGATGAGCCTGGCGCCACCGGTGCATTTCGCCCTGCTCAAGGCCAGTGAAATCCGCGATAACTTCTATCAGGTGCAACAGGAATTCGAATGGGCCCAGGGCATGCCGACCAACGCCTTGCTGGTGTCCGGCCCGTCGAAGACCGCCGACATCGAACAAGTGCTGGCGTACGGCGCCCACGGCCCGAAAGACCTGGTGGTGTTGATCCTGGAGGACCAATGAGTCTACCGGCCGCTTTCCTGCGAGATGCACAGCAACTGATTCCACAAGAGCGACGTTTCGACGACCCGCTGTCGACCCTGGCCTTCGGCACCGATGCCAGTTTTTATCGATTGATTCCGCAACTGGTGATCCGCGTCGAGTCCGAAGACGAAGTCGTGGCGCTGCTGCAATTGGCGCAACGCGATCAGGTGCCGGTGACCTTCCGCGCCGCCGGTACCAGCCTCTCTGGCCAGGCGATCAGCGACTCGGTTTTAATCGTGCTTGGGGATAACTGGAACGCGCGCGAGATCCGCGACCAGGGCACGCAAATCCGCCTGCAACCGGGTGTGATCGGTGCCCAGGCCAACGCCTGGCTGGCGCCGTTCGGACGCAAGATCGGCCCGGACCCGGCCTCGATCAACGCCTGCAAGATCGGCGGCATCGTCGCCAACAACGCCAGCGGCATGTGCTGCGGCACGGCGCAAAACACCTACCACACCCTGGCCGGTATTCGCCTGGTGCTGGCCGACGGCAGTCGTCTCGACACTGAAGATGCCGCCAGCGTCGCGGCGTTTCGCCAAAGCCATGCCGCGCTGCTGGAGCGCCTGGCGGCTCTGGGTCGCGAGACCCGCGCCAACGCTGATCTGGCTGCGAGAATCCGCCACAAGTACCGTCTGAAAAATACCACCGGCCTGTCGCTCAATGCCCTGGTGGATTTCGACGAGCCTGTGGATATCTTGAGCCACCTGCTGGTGGGCTCCGAGGGCACGCTCGGGTTCATCAGTGCGGTGACCTACGACACGGTGATCGACCACCCGAACAAGGCCTCGGCCCTGATTGTCTTCCCGGATGTCGAGACCTGCTGCAACGCGGTCACCGTACTGAAAAGCCAACCGGTGTCGGCCGTGGAACTGCTGGACCGGCGCAGCCTGCGTTCAGTGCAGGACAAACCCGGCATGCCGCCTTTCGTACAGCATCTGTCGAACAATGCCTGCGCCCTGCTGATCGAATCCCGCGCCGCCTCGTCCGCCCTGCTGCACGAACAACTGGCGCAGATCATGGCGTCGCTGCAGGCGTTCCCGGTGGAAAAACAGGTCGACTTCACGGAGGACCCACGGGAAAACGCCCGTCTCTGGGCCATCCGCAAAGACACCTTCCCCGCCGTCGGCGCGGTGCGCAAGACCGGCACCACGGTGATCATCGAAGACGTCACCTTCCCGGTCGAACAACTGGCCATCGGCGTCAATCGCCTGATCGAACTGTTCGACAAACATCACTACGATGAAGCGATCCTTTTCGGACACGCACTGGAAGGCAATCTGCACTTCGTCTTCACCCAAGGCTTCAACAACACGGAAGAAGTCGCACGCTACCAGGCGTTCATGGACGACGTGGCGCAACTGGTGGCGGTGGAGTTCGGCGGCTCGCTGAAGGCCGAACACGGTACCGGACGCAACATGGCGCCGTTCGTCGAACTGGAATGGGGCAGCGATGCCTACCAGTTGATGTGGCAACTCAAGCGTCTGCTCGACCCCAACGGCATTCTCAACCCGGACGTGGTGCTCAGCGAAGATCCGCAGATCCACCTCAAGCACCTCAAGCCCTTGCCGGCCGCCGACGAGATTGTGGACAAGTGCATCGAGTGCGGCTTCTGCGAACCGGTCTGCCCGTCGAAGGGCCTGACCCTGAGCCCACGCCAACGCATCGTGATCTGGCGCGACATTCAGACGCGAAAACGCGCCGGCATCGATACCACCGAACTCGAAGCCGCGTACGAATACCAGGGCATCGATACCTGCGCCGCCACCGGCCTGTGCGCGCAACGTTGCCCGGTCGGCATCAACACCGGCGAGCTGGTGAAAAAGCTGCGCAGCCGCACGGCCACCCATACGAAAACCGCCAACTGGCTTGAAGGAAATTTCGCCACGGCGCTACAAGGGGCGCGGTTCACCCTGCACGTCGCCAATGGCGCACGGATGTTGTTGGGCGCGCCACGCCTGGCAAAACTCTCGGCGACATTGACGAAGCTGTCCAAAGGCCAGGTCCCGCAATGGACCAACGCCATGCCGCAGCCGGAAAAAGCCATCCGCTTCAGTCCCGCCGTGTCGGACGAACGCCCTCGGGTGGTGTACCTGGCGGCGTGTGTGTCGCGGGTCATGGGGCCAGCGGCGGGGGATAAAGAGCAGGTGTCGTTGTACGACAAAACCCGCGGGCTGCTGGAGAAGGCCGGTTACCAGGTGGTCTTCCCGGACAATCTGGACAACCTCTGCTGCGGCCAGCCGTTCGCCTCCAAAGGCTACGCCGAACAAGCCGAACACAAGCGCCAGGAACTGATCGGCGCCTTGCTGCACGCCAGTCGCGGCGGGCTCGACCCGATTTATTGCGACACCAGCCCCTGTACGTTACGGCTCACTCAAGACCTGGGCGACGTTCGACTGGACCTCTACGACCCGGTGCGTTTCATCCGCACGCACTTGATGGATCGCCTCGATTTCACACCACAGGAAGCGCCGATTGCGGTGCACGTCACCTGCAGCACTCAGCACCTTGGCGAAAGTCAGGCGCTGATCGATCTGGCACGCAAATGCAGCAAAAACGTGGTCATTCCTGAGGGTATTCACTGCTGCGGCTTCGCCGGCGACAAGGGTTTCACTACGCCGCAGCTCAATGCCCATTCGCTGCGCACGCTCAAGGAGGCGGTGCAGCAGTGCAGCGAGGGGATTTCCACCAGTCGCACGTGTGAGATCGGGCTGACGCAACATGGCGGCATTGATTACCACGGTCTAGTCTATCTGGTGGACCGCGTTACCCAGGCTAGGGTGCCCTGATAGCAGGACCCAAGGAAGGTGCATAGATGTACCTACTTGCCGGAATCGATAGTTCTACAGCAGAAAAACAGAACCCTGAGGTGCCGCCGCAGTCCACTGATCAAGTCCCGCCAATGCGGGGCTCTCCCAACACTCGGTAGCTCGATTTGATGGCCAGCAATGCCTGGCCCTTCAGCTCAAGGAGATACACATGAATCGTTCTGTGCTGTTAGGTTTGTTTCTTACTGCTTCCATGATGGCTTCCACTTCGTTTGCTGCAGAAGAAGACCTTTGCGCGGTCAATCTGCAAACCATCGAAAACGCAAAGGCACAGATTCCTCCGGAAATGGCTGACCAGGTGAAAGCCTCCGTCGAGCAAGCCAAAGCCGACCATGCAAAAGGCACCAAGGCAGGCATTGATGATTGCGTCGCCGAGACCAACGACGTCATCAAGGCCGTCACCGACGCGAAAAAAGGCGGGAAGTAATCCGATACGAAGCAAACCAAAACCCGCCAACGGCGGGTTTTGTTGCATCCGGGGTCTGGAAATGCGTAACCGCCCGCATCGCAGGAGAAGCTCGACACGTTGTCTGAAAAAACCGAATTCCTGCGTTGAATCGTAGTCTTTGAGGTAGGCCCCATCCGTTCAAGGTGATATCCATGAAACCTACCACGCTCGCTGGTCTGTTCATTTGCGCTGCAATGCTGGCCTCTCCTGCATTGGCGGCGGACAACAACCTGTGTACGAGCAAGCTGCAAGAGCTCAAAGGCAAAGTGAATGCGCTGCCGGCGACCTCCGGAAACACCGCCATGGAGATCAAGAGACTGATGTCCAGCGCCGAAGCCTCACAAGCCTCCGGAGACGACACAAAATGCGTCACCGAAGCCACCCAGGCATTGGCACTCGCTGACAAACAGCGTAACGAACCCAACCCATGATGTGTGGTGGCCTACCTTCGGGTTGGCCTTCTGAGTCGCGTTGACGTACACTGTACAGGCTTGTTGCTCACTTGATTCACAGAGCACCAGGCTCGGGGCCGTTTAGGATTCGACGCCGGTTGCGAAACTTTAGGTGCATGCCGAGTTGGTAACAGAACTCGTAAATCCACTGTTGCAACTACTTATAGTTGCCAATGACGATAAATACGGCCAGGAATTCGCTATCGCTGCGTAAGCAGCCTTAGACCTGAGCTTCTGGTACCTTCGGGTCCAGCAATCACCAGGGGATGTCTGTAAACCCAAAGTGATTGTCATATAGAACAGAATCGCCGTGCAGTACGTTGTGGACGAAGCGGCTAAAACTTACACAACTCGCCCAAAGCACCCTGCCCGTCGGGTCGCTGAGGGTTAACTTAATAGACACGGCTACGCATGTAGTACCGACAGCGGAGTACTGGCGGACGGGGGTTCAAATCCCCCCGGCTCCACCAATCAAAGCTGACAAGGCCCGCCCAGTGCGGGCCTTGTTGCATCTGGGGTTTGATCATTCATGCCTCACACCCTGTGGGAGCGGGCTTGCCCGCGAAGAGGCCAGCGAAACCGCCCGGATATTTTCCAAACGCAGGTCCCCGCGTCACCGCCCTCTCTCCCGGAGAAGCCCATGCGCCAAGCCCTCCTCATCATCGACGTACAACCTTGTTTCGCCCCACCGCAGTGGCTGGTCGACGGTATCCAGGCACTCATCGGCACCCTGCCCAGTGTCGCCACGGTCGAGCGTCACGACGAGTCCATAACCCCCTTCGAAAAACAGCTTGGCTGGCACCCCGCGCCGGACGATGACAGCCTGATCCCCGCCGACCGCATTTTCATCAAGCACGGCTACGCGCCCACGCCGCAAACCATCGACTACCTGAAAAGCCTGAACGTCGAGCGCGTACTGGTGTGCGGCCTGCAGACCGAAACCTGCTGCCTGGCGGCGGGGTTTGCGCTGTTTGATGCGGGCTTGCAGCCGACCTTGATTACGGATTTGACGGTGGGGTCGTCGCTGGACCGGACGGGCGGGCTGGGGGTCCGGCTTTGGGAGCATCATTTCAAGCACACGGTGAAATCGAGCGACCTGTGACTTCCCCTTGTCCTAGGACATTTCCCGCAAAACGCATCGCCTTTCATGAACTGGCGGGGCCTGCTTCTCGACGATAGCCTTCCTGGGTCGCTGAAAATCAGCGACCGGCTTTGACAGGCTGAAAAACGGGGCAGCTCCTATAAACAAACCAGGATCTCCATCATGAAAAGACACAGCCCCACCCTGCAAGACTCTTCACCTGATACAACAACCGAAACACCCGACTTATCCAACCTCTCCAACACCACCGAACCCGCCATCAGCGCCCGCCTGCGCAACCCCAATCACCTCGACCCCGTCAGCCACGTCTTCACCATCCGCCCCGACATCGACACGCCGTCCCTGCTCACCCACGCCAGCGAAACCCTCGCCTCGCTCAACGTCATGAGCACCGACCTTGCCTGCGAGCTTGAGAGTTCGCGTCGCAACATCGCCCTGGCGATCCAGCAGTTGGCTGTGCTGGCGCAATTGCTGGTGAACCGGGCGCTGGACAACATCGCGCCACTCGACGAAGCAGAGGCTTGAGATGGATCGATACAGGCCGATGCCAGACAGGTCAGTCGCCGGGCAAACACGAACCCGCAAAGCCCTTCTACACTCCATTCGCAAACGCCCTAAAACACCCGTCGAATAGGCCCCCATGACCACCCTCACCGACCGTTTGAAGCAAGGCAAGGATGCGCGCAAGAAGTGCTCGCGCAGTTCGCAAGCAGCCTTGGGCAATGTCGATCGCGACCCGATTCCGCTGATCAAGGCGTCGAGTGAGGGACGCATCAAATCGCTGGTGGAGCTGCGCTACGGGCGCATGCTGGTGTCGCCGTTCACCTTCTATCGCGGCAATGCGCTGCTGCAGGCCCACGACCTGGCGGGCACCTCGAACATGGGGATGGTTTCGCCGATTTGTGGTGATAGCCACCTGATGAACTTCGGCGGTTTCGCAACGCCTGAACGCAACCTGCTGTTCAGCGTCAACGACTTCGATGAAGCCCATCCCGGGCCGTGGGAGTGGGACTTGAAACGCCTGGTGGCGAGTTTTCTGGTGGCCGCCCGCGACTTGCGCCATGGCGAGTCGGTTGAAGAAAGCATCTGCCATGAGGTGGTGAGTGCCTATCAGAAAACCATACTCGAATGCGCCGAACAAAGTTCGCTGGAAACCTGGTACGAGTCCATCAGCTATAACGACCTGCTGGCGCAGGCCAACAAAAACACCCTGGAACACGTGGAACGCGCCATCGAAAAAGCCGAGCGTCGCACCCATGCCGAACTGCTGCCGAAAATCAGCGAACGCGACGCCCATGGGCGTCTGATCATTCGCGATGACCTGCCGGAAATTTTCCACCTGCACAAGAACACCACGCTGCTGGACGCCGATGATGACTGGTTGCGCCTGTCGGACTGGCGTCCGCTCTACGACACCTTCATGCGTGACTATCGCGGCACCCTGCAAGCGGACCGCCGTGAGCTGCTGTCGCGTTTTCACGTGCAGGACATGGCGTTCAAGGTGGTGGGCGTCGGCAGTGCCGGCACCCGTTGCCTGGTGGCGCTGCTGACCGACGATCAGCAGTTCCCGCTGTTCCTGCAATTCAAGGAAGCCCGGCGCTCGGTGCTCGCCGGCTACTTGAAGGCCAGGTCGAGGGTGCGGCATGAAGGGCAGCGGGTGGTCGAGGGTCAACGCTTGATGCAATCGGCCAGCGACCTGTTCCTCGGCTGGACCACCGGGCCCAGCGGGCGGCATTTCCATGTGCGGCAATTGCGCGATATGAAAATATCCGCCGAACTCGAGACCTTCGATGGCGAAGCCTTCGCGGCCTATGGCCGGCTTTGCGGCCGGGCCCTGGCTCGCGCCCATGCCAAGTCTTCCGGGCAGGCGGCGGTGATCAGCGGCTATATCGGCAAGAGCGAGGCATTGGCCGATGCGCTCTATAAGTATGCCCGGGGTTATACCGAGCAGAACGAGCGTGATTTCGAGCGCTTCCAGCAAGCCTGCCGCAAGGGCCGTTTACGTGCCCGATCGGAAGCCGACTTTGCCGCGGATCATTTGCCGTAGCGGTGTCGCAGGCTCTGGTGCGGGGCTTTGTTCGAGATGAATTTTTCTTCACCCCACCCTCTCGCGCCAGCCTGTACATTTCACTCGCTCATTCAAGAAACTACGGTTTGCCCGCCCTCCCGCGGGCTTTTTTTTTGGTTGTTTCGGGGAGCATACCTATCCATTTCTGCGGTAACGGCCGCCTATGGTTGCGCTTTTACAGCACCGCGAGGCGAGCTAACGCTCGACCTCGTTGTTTGGTGGTGCACGCGTTCCCCTGTAGGAGCTGCCGAAGGCTCGGGCCGCGTTCGGACGATCTTTTGATTTTGCGATCTGGAGATTGCTGAAGATCAAGATCAAAAGATCGCAGCCTTCGGCAGCTCCTACAGATATTTCGTTATCTGTTTTCCCTTGGGATTCCCCCAAGCCGAGGCATCTGTGCGCCGCGGTGCAGTTGTTACGCCCACTCAATTCACTGGCTGAGTCTCAGCCACCGGCACCGGTTGTTGCGCTTTGGAGAACACCGGTAGTTCCAGCCTCGCTCGCCCGTAAAACGCCAGTGCCGTCAGCAAACACGCCAGCCACACGAAGATCCCGGCCCAGAAGGTGTGGGACATGTAGTGCCAGCCTTGCAGCACCCGCGTTGTGCCATAGATGAAACCGAGGGTCAGCGATCCGTACATGATCGCCTTGGAATAGCGCCAGCGATAACGGCGAGCCACGAAGTACAACGCCAGCATGGTGAAACCGCCCGAGGCATGTCCGCCCGGCCAGCAGCGACCGTCACCGGCGACTTTCAGCAGGTCGAAATTTTCATACCACTCAACGTGCTGCATTTTGCCGCCGTACAGTGTCGTCTCGATCGGGCAATACACGCTGGTGTGGCCTTTGAGGTAGTGAATGACCCCGGTGCTGATGGAAAACGCGAACACCACGTAGAGAAAGTCGCGACGGTGGCGGTTGGCAAAGCGCAGTACCGGTGCCACTTTGATTTTTTCCAGGAAGGCGATGATTTTCGAGTGCTTTTCAGCCTTCAGGCGCGGCCAGAGAAACGACAGCAAGGCACCGATAATCGCAATTTCGCCGGTCCAGTTCGGGATGATCCGCGCCCATTTGTGGGTGATTTTCTCGAACAGGTGGACCTGGTCCAACGGGTACGTCTGCGTCACCGGATCAAAAAAGTAATTGTTGAAGGCGATGTCGATGCGGGTCATGTCGAACATCAGGAACACCACGGCTGCGCAGGCCAGCGGAATACCAAAGTTCACCCAATAAAAGCGGTAGCGGGAGGCAGTCTGCATGCTCAATCCTGATTCAAAGGGAGGGTGAAGTTCAACGGGGTGTCACCGTGGGCCAATCCGATGCTTCGATAAAACCCAGCATGCGCGGACTGTTCGGCGTTTCGGCGGAGATAAACAGAGACGCTCCATAACCCAGGGTCGACGTGGTCAAATCGAGGTCCTTTTCCAATTGCGCCATGCATTCGCTGTGGGTCACCAGAATCAGGTTACGTCCGGCCACCTTGTGCGCCAACGCGTCACGCAGCATGGTGCCCTTGCAACTGATCAACCAGTCTTCGCCCGTGCCGGCCTTGTTGAACATGAAGCCGGCGGTCTGCGCCGTACGCAGGATCGGGCTGTGGTAGATATCGGACTTGTCCAGGCCCAGGTTACGGAAATGCGCCCCGACATTTGTGGCAATACTGCGCGAACGCTCGGTAATGCCATCGTTGCCGATCAGGCAGGCAGCCGAAGAGTGATCGCAGCGTTCGACGTGGCGCACCAGCACGATCAGGTCGCCCTTGGCCCACCCCTTCATCAACGCCTGTGCACCGCGCACATTGCCATGAGCCAGGTCCGGAACGGTGGCCGGTCGCAGTAAAAACACCGTCAACGGGATCACCAGCAGCGCCGAGGCCAACACCACCGCAGCGTTGCGATAGCGGGCGAAGCGCTTCAGATCGATCGAGCGTTTTATCCCGAAAAGACTCAGTCTTAATTCCACATCAAGCCGCCTCGCCGGCACGCACTACCTCATTAGATCCCCGGAGGTTAAAGAAGCGTGCGTCGGTGGCGGGTGAAACCCATGTGAAAAAAAGCTTAAAAACGCTGTAAAAACCTTGTTACAGAATCAGTTTGGAAAAATCCTTTCAGCTCCCGCCATTGCTGCCGATACATCCTGCTTACACAGCTTGGCGGCCCCCAAAAAAAACAATCTTCCAGCCAACCGACGAAAAAGTAGCACTACGTTCCTGGAGGAATTTGATGAATAGCTGGTTCGGCAACATCAGCGTGAACCTGAAACTGGGCCTTGGATTTGGCCTCGTGCTGGCACTGACCTGCGTCCTCGCCCTGACCGGCTGGACCAGCCTGGGCGGGTTGATCGACCGCAGTAACTGGATGAGCGACATCACCCAGCTCAACGCCGGCCTGACCAAGCTGCGCGTGGTTCGCCTGCAATACATGCTGACCAACGGCGACGAAACCGCCGCGCAGGGCGTGCAGACCACCCTCGACGCCTTCTCGGCCCAGCAACAGGCCCTGCTGGCGAAGTTCAAGAGCCCGGAAAACCTCAAGCTGCTCCGGGAGCAGGGCACCGTGATCGACGCCTACAGGACGTCCCTGGGCAAAATGCGCAACGCTTATCGCGCCGGCAACAGCGCCCGCGACGCCATGAGCGTCAACGCCGAAACCGCCAACTCGCTGATCAATGACATCAACACCCGCGTGCAGCAAATGCCGCTGAGCGACCAGCGCTTCGAACAGTTCCAGGCCATTACAACGGCCAAGGAAGCGTTCCTGTTGGCGCGTTACGAAGTACGTGGTTACACCGCCACCACCAATACCGAAACCGAGCAAAAAGCAGTCAGCCAACTGGACGCCGCCATCGCCAGCCTGAAACCGCTCAACGCGCATTTCGCCGACGCCCAGCAAGACGCCCTGCGTCAGCTGGAAACCGCGCTGGGCAACTATCGCAGTGCCTTGCAGGCCTACAAGGCCGCCAGCAATGACGCAGTGCAGGCGCGCAAGGAAATGACCGACCAGGGCGCCGCCATCGTGTCCCAGAGCGATCAGCTGTATCAGATCCAGCTCGACCGCCGCGACGCCGAAAGCGCCCGGGCGCGCACGCTGCAACTGATCAGCACACTGTTGGCATTGTTGGTGGGCATCATTGCCGCCGTGGTCATCACGCGCCAGATCACCCGTCCATTGCGCGAAACCCTGGCGGTGGTCGACCGCATCGCCAGCGGCGACCTGTCCCAGAACGTGCTGGTCACCCGTCGTGACGAACTCGGCGTGTTGCAACAAGGCATCGCACGCATGGGCGTGACCCTGCGCGACTTGATCAGCGGCATCCGCGACGGCGTGACCCAGATCGCCAGCGCCGCCGAGGAACTGTCGGCCGTGACCGAACAGACCAGCGCCGGGGTCAACAGCCAGAAAGTCGAGACCGATCAGGTCGCGACCGCCATGCACGAGATGACCGCCACCGTGCAGGAAGTCGCGCGCAACGCCGAAGAGGCTTCGCAAGCCGCTGCGGCGGCGGACGGCGAAGCCCGTGAAGGCGACAAGGTGGTCAACGAAGCCATCGCCCAGATCGAGCGCCTGGCCAGCGAAGTGGTACGTTCCACCGAAGCCATGAGCGTGCTGCAACAGGAAAGCGACAAGATCGGCAGCGTCATGGACGTGATCAAAGCCGTGGCCGAACAGACCAACCTGCTGGCGCTCAACGCCGCCATCGAAGCGGCCCGCGCCGGTGAAGCCGGTCGTGGTTTCGCCGTGGTGGCCGACGAGGTCCGCGGCCTGGCCCAACGCACGCAGAAATCCACCGAAGAAATCGAAGGCCTGGTGGCCGGCCTGCAGAACGGCACGCAGCAAGTGTCCGCCGTGATGAACAACAGCCGCGTCCTCACCGACAGCAGCGTGGCCCTGACCCGCAAGGCCGGCGAGTCACTGGAGAGCATCACCCGCACCGTGTCCAACATCCAGTCGATGAACCAGCAGATCGCCGCGGCTGCCGAACAGCAAAGCGCCGTGGCCGAGGAGATCAGCCGCAGCATCATCAATGTGCGCGATGTGTCGGAGCAGACGGCTGCAGCGAGCGATGAGACCGCCAAGTCCAGCGTTGAACTGGCGCGCCTGGGTGGTCAATTGCAGCAGATGGTGAGCCACTTCCGCGTGTGATGAATTCAGGCTCGCCCTGTAGGAGCGAGCTTGCTCGCGATGGTGGTCAACGATAACGCGTGCATTCTGAATGACCGCGGCGCTGGCAAGTTCTTCGCGAGCGAGCTCGCTCCTACAGGGGAGCTCAGCTCATCCAGGGATCTATCACTTCAACACCGCTGAACTCGAAATCTCGAACATTGCGGGTGGCTATTGCCGCCCCATGGCTTCGGCAAGTGGCGGCAATTTGCGCATCTGCCATTGAAACCGCACGCCCATTTGCCTCAGCACCTGCCGTCAGCGCTGCGTACTCAACTGCGGCATGAGCATCGAACGGCAAAATGCGTCCGGCAAAGTCCTCTTCGAACATGGCCATGGCATGGGCTTCAAGTTTTTGTTTGCGCTTGCCAGATGGAAGGCGCGCGATTCCGTGAAGTATTTCTGCCACCGTCACCGCACTGACTGCCAGATCCATCGCTGGCTGCGCATCAACCCAGGCAAGCACCCGGCTTTCAGGCTCGACTCGCATAAACTCTGAAAGAACGTTGGTATCGAGCACTATCATTCAGAAAAATCCACCGCCGTTGCTTTCTCTGAACGCTCTGGCAGATCAAGCTCGACTCCCCCCAGAGTGCTGAAACGATTGCGGATCCTGCTTCCAAGTCCACCGGCGCGATCAACCGTCGCCAAGGCCCTGCCCAGAATCAGGCGAGCCTCTTCTTCCATGGAATGTCCGTTATGAGCCGCTGTGATGCGCAGTTGCTCCTTGAGCTTCTCATCAAGGTTTCTAATTGTGATGCTGGCCATGATGCCCCCTGCAATCAATGAAATCATTGATTGCAGGCTAGCACATCCTGGCAAACCAAAACCCGGCAATCTTCCGAATGGCCAATATCACCGCGTCCCACGCTGGCGCAATGCCGACGGCATGAAGTACGCGTCTTCCGGCACCGGTTGGGCGAAGTCCACGGTGCCCTGCTCTTCGTTATCCAGATTCTGCACGTAGTAACGACGCGCCTGCAGGTCATGGAAAACGTCCAGCGCACTCCAGGTGGTGGGCAGGTCGTAGAAGTTTTTCAGGTAGGCCATCGACACCCGCCACAGCTCCCCTCGCCCGTCATACTGATCGACCAAGGCGGCACCCCAACTGTCCTCGTCGAGAAACAGCACGCGCTTGGAATAGATATGCCGCGCGCCCGGTTTGAGCGTGCCTTCGACCACCCAGACCCGGTGCAGCTCATAACGGGTGTACTGCGGGTTGAGGTGGCCCGGTGTGAGCAACTGAGCGTACTTCACCTCAGGGCTGCCGACTTTGTAGTTGTTGTAGGGAATGTAGACCTCTTGCTTGCCCTTGAGCTTCCAGTCGTAGCGGTCCGGCGAGCCGTTGAACAGGTCGGTATCGTCCGCCGTGCGCAGGCCGTCGGATGAGGCGATCGGGGTGTCATACGCGAGGTTCGGCGCCCGGCGCACACGGCGTTGGCCCGCATCGTAGACCCAGGCCTGACGCGGGTCCTTGAGCTGGTCCAGGGTCTCGTGAACCAAGGCCGCACCACCCGCCAGGCGGGCCGGGCTCTTCACGAACGCCAGGTAGTAAAACAGGATGTTTTTCAGGTCGGCGAATTGCCCGCCCGGGCGGTAATAGTTGAAGAGCCCCTCCTGCTGCGAGGTCACAAGCGCGAAGCTGCCGTTGCGTTGCACCGGCGCTTCGGAGGCACGACGGACCACATAGATACCGCGATAACGGGTGATGTGGTTCCACAGTACCTCGACCCCATCCTTGGGCACCGGGAACGGCACACCGCCATAGGCATCGGCAAAACCGCTGCCGCCATCGAGCAGCTTGGTCGCGGTCGCATTCTTCAAGGTGTTGTCATACAGCCACTGCGGCGCCGAGCCAGAGCGGCGTGAGGGATAGACCGGCATCTGGAAGGTGTCGGGGTAGCTATTGAACAGGGCGATCTGGCCCGGGCTGAGGTGGGCCTTGTACTGTTCAAGGTTGGCCTTGGTGATGGTGAACAGCGGCTTGTCCGCCGCATACGGGTCCAGGTGATGCTGGCCTGGCTTGTAGCCCGCCGGTGCCTGGGTGATGCCGCCAGCCCAGGCCGGAATGGTCCCGGCGGCGTTGCCGGCACGCTCGGCGCCCATTGGGGTCAGGGTGGTTTTCAGTTGTTCGGCCAGCTGGGGCGTGACCGCGGCCAGCGCGCTGCCGGCGGCCAGGCTCAGGAACAGCGCCAGCGTGGTCTTGGTCAGTCGTGGTAAGTCAAACATGGACGTTCTCCGAAATACACAAAAGATCCAATGTGGGAGCGGGCTTGCTCGCGAAGAGGGCGGCACATCCAGCACAGGTGTCACCTGATACACCGCTTTCGCGAGCAAGCCCGCTCCCACAAGGGGGTTGTGCGCAACAATCAAAGGAAGTACTTGAGGTTGAAGCCGATGTTGTCGCGGTCACGCAGGCCGTTGTCCTGCCCGCCGCCATAGAACTCGGTGTATTGCAGCTCGGCCTCCAGCCTGTTCTGGTAGTTGGCCTTGATCCCCAGGGTGTAGGCCTTGCGGCCCTCGATGACGTTGCCCGCCTGATAGCTGTTGCCCTCGAAGTCATCCTTGTAGACGACATAGGGCGAGACGTTGACCCCGGCATACACGTCGTTCCAGGTGCCGTTGAGCATCGCGGTGTAGCTGTAGGAGTTGCGGTTGACCTGGTCGTCGCGCTCGCCACCGGACACATAGGAAAAGTTACCGGTGCCCGCGTAGTAACGGTTGCTGCCGTCATAAGCGGTGTATTGCAGGCTGCTGCCGCGCAGGTGCTCGGACGCCAGCTCGAATACACCGAACATCGAGTCGAACGACAGGCTCGGGCCAAAGTTGTAAATGGTGCCCAGGGACGTGTTGAACGCTTCCACCCGCTCGGCGTTATTGATCTGGCTGTCGAGCGTGACCTGCTGCCCGCCGATGTTGATGGTCTGGCCGCCTGCCGCTGCAGCGGCGCCGTTGGCCAGGTCGCCGATCAGGTCGTTGGTGGCGGCGATCCCGATGGGCAGGTTCGGCCGATAAGCCACTTCACCGAACACCGACGCCTGGCCCAGGGTGGTGTTGAAACTGAAGCCGTACATGCGGATGTCTTCGGCGTAGCGCCGGTGCGCCTGAATATTGCCCAGCACATCCACGGTCGCCAGGCCGTTGGCCAACTGCCCCGCCTGGCTGCCGGCGACACCGGTCAACAGGTTGGTCAGGGCATTCATGTCGATGCCCTGGTACCCGCCCAGATCGGCGGAAATGGTCGGTTCCTTGGCGTGGTAGTTGACCATGTACAACCCGAACTCGGTGCTGTTGAGTGCTTCTGCGATGTAGCGAAAAGCGAAACCGAACTGGCCGTCGTTGCGCGCGTTGAAATCCTTGCCGATCGTGGCCACCTTGACGGTGTTGCCAAAGGTCGGGGTGACCCCGTTGGCATACAGGCCGGTGGTGCTCAGGGCCTGGTTGAGCAGCGGGTTGTTGCCCAGCGCGCTGTACAGATCGATCACGTTGCCGAAGCCAGGCACCGGGGTGTCCAGCGCGGTACCGCTGAAGTTGTTGTAGGCGGTGTTGCCGCCGTCGGCGAACAGGTCCGTCTGCGAGTAGAACGTGCCGACCGGGTCGATGCGGGTTTCCTTCCAGTTGGTCTGGTAAAAGCTTTCCATGGTCAGGCTGTCGGTCAGGCCGATGTTGAAGCTGAGCGCCTCTACCGGGACCAGCACTTCCTTGACTTCGGCACCGGGCAAACGGTACTTGGCCGCATCCACCGGGTTGGTGGTGTTGATCCCGCCACGGTAGAAAATCCCCTCGCCCCAGTTGAACACCTGGCGCCCGATACGTGCGGTGACTGGCATCTGCGCCACGTCCCAATTGCCATAGAGGTAGGCGTCGAGCAACTCCACCCGGCTGCCGGCGATATCGCGGGTCTGGCTGGTGAAATGGTCGTCCTGCGGGTAACTCTGACTGGGTTGCGACGGGTTGTTGTTGTCGTAGTAATCGTTGCGCTTGTCCATCAGTTGGGTGTCATAGAACGCAGTACCGCGCACGAACATCCCGTAGTTCTGATAGTTGGCCTCGAGCTCCGAGGTGATCTTGTACACCTCGGAAACCAGCCCGGTGTCGAAGTTGCGATTGCCGTCGTTGGTGTTGACGTCGTCGTTGTTCTTGTCCCGGCCCTGGACCCGCCACAAGCGGCCATAAGACAAGGTACTGTCGAATGAACCGGTGACCTGGTTGTCCAGCACGCTGAACTCCTCGGCCTGCACGCCGTCGACCGCGCACAGTTGCAGCAGCCCTGCCAGGCCCACGCCGGGAAGCGCCGCGCCAGACAGGCGAAATCGAGTGCTCATGATCTTTTCCTCTTTCCCTGGATTTATTGTTGTTGTGTGCGTTACTGCGAGGGTTGGCGCGCCAATCCCGCACCGGCATAAATCCGGCTGTGCGCGCCGAAATGCCCCAGCAATGTGAACAGCTGTCGGTTAAGTGCCGGATGGTCGAAGTCTTCGCGCTGCAGTTGATTACCGCGGCTGAAATCGCCGGTGATCGGTGCCGTATCCAGCCATTGGCCGATGGCTTCATCGAACGCTGCGGACGCGTCGACGGACTCGGCACTCACCACTTCGCGCAGGTAGTCCACCGAGTACGGCGGGTATCGGGCGTCCTGGGCAGAATCGGTATAGGCGTCGAGCATCGGATGGGGCTGGCCCGTGCGCAGCAAACGACGCAACCAGCTCGACTGATACTTCTCCACTTCCATGTGCCGGGTCGCAACACGTTCTATGGACGCCTGCTTGTCGGCCGCGAAACCGGCCAGTGCCTTGCCTTCCAGCAGAAGAAGACTGGCGAGGTCGACACCGGGCAATGGCTTGGCGTGATAAGGCTGGGTCAGGTCCTGAATGTGGTGCAGGCCCCAGCCGAGAAAGCGATAACCCCAATATGGATGGCCGGTGGCAAAGGCCAGTCGCGCCAATCCCATGTATTGATAGGCGCGCCAGTCGGGCCAACTGCGTTCGAGAAATCCGGCAGCGGCGTACACCACCGGGCTTTCATGGAAGAACCCCATGTGGAACGGCGCCTGGGAGCTGTACTGAAACCGCGCGTCACCGAAGGGCTGTGGGCCGAAGCCGTACAGCACGCCGACATCGCCGGGGTTGTCGCTGAACAGGTTGATGTCATGGCCGTAATCCGGCTCATCGGCGGCGCTGGCCAACACGGCCAGGGGCGCGACTTTTTCGTTGTCGGACACGCGGATGAAGCGCTGGCGATTCCACGGCGAAAGGGTCTGCTCGACCATGACCTGCTCGGCCTTGAGGTGTTCACGCTCGGGTTGATCCTTGCCCGGCATCGGCTGGATGACCATCGCCAGATGAATCTGTGGATTGATGCGCAGTGCGGTGAGGAAGTCGTGGCGCAGATTGTCCCCAGGCACGGCTGGCAATCGCAGGTTGTCGGGGCGCGGCGGGTACTGGGCGAAGTGCTCGCGGGCGAAGCGCTCCTGCTCGTCGAGCAACGCGCTCACGGCCTCGTATTGTTGCGAGAGAAACTGTTCCAAAGGCTCGACTTCGACCTGCGGTGCATCGCGCAAGGCCGGCAGGTCCTGCAACGCCAGGTAGCTGCCCACCGTATGGTTGGACCAGCCCCACGCCATCGGCGCCGTTCCACAAAGCAGCAACAGGAGGAATGTCAGCTTCATTGCCTGGTTCTTATTGGATGTGCAGTGAGGGTTGAGCCTAACAACCGACCCTGCCCCTGACACTGTCCAATCTCACCAGAAAAGTTCTCCGATAGCGCCACATGCACGCGGCCTATGGATTCCCCCTGTAGGAGCTGCCGAAGGCTGCGATCTTTTGATCTTGCTTTTAAAAGATCAAAAGATCGCAGCCTTCGGCAGCTCCTACAGGGGGGGCTTTCAGGCGGGGTAACCGGTGATTTTGCGGATGCTCTGGTACAACGGCTTGAGCTGTCGATACATGCGCAGGTAGACCTCTTTGTACAGTCGCTCATAGACCTGTTGCGCCTCGGGTTGCGGCAGGAAGACCGCACCGACCCGCGTCATGGCGGCCATCGCCGTGGGGAAATCCGCGTACAGCCCCAGCCCCACCGCGCAGCAAATGGCCGCGCCCAGGCCGGAGGCTTCGTAGACATGCGGACGCTCGGCCGGCAGGCCGAAAATGTTCGCCGTGAGTTGCATCGCGGCATCACTCTGGGAGCCACCACCGGCGACACGCAAGCGCGTGACGGAGACCCCCGAACGCTTCTCGATCTTCTCCATGCCCTGGCGCAAGGCATACGCCAGGCCTTCGAGGATCGCCCGGTAAATGTGCGCGCGGGTATGCACGTCGCCGAAGCCGATCATCGCGCCCTTGGCTTCCACACCCGGCTCGCGGATGCCGGGCGACCAGTAGGGTTGCAGCATCAACCCCATGGAGCCCGGCGGCACGGCCTCGACCAGCGCATCGAAGAGCTGCTCGGGCTCCACGCCCTGGGCCTTGGCCTGCTGCATTTCCCGCAGGCCGAACTCGTTCTTGAACCAGCTGACCATCCAGTAGCCGCGATAGATCATCACCTCGCAGTTGAATTGATCCGGCACCGCCGACGGGTAAGGCGGTATCAACGGGACGATTTCCAGGTAGCGCGAGCGGGTGCTGGTGATCGTCGCCGTGGTGCCGTAGGACAGGCACACGGTGCTGGCGTCGACGACACCGGAACCCACGACTTCGCAGGCCTTGTCGGCCCCCGCGGCAATCAGCGGCAGCCCCTCGGGAATGCCGGTGTGGCGGCTGGCCTCGGCGCTGATGTAGCCGAGGATTTCACCGGGCTTGTGCAGGCTCGGCAGTTGCTCGGGACGCACCGCCAGCGCCTGCCATTTCCAGTCGGTGGGTGCGGCCCATTTCAGGCGTTTGAAGTCGAAGGGCAAGTAACCGACGCAACAGCCCACGGAATCGACAAAGCGACCACAAAGACGATGGGTGAGAAACCCCGAGAGCAGCAGGAACTTGTCGGTCGCCGCCCACACCTCAGGCTGGTGGCGGGCGATCCAGTTGGCCTCGGCCTGGGCGCGGAAGTAGTCCACCGTGGCTTGCGCGCCGACCAGTTTGAACAACCAGCCCCACGGCCCCTTGATACCGCCTTCGACTTCGCTCTGACGCTGATCGAGCCACAGAATGGCCGGGCGCAAAGGCTTGCCCTGGGCGTCGACGTTGATCACCGTGCCGCGTTGGGTGGTCAGGGACACGCCGGCAATCTGCGAGCGATCGATCCCGGTTTGCTGCCACACCTGCTGGCAGGCTTCACCCAGCTTCTCCCAGTAATACTCCGGGTCTTGCTCGGCCCACCCCGGTTGTGCCGAGTAATAGGCCTGCAACTCGACCTTGCCCTTGCCCAGCAGATTGCCCTGCAGGTCGAAGAGCAGCGCGCGCACGCTCTGGGTGCCATTGTCGATGGCCAACAGGTAACGCTTGTTCGGGTGGTTATCCATGGAGCTCTCTTCAATGGGCATCAATGCGTGGCATCCGGCAATCCGTGATGGCGTTGCCACAACGCCCGATATCGCTGTACCTCCAGCTGCCAACGCTCATCGTCCCAGCCCAGTCGTGGCTGGCAGAGTTGGCGAATGGCCGCGAAACAATCCTCGCCGCCACGCGGCAGCAGCAGGCCCAGGCGGGTGCGGCGCAGCAGCAGGTCATCGAGATGCAGAACCATTTCCGCCTCGCAGGCAACGGCCAGTTCCGCCCACAAGGTGTCCGTGCTGCCTACCGTTTCATGGCCCAATCGGGCGATCAGTTGCGCCAGCCTCGGCAGGTCACGACCATGCCGCCCGGCCAGGCGCCGCCACTGGCTGGCGCTGAGCCCCGGTATCGCCAGCGGCGGCACGAAGGCGAACACCGGCGCGGCATCATCGTTGAAGGGCCGTTCGAGCATGCTCGCGCAGGCCCTGAGCACTTCGATCGCCTGCGGGCGAAAGGTGGTCAACTTGCCGCCGGCCAGGGTCACGCAACCCGGTTCCTGCCACAGCACATGCTCACGGGTTTCATTCGACGGTTTGAGTTCACCCGCCACGTTGCCCACCACCGGGCGCACGCCCGACCAGGTCGACAGCACATCGGCTGCAACCACTTCAGCGCCGGGAAATTGTTGAGTACAAGCCGCCAGCAGATAATCGAGTTCCTCAGCGCTGATACTCGCGCTTTGATCCAGATCCTCGCGATGATCGAGGTCCGTAGTGCCGACCACCGTGGCACCCTCCCAAGGGAAAACGAACACCGGTCGACGGTCACGCTCATGCAGGAAGGTGAAGGCTTGCGCCACGGGCAGGCGCCAGCCCGGCAACAACAGATGACTGCCACGCAACGGGCGCAACTGGCGAGGCGCATCGGGCAGGCGCAAGCGCTCGGCCCACGCGCCGGTGGCCACGGCCAACACCCCACAACGCACTGTCAGTGATCCGCCCCCCTCGCAGTCTTCGACCTGAACCCCGCAAACGCGCCCCTCCTCACGCAGCAATTGCTGCACGCGCACGCCGTTGAGCACCACGGCGCCGTCGGCCCGGGCCTCGCCCAATACGCGTATCACCAAGCGGGCATCATCGGTCAGCGCATCGACAAAACAGGTGCCGCCCAGCAGGTCATCTTCCTTCACCCCGGGGGCCAGATACCGCAGTTGCTGCGCGTCATGAAAGTGATGGCTGCGCCGCCCGGCCAACGCGTCATAGATGGACAGCAATCCACCCAGCACCCGCGGTCCGGGAAAACCGCCACGGTAATGCGGCATCATGAAACTTATCGGCTCGACCAGCCCCGGCGCTTCGTCCAGCAGCCTCTGGCGTTCACGCACCGAATCGCGGGTCAGGCGCCACTGGCCCTTGGCGATGTAACGCAAGCCGCCATGGACCATTTTCGAAGAGCGGCTGGAGGTGCCCCAGGCGAAATCGCGCTGCTCCAGCAGCAGGCAACGCCACCCTCGGCGCGCGGCTTCGCGCAGGATGCCGGCGCCGCTGATGCCGCCGCCGATGACGATCAGGTCCCAGGTTTCAGCCGCCAGCGTCGGCAGCACCTGCTGACGCCACGCCGCGTTCCAGTCCAGGCTCATGGCCGTCACTCCTGCAACAGCGTGCCAGGGTTCAGTCGCCCGGCCGGATCGAAGTGCCGACTCAGTGCCTGCAGGGTGTCCATCGCCAGCGCGCCCTTCTCGCGCATCAGGTATGGCGCGTGGTCCTTGCCCACGCCATGCTGGTGACTGATGGTGCCGTGGTTGTCGACGATGGTCTGGCTGGCCGCCTGCTTGAGTGCCTGCCAGCGCGCCAGGGTGGCGGGGTAATCCGCCGCCGGGCGAAACACGTAGGTGGTGTAGATGCTCGACCCTTCGCCGTAGACGTGGGACAGGTGGGTGAACACGTGGACCCGCTCGCCTTCCGCCGCCAAGGCGTCACGCAAGCTGTTTTCGATCAGGGTGAGCAGGTTATCGACGTTGCTCCAGTCGGTGGCCGTTTCCAGGGTGTCGACCACGTAACCGGCGTTCCACAGGTTCTCGCGCAGGTAGGGAAAGCGGAAGCGGTTCTGCGCCCACTTCTTGCCGAGCAAGGTGCCGGTAAACACCCCGCCGAACGCCTTGAGGTGCTGCCGGGCCTGACGCAGGGACAGCGCATTTTGCCGACGGTTGCCGGTCACGCCGAACGTCAGCAGGCATTTGCCCTCACCGGCGCCGCGTAGCGCCAGGTACTTTTCCAGCCAGGCGATCTGCTGCGGGTGACCGGCCAGCGCCAGCTGGGTTTCGGTTTCCACCGCGTTGGACAGGCGCAGCATCGACAGCGGCACCCGCGCCTGGGCCAACTGGCGGATGGCTTGCAGCGCCTTGGGCCAATCGGGCAGGAACACACCGTAGAAACGTTCATCGGCGGGCAGTGCGCTGACCCGTACCTTCACCTCGGAAATGATCCCGAAACGGCCCTCACAACCCAACACTACTTCGCGCAGATCGGGGCCGGCCGCCGAGGCCGGAAAGGAGGGAATGTCCAAAGGTCCGGCAAAGGTTTCCAGGGTCCCGCCGGCGAACAGTTGCTCGATTCGCCCATAACGCAATGACTGCTGGCCACTGGAACGGCTGGCGACCCAACCGCCCAGGGTCGACAGCTCCCACGATTGCGGGAAGTGCCCCAGGGTGTAACCACGGGCGCGCAACTGACTTTCCACCTGCGGGCCACTGGTGCCGGGGCCGAAGGTGGCCAGCAGGCTCTCTTCGTCGAGGTCCAGCAGGCGACTCATGCGGGCCAGGGAAACCGTCACCACCGGCCGCGCGGAACTCGGCGGGTTGATGTGACCGGCCACCGAGGTGCCGCCGCCATAGGGAATCAGGCACAGGTCCTGTTCATGGGCGAGCAGCAGTAAACGGCGAATCTGCTCAGCGCTCGTGGGATAGGCCACGGCGTCGGGATAATTGCCCAGCTCGCCCTCACGCAACGCCAGCCAGTCCGGCAGGCTCTGGCCGCGAGCATGCAGCAAACGATCATGGGCATCCACGCTGTACAGGAAGTGTTGCTGCAACCGCGACGGGGGCACGCGGGCCAATGCCGTCTCAAGCGTCGCATCGGGCAGCGCTCGACCGTCACCTACCCGCCGGGCGAGAAAACTCGCGCCCTGGGCCGGCAGCTCGACCACCGTGGTTGCATCTCCCCAGCCGTTCCAGCGTCGCATGCGTGTGTCCTTTTGCGGTTCTTATCAGTGATATTTCAGGCCCCCATACTAGTCAGCCGCCGGAAAGTGTCACGGTCGCATCGGGCCAGTTCGAGTAGCCAATTGAGTCAAACGTCGCGCAGGCGTCAGCCATTTACTTTAGCCGTGGTTTCAAATTACCTTTCAGGGCATTCATCCGCGCACGCGGGCCTTGATCAAAGGAATACGATCATGCAATCCCTGGGCTTCACCTCCGTTCCGCCGCTGCTCAAATACCTGCGTCATGCCGAACAACTGGGCATGGCCATCGAGCCTGCGTTGACGGCTGCCGGGTTGCAGGCACAGCAGTTGAGCGACAACAGCCTGCGGTTGCCCGGCGAAGCCCATGAACGGCTGCTCGATTATTTCTGCGAACACTCGGGCGATCCGTTGTTCGGTCTCAACGCCGCGCGTTTTGTGTTGCCCAACTCCTGGAGCGTGCTGGGTTACATCACCATGAACTGCGCGACACTGGGCGATGCGATGAGCCGCATCATGCCGTTCGAGAAGCTGGTGGGAGACATGGGTGTCAGCCGCGCCGAGGTGCAAGGCAGCGATGTGCACCTGATCTGGACCTGCCGCCATCAACGCCCGCGAATTCGCCGGCACCTGGTGGAAAACGTGCTCGGCTCCTGGCTGCAATACGCGCGCTGGATCGCCGACACGCAACTGTCGCCGGCCGCCGTCTGGCTGGAACATGCCTGCCCGGCCGACACGACGCTGGCACAGTACGAGCAGTTCTTCGACTGCCCGGTACTGTTCGACCAGCCTTATTCGGCGCTGATTGTGCCGTTGCCGTATTTGCAGTTGCCCTTGCGCCAGGCCGATGCGCAATTGCTGCGCACGCTGGAAGAACATGCCCAGGGGTTGATGGCCACACTGGAGGACGCGTCGCTGGAACAGCGGGTCAAAAGCATCCTGCGCCAGCTGCTCAAGGAGGGCCTGCCACGCAAGGAGCAGGTGGCCGAGCATCTCGCCGTGTCCGTGCGCACGCTGCAACGCCAGCTGCATCAGGCCGGTACGTCGTACCAGCAGATCCTCGATGACCTGCGCCAGGAACTGGCCGAGCATTACCTGCTCAACAGCACCCTGCCGATCCAGGACATCGCCCAATACCTGGGTTTCACCGAACCCCGCTCGTTTCACCGCACGTTCAAAAGCCGGCGCGGGATGCCGCCCGGCGAGTTTCGCCAAACCCACCGGGTGCCGAACGAAGGCTGAAGGCTCAGGGGTTGAAGGTTCAGAGGCTGATCGCGTTGGTGAACACCAACCGATTGCCGAACGGGTCGGCGATGGTCATGTCCTGGCTGCCCCAGGGCATGGCCTGAATCTGTGGATGGGAAAACCTGTATTCCCTGGCCAGCAATTGCTGTTGAAACTGCTCCAGCTCATCCGTCTCGATCCGCAGCGCAGAGCCCGGTGCGCTGTCGCCATGGTGTTCGGACAAGTGCAGCACACAATCGCCACGGGAGATTTGCAGGTACAGCGGGAAATCCGCTTCAAGTCGATGCTGCCAGTCGATCTTGAAACCGAGGAAGTCGACGTAGAACTCCACTGCCTTGGCTTCGTCGAAAATACGCAGGACCGGAGTGGTTTTGCCGAAGCTCATCGGATTGCTCCCAGACAATGAAAGACCTGTAGGAGCGAGCTTGCTCGCGATGGTCGTTAACGATGACGCGTCTCTACTGGATAAACGCGGCGCTCTTTTGTCCATCGCGAGCAAGCTCGCTCCTACATAGACGTACCGACCCGCAATGGTAGTCGGGTTTGATGTCAGTCCTTCGGCGCGGAAATGCCAACCTTTAATCTCAAAGTGCCATCACTGTGACGCAATCCGCGAAACTCACTGAAAACCCGTGCGCAAATCCCCTTGCCGCGCCAAAAACCGCCCTTCCCTGCGTCCGTTGGCCTGGCCATCGCGGTAACTCAACACACCGTTGACCCATACGCCCTCGATGCCTTGTGCTGCCCGCTGCGGATCGTTGAAATCAGCCACATCACGAATGGTCGCCGGATCGAACAACACCAGGTCCGCCCAATGGCCTTCGCGGATTTCACCGCGTTCCTTCAAACCGAAGCGTGCCGCCGACAGCCCGGTCATTTTGTGCACGGCGGTGTGCAGCGGGAACAGTCCTACGTCACGGCTGAAATGTCCGAGCACCCTGGGGAATGCGCCCCACAGACGTGGGTGTGGGAACGGGTCTTCCGGCAAGCCATCGGAGCCGACCATCGACAGCGGATGCGCGAGGATCCGGCGCACATCCGCCTCATCCATGCCGTAGTACACCGCACCGGCCGGTTGCAGTTGGCGGGCGGCATCGAGCAACGACAGGTTCCATTCGGCGGCGATGTCCATCAGGTCGCGGCCGCCCATCTCCGGGTGCGGCGTCGACCAGGTGATGGTGATGCGGTGGGCATCGGTCACCTGCTTGAGGTCCAGGGTCGATGAACTCGCGGCATACGGATAGCAATCGCAACCCACGGGGTGCGATTTCGCTGCTTCTTCCAGGGACGCCAGCAACTGCGGACTGCGCCCCCAGTTACCGGCTCCGGCACATTTGAGGTGGGAAATGATCACCGGGCTCTGCGCATGGCGACCGATCCGGAACGCCTCGTCCATGGCCTCCAGCACCGGCTCGAATTCACTGCGCAAATGGGTGGTGTAGACCGCGCCGAACGCGGTCAACTCTTCGGTCAGTTGCATCAGTTCTTCGGTCGACGCCGAGAAGGCGCTGGCATAGGCAAGGCCGGTGGACAGGCCCAACGCACCGGCCTCAAGGCTCTCGCGCAGTTGCTCGCGCATCGCGCTGATTTCATCAGCCGTGGCAGTGCGGAACAGATCGTCGAGGTGGTTGCTGCGCAACGCGGTATGACCCACCAACGCGGCGACGTTCAGCGTGGTGTTCGCCGCTTCGACCGCCGCCCGATAGTCGCGGAAGGTCGGGTAAACGAACGCCGCCGCCGTGCCGAGCAGGTTCATCGGGTCCGGCGGATCACCGCGCAAACTCACCGGTGAAGCACTGATCCCACAGTTGCCGACGATCACCGTGGTCACGCCCTGGCTGAGCTTGGGCAGCATCTGTGGTTGGCGAATGACCACGGTGTCGTCATGGGTGTGCACGTCGATGAAACCCGGCGCCAGCACATGGCCCTGTGCGTCGATTTCTTCATTGGCACGGGCATCGCGCAAGTCGCCGATACGCTCGATGCGCCCGTTGAGAATCGCCACGTCGGCGGGGTAACCGGGGCTGTTGCTGCCGTCGATGATCAGGGCGTTGCGAATCAGCGTGTCGTACTGCATGTCAGTCTCCCAGCGGCAAGTGATCGTCGCCGCCGCGGTATTCGTCGAGGGCGAGTTTGATCCGCCGCAGACGTTCTTGATTGTCTTCAGGGTTGGCCAGGGCCAGCTCGGTGGCGAGCACATCGATGGCCAGCAGCATGCCGTAGCGCGCCGCCGTGGGTTTGTAGATGAACGAGGTTTCGGCGCTTTGCAGCGGTAGGACGATGTCGGCCAGTTGCGCCAGCGGCGAGTCACCGCGAGTGATGGCCAGGATGCGCGCGCCGTAGTTGCGCGCCAGCTCCACCGTTTCAATCAGTTCCGGGGTGATCCCGGTCAGCGAGCAGACAATCACCACCTGTTCGGCGCTGAGGCTGGCGGCGGTGACGCGCATCATCACCGCATCGTGGCACGCCGTGATCGGATAGCCCAGGCGCACCAGGCGCACTTGCAGTTCATCGCTGCACAGGGTCGAGCAGCCGCCCATGCCGAAGGCGTGGATCATCCGCGCCTTGCCCAGCAATTTTACCGCATCGGCGAAACGCGACTCATCGAATGCCGCCAGGTGCTGGCGCAAGGTCGATTCGATGTCACCGACGATCTGCCCGTAGAACGCCGACTGCTCGGGGGTACCCGCCGGGTCGAGAAACCGGCTGCCGACACCGCTGGCCTGGGCCAGTTGCAAGCGCAAATCACGCAGATCCTTGCAACCGACCGTACGGGCGAAACGCGACAGCGTGGCGCTGCTGACCTCTGCCCGCAGCGCCAGTTCATCGAGGCTGGCGGAGGCGGCGAAGCCTACGTCGTCGAGCATCAGGCGGGCGATGCGTCCTTCACCGGCGCTGAAGGAATCCTGGCGGGCGCGGATCTGGTAGAGGATGTCCATGCAAGTGGCTCCGGCTAAATCAGGTAGGAAAGGCCAACGGTCAGGCCGAAGGCAATGACCGAGATCAACGTCTCGAGCACGGTCCAGGTCTTGAAGGTTTGGGCAACGGTCATGTTGAAGTATTCCTTGATCAACCAGAAACCGCCGTCGTTAACGTGGGAAAAGATAACCGACCCGGCACCTGTCGCCAGCACCAACAGCTCCGGATGGGGATAACCCAGACCAATGGCCACCGGTGCGACCACGCCTGAAGCGGTGGTCATGGCCACAGTGGCAGAACCGGTGGCGATGCGCATCAGCGCAGCAAACAGCCAGCCCATCAACAGCGGCGACAGATGAAATTCGTGGGCCAGGCCGACAATCTGGTCGGTGACGCCGGCGTCCACCAGAATCCGGTTCAGGCCACCGCCGGCGCCCACCAGCAGGGTGATGCTCGCGGTCGGCGCCAGGCATTCGTTGGTGAACTTGAGGATCGATTCGCGGTTGAAGCCCTGGGCCAGGCCGAGGGTCCAGAAGCTCAGCAAGGTGGCCAGCAACAGCGCGATCACCGAGTTGCCGATGAACAGCAGGAACTGGTTGAAACCACTGCCCGGTGTGGAAATCAGATTGGCCCAGCCGCCGATCAGCATCAGCACCACCGGCAGCAGGATGGTCGCCATGGTAATGCCGAACCCCGGCAGGCTGTCGCGGGGTTCACGCTCGAGGAATTGGCGCTCCAGCGGGTTTTCCGCCGGTAATTGAATGCGCGGCACGATGAACTTGGCGTACAGGGGACCGGCAATGATCGCAGTCGGAATGCCGATCAGGATCGCGTACATCAACGTCTGCCCCACCGACGCCTGATACACCTGCACCGCCAGCATCGCCGCCGGGTGTGGCGGCACCAGCGCATGCACCACCGAGAGCCCGGCGACCATCGGCAAGCCGACCATCAGGATCGACACGCCCACGCGCCGCGCCACAGTAAAGGCAATCGGCACCAGCAAGACGAAACCCACTTCGAAGAACAGTGGCAGCCCGACCAGAAACGCGATGGTCACCATCGCCCAATGCGCGTTCTTCTCGCCAAAACGGTCGATCAAGGTCCGCGCCACCTGCTCGGCGCCGCCGGACTCGGCCATCATCTTGCCGAGCATGGTGCCCAGCGCCACCACCAGTGCGATGTGCCCCAGGGTTTTGCCGACACCGGCCTCGTACGCCCCCACCACGCCGGACGGCGGCATCCCGGCGACCAGCGCCAGGCCAAGGGAAATCAGGGTGATGACAATGAACGGATTGAGCCGGTAACGGGCGATCAGAACGATCAGCGCGATGATGGCAACGGCGGCATACACCAGCAGCCAATAGCCGAAGGACAGGGTCATGCGGTACTCCTCGAGAGGGTCACGTCGAAATATTTGTGAAACTCTTAAAACATTTCTGACGGCGATTTTCAAACGAGGTGAAAGTAATTTTCGTGCAGAGGTAAGGGGTGTCGCGCAGAGGTATGAGTTGTCGCAAATAATGAAAATCAGGCAGGCGGATTTTCATCGCGCCTGCCTGTTTGATTTCAGTCGTGCTGCATCCGGGCGCGCTTGAGCAATTTCTTGCAGCGCTCGGACAAGTGCAGCACCCGCAAGTGCTTGCCGGCCTTGGCGTAGCGCTCGCGCAAGGTGCCCAGCGCGGCGATGGCCGAGTAGTCGACAAAGCTCAGGTGCTGGCAATCCAGGGTCACTTGCGCCGGGTCGTTGGCCGGATCGAACTGATTGAGAAAGGGTGTGGTCGAGGCGAAGAACAGCGTGCCATGCACCCGGTACAGCTTGCTGCCGTCATTCTCCAGATGGCTGTCGGCATACAGCTGGCGGGCCTGCTGCCAGGCAAAGTTCAGCGCGGCAATGATGATGCCGCAGAGCACCGCGGTGGCCAGGTCGGTGAACACGGTAATCACCGTTACCGCGATGATCACCAGCACGTCGTTGAGCGGCACCTTGTTCAGCACCCGCAACGAGGCCCAGGCGAAGGTCTGTTGCGACACCACGAACATCACTCCGACCAGCGCGGCCAATGGAATGCGCTCGATCAGCGGCGACAGAAACAGGATGAACAGCAGGATCGACACCCCGGCCACCACCCCGGACAAGCGCCCGCGGCCACCGGAACTGAGGTTGATCACGGTCTGGCCGATCATGGCGCAACCGCCCATGCCGCCGAATGCACCGGACACCACATTCGCCGCCCCCAGCGCCACGCACTCGCGGTCCGGGTAGCCACGGCTCTCGGTGATTTCGTCGGTGAGGTTGAGGGTCAACAGGGTTTCCAGCAACCCGACCAGCGCCATCAGGATCGCATAGGGCGCGATGATGCGCAGGGTGTCCAGATTCCACGCGATGTCCGGCAGCGCCAGCGTCGGCAGGCCACCGGCGATGTGTGCCATGTCGCCCAGGGTGCGGGTTGGCAAGCCAAGCAGATACACCGCCAGGCCCACGCCGAGAATCGCCACCAGCGCCGGCGGCACGGTGCGGGTCAGGCGCGGCAGCACGTAGACAACGGCCATGGTCACCGCGACCAGGCCAAGCATCATGTACAGCGGCGTGCCGCTCAACCAGGCCTCACCGTCCTTGAAATGCTCCAGTTGCGCCAGGGCAATGATGATCGCCAGGCCGTTGACGAAGCCGAGCATCACCGGGTGCGGCACCATGCGCACCAGCTTGCCGAGCTTGAGCAGCCCGAACGCCATCATGATCAGCCCGCCCAGTAACACCGTGGCCAGCAAGTACTGCACGCCGTGTTGCACCACCAGCGCGACGATCACCACGGCCATCGAGCCGGCCGCACCGGACACCATGCCCGGTCGCCCGCCGAACAACGCGGTCAGGGTGCAGATGATGAACGCGCCATAGAGCCCCATCAGCGGATTGAGGTGGGCCACCAGGGCGAAAGCGATGCACTCGGGCAACAGGGCGAAGGACGTGGTAAGCCCGGCCAGGACATCGGCGCGTAGACGTTTTGCTTTCATGGGGGGGACCGCACACAGGGAGAGACGAAAAAGAGTGTGCGGATGTTACGGAATCGAGGACGGCCCGACCAGTTAATGGGCTGCTGAAAAAGCTTCGCGAGCAAGCCCGCTCCCACAATTGATCGCGCTCCGTCAGAAGGAATGCGATCGAATGTGGGAGCGAGCCTGCTCGCGAAGAACGATAACGCGGTCTAAAGCGAACTCACACCATCTCGTCACGAATCCACTCAACCACCGAAGTCCGCTTCGGCACCCAACCCAACAGATCCCGCGCATGCTTGCCGCGCACCCGACTGTTGGAACCCAAACCATAGTTGGCCATTTCGTAGCCCCACTCGGCTTCGGCCTCCTTGAGCGGCCAGTCCTGCGGCTCGCCCAGGTTCAGCGCCCGGGCCATCGCCGTGGTCATGTCGATGAACGACGCTTCACCGCTTTCAACGAAGTAGAAGGTGCCCGGTACATTTTTGGTCAGCGCCAGCAGGTACAGCGCAACCACGTCCTCGATGTGCACGTTGGACCAGATGTTGCGGCCCGTGCCGACATGGCGCACCACACCGCTTTTGCGCGCTTGTTTGAGCAGGCGCGGCAGCTGCACGCTGTCGCGATGGACGCCCAGGCTGTGGCCGTAGATCAAGGTGTTGCAGATCACTGCCGAGTTCACCCCCTCCATGGCCGCCGCCAGGATCAGGTTATCGATGGCCACGCGCGCCGCCTTGTCGACGGTCGGTTCCGGCAGGTTGTCTTCGAAGTAGATGACATCGCTGGATTGGCCGCCCGAGGCATCACCGACAATGCTCGAACCGCTGGTGTGCAGGAACACTTTGCCAGAGCCGCGCAAGGCATCGAGCAAGGCTTCCACCGCACCACGATGATCGCTGCTGGCCGCGTTGATCACTGCATCGGCAGCGAGCGCCTGATCGGTCAACAGGTCGCGGTCGTCCAGACTGCCCACCACCGCAGAAATGCCCAGTGCACGCAGCTCATCGGCCTGTTCGGCGCTGCGCACCAGACCGGTGACAGCGTGGCCGGCCTGGACCAGGCCCGTGGCGATGGAACCGCCGATAAATCCGGCAGCGCCGGTAACGAATACGTTCATGGAGAAACTCCCTGCGTGGATAAGTGATGCAAGGAGTATCCGGTAGCGATGACTGACGAAAAATCCCCGCCGGCCCAATTCACTTTTGCGCTGGGGTCACGAATCAGCCCTTGAAGTCTGCGCTCGCATAATCCGCCAACTTGCCCTGGATAAAGTCCAGGAAGCATTGAATCCGCAAGGCCAGCTGCGAGTTGCGGTAGTACACCGCATTGATCGGTTGGCGGTAGCCGCTGTTGAATTCGGCCAGCAACACTTTCAAGCGTCCGGCACGAATGTCCTCGATGGTCATGAAGTGCGACAGGCTGGCGATGCCCTGCCCGTCCAGTGCCAGATGGCGGATGGTCTCGCCGCTGGAGGCGCTGATCGACGCCTGGATCGGCCAGCGATCGCCATGCACATAACGCAGCGGCCATTGGTTGAGGCCTTCGTTCTGGGTGAACCCCAGCAGCGTATGGTCGGCCAGGTCAGCCACGGCCTGCGGTGTACCGTGTTTTTCCAGGTAGGCCGGGCTGGCGACGATGTGCAGCGGGCTGCAACCGAGGGAGCGGGCATGCAGTGTCGAGTCGGTCAGGGTGCCAATGCGAATGGCGATGTCGGTGCTCTGTTCCAGCAGGTCGATGATCAAGTCGTTGCTGTTGAGTTCGAGCTGGATGTCCGGGTAGAGCCTGCGGAATTCATCGATGTAGGGCACGATGGCGTGCAGCATGAAGGGTGATGCCGCGTTGATCCGCAGCCGCCCGGACGGCGTTTGCTGGCGTGAGGACAGGCGTTCTTCGAGTTCGTCCATCTGATCGAGAATGCGCTTGGCGTGCTCGAAGAAGTACTTGCCCTCCTCGGTCAGGTCCATGCGTCGCGTGGTGCGATTGATCAAGGTGGTGTCGAGCTTGGCCTCCAGCCGCGACAGCGTACGACTGACCGCCGAAGGCGTTTGCCCGACCTGCTCGGCCGCCGCGGAAATCGACCCGCATTCAATCACGCAGACGAATATCTGCAATTCATCGGATCTGGCTTTCACGTGTGTCCCTTATCGATAGTCCTGCGCCGTTCTTCTGAGCACAGAGAAACCATTGTGGCGAGGGGGCTTGCCCCCGTTGGTCCGCGAAGCGGACCCACAACCCACTAACGCGGTGGTTCAGGAAGTCGCGCGTCAACTGACTTTACGACGGCTTCGCCGCCGAACGGGGGCAAGCCCCCTCGCCACAAAAGCTCCTTCGCCACAGAAACTGTGCCTGACTCAAACAATCGATAGTAGCCCGAAACGGTTACGCCGACAGGCCAAACACCTCAGTCAAATGCTGCTCATAACGCGCCACATCGCCTTCGATGTTCGGGCGCTTCATCACGTCTACACAGAGGAACGTCGGCAGACCGGTCATGCCAAGGAACTCGTTGGCCTTGTGGAACGGGAAGTACACCGCGTCCACACCTTTGGCTTCGAAGAAATCGGTCGGGTCGTCGAAGGCTTGCTGCGGGGCGTTCCAGGTCAGCGACAGCATGTATTGCTTGCCGTGGATCAGGCCGCCGCTGCCGTACTTCTGCGACGCGTCGGAACGGGTGCGGCCGTCGCTGGCGTAGAGGCTGCCATGGCCTTCGGTGAAGACTTCATCGATGTACTTCTTCACGGTCCACGGCGCGCCCATCCACCAGCCGGGCATCTGGTAAATGATCACATCGGCCCAGAGAAACTTGGCCACTTCTTCGGCGACGTCGTAGCCCTCGTCGATGAAGGTGGTTTTGATATCCACACCACCGCGATCCAGCACGCTCAACGCGGCTTCATGCAGGGTGGTGTTGTAGCGGCCGTCGGAGTGCGCAAATTGTTTGCCGCCGTTGAGCAACAGGACTTTTTTCATGGAAGGTCTCGGGAAGGGTCGGGAATTCGATGACGGCAGAGTACCGGTCGGCCTCGCGCGGAATAAGCGTCGATTTGGCAAAATTCATTTGACCTACAAGCACGAATCAACAAGCGATTGTTGCCTTAGACTGGGCCCATTCTGACCTGAGGAGAGATGTAGATGAGTGAAATCCAGGGCTTCATCCTGCACGCCAAGACCCGTCCGGAAAAATCCGACGCCTTCGAAGCGTTTTTCAGCGGCTACGTGCAAGCAAGCCGCGCCGAACCCGGCTGCATCGAATACCACATGCTGCGCGACAAACAGGACCCGACCCTGTTCATCTTCTACGAGATCTGGCAGTCCCAGGCCCATCTGGACGTGCACTCGAACCTGCCGCACATGAAGCAATTCCTCGAGCAGCGCGATGAGTATCTGGAACGGGACTTCGAAATCCGCGCCATCGACATGATCAGCCCGTCGTCCGCTAGCCGCTGATCAGCAAATGGCCGCCAAGCACACCCAGGCCAACGAAAAACACGCGCTTGAACCACAGGGCGCTGATGCGCTGGCGCAGCGATTGCCCCAGCCACATGCCGAGCATGGCCGGGATCAGCGCCAGCAGCGACGCGCTCAACTCGCCCCCGCCGAGCGCGCCGCGCCATAGCAAGCCACCGGCCAGGGCCAGGGTCGAGACGGTGAACGACAGGCCCAGCGCCTGCACCAGTTCGTCCCGGCTCAAACCCAGCGCTTGCAGGTAGGGCACCGCCGGAATCACGAACACGCCGGTGGCCGACGTGATGACGCCGGTCAGCAGGCCACACAGCGGACCGAGCCAGCCTTCACGCTGGGATCCTACGTGCAAGGTCGGCAGGCACAATCCGCTCAGCGCATACAGCAACAACGCAGCGCCCAACCCTCGCACCACCCAATGGCCACCGCTCATGCCGATCCACAGCGTGCCTGCCCCGGTGCCGATGAAAATCGCCAGCAACATCGGCCACAGTCGTTTGACCAGCCCGGACAAATGCCCGCCGAATGCCAGTTGCCAGACGTTGGTAAGCGTGGCCGGAATGATCAATAGCGCGGCTGCCTGCGACGGCGCCATAGCCAGACCCAGCAGTCCCATGGCAACCGTTGGCAAGCCGAGGCCGATCACGCCCTTGATCATGCCGGCCAGTAAAAAGGTACCGATCACCAACAGTGACAGGGCCAATCCGAGATTCTGGTAAAACGCCGAGAGTGTATTCATGGGGCTATGGTGGGCCCGCGGGGGTTGATTGAAAATCTGCCATATACTGAGGCTGCCTCTTGCTTTGACAGAGGCTGATTGTTTCGCTGCGGCAACTGGCCTCTTCGCGAGCAGGCTCGCTCCCACAGGGGGTTATGCGCCGATCACATACCCTATGTGGGAGCGAGCCTGCTCGCGAAGGCGTCGGTCCAGACAACAGACAATCCGGGACAAACAATGCACTTCGACCTGACCGACCTGCGCCTGTACCTGAACATCCTCGACTCCGGCAACATCACCGCCGGCGCCGCACGCAGCCATCTGTCACTCGCGGCGGCCAGTGCACGAATTCGCGCCATGGAGGCATCGCTGGGCGTCGAGTTTCTTCAGCGCAACCGTCGCGGGGTCAGCCCGACGCCGGCCGGCGATGCCCTGGCCCGGCACGCCCGGGTTCTGCTGCAACAGGCCGAACGTCTGCAACAGGAACTGGCTGAATATGCCAAGGGCGTCAAAGGCCAGGTGCGGCTGCTGTGCAATACCACGGCGATCACCGAGTACCTGCCGGAGTTGCTCGCGGACTTCCTGCACAACCACCCCAACCTCGACATCGACCTGCAGGAACTGCCCAGCACCCGCATCACCCACGCCTTGCGCCAAGGCGCGGCGGACCTGGGCATCGTTTCCGACGCGGTGGACACCGATGACTTGCAGACCCGAGCATTCCGCGATGATCCGCTGGTACTGATCATCCCCCGCGATCACTCCCTGGCACAGGCAACCTCGGTGAGCTTCACCGACACGCTGCATCACGATTACGTCGGCCTGAATGCCAACAGCGCGCTGGCGGTGTATCTCGAAGAACAGGCGCTGCACGCAGGCCTGCGCATGCAGATCCGCATCCGCGCCGATGGCTTCGATGGCGTGATGCGCATGGTCGCCCGTGGGGCGGGCCTGGCGATTGTGCCGCTGGCCGCGGTCGAGCGCGGGTCAGGCGGACTGCCCTTCAAGAGCCTCGCCCTGCAGGAACCCTGGGGCCAACGCAAATTGCTGCTCTGTGCACGGGACTTCGCCGCATTGCCCGGTTATGCCAAGGCCCTGCTGCATGCCTTGACTCTCCCCTGAGGGGCAGACTTTATCCTTGAGGTTTGATCTTCGAGGACAGCGATGATGGGCAAACGAATACTGGTGATCCTCGGGCATCCGTCCAGCAACAGCTTCTGCGCCGCCCTTGCCGAGCGTTACGCACTGTCGGCCGTGCGCGCCGGGCATGAGGTGCGTCAGTTGTTTCTTGGCACCCTGGATTTTGACCCGGTGCTGCGCGAAGGCTATCAGCAGGTCCAGCCGCTGGAGGCCGACTTGCGTAACGCCCAGGCCGACATCCTGTGGGCCGAACAGCTGACGCTGGTTTATCCGATCTGGTGGGGCGGCGTACCGGCCTTGCTCAAAGGCTTTTTCGACCGGGTGTTCTTGCCGGGTTTTGCCTTCAAGTATCGCCAGGGCAAAGCCTTCCCCGACAAACTCCTGCGCGGCCGAACCGCCCACTTGCTGGTGACCATGGACACACCGCCCTGGTACTACCGCTGGATCTACCGCATGCCCGGTTTGCATCAGGTCCGTAAAACCACACTGGAATTCTGTGGCATCAAGCCAACCCGCACCCTCACCTTCGGGCCCATTCTCGGCGCCAGCGCAGACCGGCATGCAGCCTGGTTACGCCAGGCCGAAGCTATCGCCAGCGCTTGAGTCGGTCGATAATGCACCGAGCTTTATCCTCGGAGAAAAGGACCTTCCCATGTACATCGGCCAAGCCGCGCAACGTTCCGGAACCACTGTCAAAAGCATCCGTCACTACGAATCGATTGGCCTGCTGCCTGCCGCTCGACGTCAGGGCAAGTACCGCATCTATGACCAGCACAGCGTCGATCTGCTGATCTTCATCAAATGTGCCCAGCAGCTGGGTTTCAGGCTCAAGGAATTGCACTCAGCCTTCGCCGGACAACAGGCCCCGCAGTTGCCATGGGAACGGGCCCATCAGGTCATCGCCAGCAAAAAACGGGAAATCGCCGAACGGATAGCGGCGCTGTCGCAACAGCACGCGCAATTGATCGAGTTCGAAAACAGCCTCGAACAATCCAGGCTCGACTGCCCGTTGACCCGTCTTTGAGGGCTGTGCGTTTCTGGGCAGCTCAGTGTCGAGCACAGACAACTGAGCCACGGACAGGCGCTATAGGGTGCGACTTCAGTTCTTGAGCCCACTGCCCGGAGTCATCATGACCGCACCGATTACCGTTCTTCGCGACACCCACCCGCTGCCCGTGCTCGACGCCTGCAAATGGGAAAAGCTCGAAGGCGACCCGCACACCGTCAACCTCAACGCTTACACCAGTGAAGACGGCAGCAAGATCATGGGCACCTGGATCTGCACGCCCGGCAAGTGGTACGTGGAATACGTAAAGTGGGAGTACTGCCATTTCCAGGAAGGCTACTGCATCATCACCCCGGAAGGCATGGCGCCGATCCACCTGCGCGCGGGTGACATTTTCGTCGTTGAACCGGGGATGAAAGGCACCTGGGAAGTGGTGGAGACCGTGCGCAAGTATTTCGTGTTTGCCTGATGCAAAAAAACCGGGGATCACCCGACGTGATCTCCCGGTCAAAAGTCTTTAGGTAAGCGCCGTACCCTGTGGGAGCGAGCTTGCTCGCGATAGCGGTGGGTCAGTCACCATCAATGTCGACTGTAACGACCTCATCGCGAGCAAGCTCGCTCCCACAGTTTTTGCTATTGCGGCTTGCGATAGCTATTGATGATCGCCGAGAAGTCGTTGCCACCCTCCCCACGCAAACTCATCGCCTGATACAACTGCTGGGCCACCGCGCCAAGCACCACCGGCTGGTGCGCCTGACGCGCCGCTTCAGTGGCCAGCCCCAGATCCTTGAGCATCAGTTCTGCCCCGAAGCCGCCGGTGTAGCCGCGCGACGCCGGTGCTGTTTCGACGATGCCCGGCCACGGGTTGTACATCTCCGAACTCCAGCAACGCCCTGTGGAACTGTTGATGATGCCCGCCAGCACCTTGGTGTCGATGCCCAGCGCATCACCCAGCGCCATGGCTTCGCTGACGCCGACCATGGAAATCCCCAGCAGCAGGTTGTTGCAGATTTTAGCGATTTGCCCGGTGCCGACCTCACCACAATGGACGATGTTGCGGCCCATCTGCGCCAGTACCGGCTGCAGGGTGGCGAACAGTTCAGGCGTGGCGCCGACCATGAAGGTCAGGGTGCCGGCGGCGGCACCACCGGTACCACCAGAGACCGGCGCATCGGCCATGGTCACGCCCTGTTTGGCAGCGGCGGCGGCCACGTCCCGTGCGGTCTGCGGATCGATGGTGCTGCAATCGACGGCCGGTACGCCTTTGCCGATACCGGCGAGCACGCCGTCTTCACCCAGCCACACACTGCGCACATGCACCGCGGCAGGCAGCATGGTGATCACCAGTTCGGCGCCCTCTGCCGCTTCACGGGCCGATGCACTGATACTGCCGCCCAATTGCTCCAGCTCCGCCAGCACAGCCTTGTTCAGGTCCACCAGGCGCAGTGCATGGCCGGCCTTGATCAGGTTGCGCGCCATCGGCGCGCCCATGTTGCCCAGACCGATAAAAGCGATTTTCATGTCCGGCTCCTTATCGCAGGTTGATCGTGGTGTTCACACCGTCGTTGACGCTGTTGTCATCGAACCAGCGACTGGTGACGGTCTTGGTCTGAGTGTAGAACTGCACCACTTGCTTGCCGTACGGACCGAGGTCGCCGAGCTTGGAGCCGCGCGAACCGGTGAAGCTGAAGAATGGGACCGGTACCGGAATCGGGATGTTGATGCCGACCTGGCCGACGTCGATTTCATTCTGGAACTTGCGCGCCGCTGCACCGCTCTGGGTGAACAGGCCCGTGCCGTTGCCGAACGGGTTGGCGTTGACCAGGGCGATGGCCTCGTCGAGGGTGGCGACTTCCAGCACCACCAGCACCGGGCCGAAGATTTCCTGGGTGTAGATCTGCATGTCGGTGGTCACGCCGGAGAACAGGGTCGGGCCGACAAAGTTGCCCTTCTCGTAACCCGGAACCGAGATCTCGCGACCGTCCAGTTCCAGTTTGGCGCCTTCCTTGATGCCGCTTTCGATCAGGTCGAGAATCCGCGCCTTGGCTTTTTTCGAGATCACCGGACCGACATCAGTGCCCGGCTCGCTGCCGGCATTGACCTTGAGCTTCTGCGCCAGCGCCTTGAGGTCCGGCAGCCATTGCTTGGCCGCACCCACCAGCACCACCACAGAAGTGGCCATGCAGCGTTGACCGGCAGCACCGAAGCCGGCACCCACCAGCGCATTCAGCGCCTGTTCGCGATTGGCGTCCGGCAGCACCACGGCGTGGTTCTTGGCGCCCATCATCGATTGCACGCGCTTGCCGTGTTTACCGGCCAGGTCATAGACATGAGTACCGACGGCGGTCGAACCGACGAAGGAAACCGCCTTGATGTCCTTGTGGGTGCAGAGTCCGTCCACCACGTCCTTGCCGCCATGCACGACGTTGAGCACGCCGGCCGGAATGCCCGCCTCGATCGCCAGCTCCACCAGGAGCATGGTCGACATCGGGTCCTGTTCCGACGGCTTGAGCACGAAGGTGTTACCGCAGGCGATGGCCATCGGGAACATCCACAGCGGAATCATCGCCGGGAAGTTGAACGGGGTAATGCCCGCGCACACGCCGATCGGCTGGCGCAGGGTGTAGGTGTCGACGCCACCGGCGACGTTTTCAGCGAATTCGCCCATTTGCAGGCTGCCGATGGAGCAGGCGTGCTCGACCACTTCCAGGCCACGGAAAATATCGCCTTCGGCGTCGGCAATGGTCTTGCCCTGCTCGGCACTCAGGACCGCGGCGATGCGCTTGGAGTGCTCGCGAATCAGCGCCTGGAGCTTGAGCATGATGCGCATCCGCGCGCCGATGGGGGTCAGCTTCCAAGTCTGGAACGCACGATGAGCGGCGCTGATGGCGGCATCGACTTCTTCGGCGGTGGCAAACGGAACTTTGGCCAGCACTTGCTGGGTCGCCGGGTTGATGATGTCGTGCCATTCGGTGGTCTTGGATTCGACCCACTCGCCGTCGATCAACAGTTTGACCTTTTGCACGGTGGTTTCGTTAGGCGTGAGCGATACGTTCATGTGGGTCTCCGAATCTTTGTTGTTATCTTGGGAGCCAAGGCGAGAGAGTCGCCTTGAGATGAGCTGTTTGTCGCGAATTGGTTCTCGGACTGTTTTTGGAGTATAGATGTGCAAACTTCTGATAAGAACGCACATAAAAACCGGTCCAACATGCAAAAAAACATCACCTCCCTCGGCTCGTTGAACTGGGATGACCTCAAGTTTTTCCTCGAGGTCGCCCGCACCCGCAAGGCCAGCACCGCGGCCAAGCGTCTGGCGGTGGACTACACCACGGTGTCGCGGCGTATCAGTTCGCTGGAAACGGCGCTGGGCACCTTGCTGTTCGAGAAGTCCCGGACCAACGGCTTTGTCCTGACTGCCGAAGGCCAGCGGTTGATGGGGTATGCCGAATCGATCGAAAGCACCTTGCACATGGCGTGCGAGCAGGTTTCCGGGTCCGGCGTGGCGCTGTCCGGTCATGTGCGCATGGGCTGCACCGAAGGCTTCGGCAGCTTTTTCATCACGCCGCAGTTGAGCCACTTCGTCGACACCTACCCGGCGATCTCGGTGGACATCCTGCCGCTGCCGCACTTCATCAGCCTGTCCAAGCGCGAGGCCGACATCGTCATCGCCCTGGAGCGTCCGGAGCATGGCCCGTACGTCTGCTGCAAACTGTGCGACTACCGGTTGCAGCTGTACGCGACCCAGGATTATCTCGACAACCACCCGGCCATCCGCCGCCCGGCAGACCTGGCGAAACATTCGTTTATCAGTTACGTCGACGACCTGGCGTTCAGCTCGGAGCTGTTGTACCTGGCCAACGTATTGCCCGGTGCCAGCGCCAACCTGCGCAGCACCAGCGTGATCGCGCAGTTCGTGGCGGCGCAACAAGGACGCTCGCTGGCGATCCTGCCGTGCTTCCTCGCCACGCAAGACCCGCGCCTGCTGCCGGTGTTGCCGCAGGAAATCAACATCACCCGACAGTTCTGGATGTACTGCCGGGAGGACCTGCGCAAGCTCAAGCGGATCACCCTGTTGTGGGATTACATCCGCCAGGTCACCGAGCAGAATCAGGGCCTGTTGATGGGCGAAAGCCGGGAGATGTTGTTTGCCGACTGAAAATCTGAAGGAATCAGGTAGCGGCACCGTAATGAGGTCAGCAGGTTAAAGCCCACGCGAGGGCTCCCATGATGGGGGTGCCTGCACCCCCCTCTGTCGGTCAAATGATGTTCAACGCCTTGAGAACCACCAGCGATTGCTCGGCAAACGCTTCGGCCTGTTCAGTCAGTTCGGCGATATTCTCTTCAGCCGTGGTCAACGGCTGATTGTCCTTGATGAGGACTTCGCCTTGTTCAGCGAGAACGCCCCACGCCAGCTGTGCCCATTCAGCCGGATGTTTTCTGCCTTGCTTGATGGATATCAGGAACAGCAGCTGGAAGCGGCTGACCGGCACGCCGCCGCCCGTTACCGGACTGGCCAGGACCTGGATTTTGTTACTGAGCAACGCACGTTTGCAAAGCTGCAGATTGAGGGTGTTGCAGCGCGCCTGCACCAGTTTCTCGGCCACTTCGCTCTGGCACGGTGCTGCAGCGCCCATCCCGATCAATACGGTGATGGCCTGCACCAGATCGTCATAAGGCATCGAGGGCACGGCCACGGCCAACTGGCGCAACGTTTTCGGTGCATAGGCGTTGGCCGTCAGCGCTTCGAGTACAGGGCCATAGACCTCTGCCTGCAGCGTCGCTTCGCCGGCAGGCCCCCTGACGGTGTCAGATATGCTTTCTGCCGCCTGCAGCAGGACAAAACGCGTGTTGTACATACCCTGGCGCTGTTCAGCGGCAGACAGTCGGCTGGCGCCGCGCACGTACAGATCTCGACGGAATTGCTGGTTGACGAAGTAGTCGCGCGCTTGTTCACGCATGACCGGGTGCTCGATTCCTTCCAGGAAGTCCATGCCTTCTGCGCTCAAGTTGAGCGGGTCCACCGAGTCCAGCGGGACGGCCGTCGTGGCGTAGTCGAGTTTGGCAGGGGCCAGGGCATCGACCACGTCGGTGAAATACATGCAGTTCCAGTCGCGGTTGAAGTATTCATGGGCGACGTACTGACGATCCTGGCCTTTGATGCCTTGGAGCTTGTCGTCCAGGTTCGGTACCGCGCTGGCGTAGTTGGGATTGGCCGCCAGCAGCGTTTCGGAGAATTGCAGTGCGGCCTCGATACGCTGGTCCGGGCGAACGGAGGTGTGCGTGGCGAAGCGGTCGTGCAGCCTGAACAGATGACGCAAGGGCGCCGACGGCGACCAGCCGGGGAAGCAGTTGTAGCTGATGTACAGCAGGCCACCGGGCTTGAGGTGACGACGGGCGAACTCGACGATCAGTTTCTGGTTGTCGCGGCTGACCCAGGTCCAGATGCCATGCAGGCTGATGCTGTCGAATTGTGGCAAGTCGTCGCGGGCGAGCAGTTGCTCGAAGCTGTCGTCATACAGCCGCGCATCGCTGTTCCAGGCAGTCGCCAGTGCATTGGCATGGGCTGCCTGGCCCGGGTGGAAATCCGTGCCTATGTAGGCCCCTGGGTTGGCGGCGGCATGGATATTGATCGAGACACCCTGGCCAAATCCCAATTCGCAGTGATAGCCGTCGGTCGTCTCAAGACTGGCAAAACCGCGCAACAACAAGCAATAGCGCTGGAAGACTGGATTGATTTCCCGGCTGTAGCTGTAGGTGTAGCCCTCGTCCGTAAAATACCCTTCGTTCCAGGCGTCGCTCATGCTTGTACCCCTTTATTTCGAGAGTGAAAAGTTGCTCTTATAAGGGGTAGCTCTTACGCCCTACAAGCAATAAACAGCGTGTGAGCGAACTTTTCGTGTCCACACCAGGCTGTAGCCGTTGCGGCCACAGTGGGTACAGCTTGAACGTGAACGATAGGGACGCCCTTGGCTTGCATGAGGGAGGCTAGCGAGTCCGCCTATCCAGCTCACCAAGAGCCGCTCGCCGATTAGTCGGAGCTGACGACGATGGCGACCCGGCGATTCTCCGTGCGGCCACTGGAGGTGCTGTTGGTGGCCACCGGTACGCTGCTGCCCAGGCCGCGCAACTGGATATTTTCCGGCTTCATGCCGACCGTGTTGAGCACCCTGGCCACGCTTTTCGCCCGGCGCACGGACAGTTGCTCGTTGTAGGCCTCTTTGCCCGATGCATCGGTGTGACCATCGACCCGCACTCGTTCGATCCCCACTCCGAGCAGTGCCTTGCCGATGCGCTCGACGATCTCGGTGCTCTGCTGGTTCAGGCTGTCATCGTCGCTGCCGAACAACACCTTGCCGGACAACCCGAAGGCCCAGCCATCGTCGGTCAGCTCGAAACCCTGCTGTTTCAGCACGGCGATCTGCGCCGGGGTCAGGCCTTTTGGCGGGGCGGTCTGGCAACCGGTCAGGCTCAGCAAGGCCACGAGCAAAGTCATGGTGAAAAAACGCAGGGAACGCGGGTTGAAAGTGAACACGGAAGTCAGCTCCTGTTTTGAACATCGGCGGCAGGGTGCTCCGACCCTGCCGTGTACTGTGCGCCTCGGGACAGGCGCTTGGCCTGGTACATCGCACCATCGGCGGCGTTGAGCAGGGCACCCGGCGTTGCGCCATGATCCGGGTACACCGCGACGCCGATACTGAGTGAGGTCAACACCTGGGTACTGCCCGGCAATGGAATCGGCATGTCCATGCTGGCCAGGATCTTGTCGGCAATTCGTTCGGCGTCTGCGGTCTTGTGCAGCGGTGTCAGCAGCACGGCAAACTCATCGCCACCCAAGCGCGCCACCAGGTCCCCTTCCCGCAGTTGCGCGCGAACCCGGTTGGCCACGGCCACCAACACCGCATCCCCCGCCGCATGGCCGAAACTGTCGTTGATTTCCTTGAAGCGATCGCTGTCGAGAAACAACACCGCCACTCGCTCGCCGAGCTTGTTGGCGTTGCGCAGCGCGCGCATCAGGCGACCTTCGAAAAATGCCCGGTTGGGCAATCCGGTGAGGCTGTCGTGACTGGCCTGATGCGCCAGGGATTCGTTTTCGCTTTGCAGGTGCGATTGCCAGGCTTCGAGCTCATCGAGCAGGGCATTGAAGTCGTTGCCGAAATCATCGAGCTCGGCAATGTCGGCGGGCGGCACGCGCTTGTCGAAGGCCCGGTCACTGCGCGCGGCGTGGGCGACGGTGGCCAGGTTGCGCAGGGGCTTGATGATCCCGCGAAGTTGTCGGCGCGCCAGAAAGAGCGCAACCCAGGCACTGACGGCCGTGCACAAGAGGATGCCCACCAGGCCGCTGAGCAAAAAGCGCATCAGGTTGCCGCCGTGCCCGGTGAGCCTGATGCTGCCGACTTCCCGTCCTTGATGGAGGATCGGCATGCTCATCGGTTCTTCGAGAAACGCTTTGGCGATGTGCCGTTCGAGATCAGATACCCAGTCGGTTTCCGGTCGTTGCCAACGGGCCAGCAACTGCCCCCGCTGGTCGAACACCTGGGCGTCGGCCACTTCTTCGGTGGACACAATCAACGCCAGCGCCTCGGTGGCAGCAGGCTTGTCGTTGAACACCACCGCGGCTTCCACGGTGTAGGTGATCGAGCGTGCGATCAGGTGCAGGTTGTGATCCGCGTACACACGCAAGGCCAGCACGCCGAGCAACGTCAGCGAAACACTGGCCATGGCGACGCCCACCAGCGCGACGAGCAAGTTGCCGCGACCGATGACCGAATGCAAAGTCGGGCGACTGCCCGGAGTCAGTAACTTCATGGCGCCGCCGGCTTGCGGCGGGAAAGTTGCAGCACGCTCGGATGGATGCGTACACCGCTGCGAGCGACGGAGTCGAGATTGACCTCGAACGACACCTGCTCGTCGCTGACCCGCAAGCAAAACAGGCTGCCGACCGAGCACTGCTCGTCACTCTCGCTAATGCTCAGCACCGGATGCCCGATCAACGCGGCAAACAATCGGCTGCGTTCTTCGCCAGTCAGCTTGCCGATGTAAACCGCATCGCAGTCACTGACAATCGCGGGGTTGTCGGCCAGCAAGCGTTGCACCGCGACAGGTCGACCGGTCGCCTGGGTCGTGCCTTTGACCAGGTCGTCGGTGTATTCGGTAGGGCCGACCAGACACAGGCGCAGCAGCAAAGGCTCAACGGGCCAGCGGGCATAGCTGAGGATGCCGAGGACCACCTGGGTAACCGCTTTGGCGCGTTGGTCCGCCATGCCCACCGGGGGCTGCGATTGAGCAAAAGCGACGCTGGCCAGCAGACAAAGAAGGATGGCAAGCAGCGCTTTCTTACAGCCAATGACGCGCTCTGTCGTCCTGACAGCCACCTTCATGCAGGGATACTCTTGGACCGAAGCGAAATGATGCCGCAACGATAGCACAGCGAGGAAATGCCAGCGAGGCCACGTACTACGCTGCTTCGGACAATTTCCTACAATCGCTCACTGACCTTTCAGTCTGTCCGCTCGCTGTCGTCCTTCAGCTCCAGCATCAGCCCGCTCAAGCGCTTGACCCGGCGTTTCACCGCCTCTTCAAACACGCCTGCCCGCGATTCGATCAGGGTGAACCAGTCCTTGGCCCGGGTAATCCCGGTGTAGATCAATTCCTTGGTGAGGACCGGATTCAAGGCGTCGGGAAGAATCAACGCGGTGTGCGCGAACTCCGAGCCCTGGGATTTATGCACGGTCATGGCGTATACGGTTTCGACATCATTCAGGCGGCTTGGCAGGACAAATCGCACGCCGCCCTGACCGTCATTTCGTGGGAACGCCACACGCAAAACCTGTTTTCCGTGGCCCTCCTGCTCCGGGAGCTTGAGAGCGATGCCAATATCGCCGTTCATCAAACCCAGCCCGTAATCGTTGCGGGTCATCAGCACGGGGCGACCTTCGTACCACTGCTGGTCGCTGTCGATCAGGCGAGCCCTGAGCAACGCCTCCGTCACTCGCTGGTTCAAGCCCTCCACGCCCCACGGCCCCTTGCGCACGGCGCATAACAGCTGGAACGCGTCGAAGGCTTGCAACACCTCTCGGGCCCAGTCGGTCCAGCGTGAATCTTCCAGCGGGCTGTCGAGTGGCGGCCGCTGTTTGCGCAGTAAGGTCAGGTAATGCCGATAACCCTGCGGGCCCTCACCATGGCCTTCGAGCAGCAAACGCTCCAGCGCCCGGTCCTGCTCACCCTTGAGGGACAAGCCATACACATCGTCATGGCTTCGCGCAGACAACAACTTGCGGGCCTCTTCCGGTTGCTGCTGGTTGACCCAACGAGCGAGCTGACCAATACCGCTGCCCTCACCGAATCGCCGGGAGTGGCGCAGCATCACCACCTGTTGGGCCAGTGGATGAGCGCCCTGCGTATCCTCCTGCAATCCGCCGGCCTGCAGGCTTTCGCCACTGACGGCTTCCAGCCACTGGCGTGTCTGCGGGCTGTACCAGCCAGCCTCCGCGTCGCGACACAGATCCCCCAGTACCGCACCGGCTTCTACCGAAGCCAGCTGGTCCTTGTCCCCCAACAGCACGAGGCGCGCATGGGCCGGCAAGGCGTCGAGCAGATTGGCCATCATTTCCAGGTCGATCATCGAGGCCTCGTCCACCACCAGCACATCCAGCGGCAGGCGATTGCCCCCGTGGTGCCGGAAATGACGTGTCCCGGGCCGACTGCCCAGCAGACGGTGAACGGTGGTGACATCGGACGGGATCTTCTCGCGTATGGCTTCGCTGACTTTCAAGGTCCGGACTTGCTGGCTGATGGACTCTGTCAGACGCGCCGCGGCCTTGCCGGTCGGTGCGGCGAGGCGGATGCGCAAAGGCATGCCGGCCTCGACCGCCGGCGCCTGGAGCAACGCCAACAAGCGCACGACGGTGGTGGTCTTGCCGGTGCCCGGCCCCCCCGTCACGATGCTGAAGGCGCTGCGGGTCGCCAGGGCACAGGCCAGCTTCTGCCAGTCGATCACTTCACCCGGCCGGGCAGGCCCGAACAAACCGGTGAGGCGCCGGAGCAGGTCGTTCGGCGTGGACTCGTGCTCCGTCAGGCGCTCGCGCAGCGAAAGGTCGATCCGCCGCTCGTAGGCCCAATAGCGGCGCAGGTACAGGCGTTTGCCCGATAACACCAAAGGTCGGTCACGCACGTTGTCACGGCTGTCAGCGGCCAGGGCGACCAGGTTGCTGGCGGCCAGCACCTTGCACCAATGAGCACCGTCCAGCGCTCCGAGCAATTGCGACGGCAACAGCATGGCGCCGCCTTGGACGTCACCTTCGGGCGGTAATGACAGGGCGAAGTCCGGTTCTTTCAGCGTCTCGAACAGGTCGAGGCAGACATGCCCGTGGCCCAACTGGTGGCTGGTCAACGCGGCGGCCAGCAAGACCAACGGATCATCCTCCGGCGCCAGCTCATGCAGAAACGCCACAAAGGCTTTGTCCAGTGCGCGCAGCCAGCCACGCTCGACCCAGCGCGTGAGCAGCAACAGCAAGTCGTCGGCACGACTCAGCGGCGCCAGATCGGCCAGGCTTTCGACTGCCAGCGAGGTGGGCAGCAAATCGGTGAAGGTACGACTCATAACAGTACTCCCTGTTCCCAGGCGGGCTCGGCCTTGGGCTCTGGCTTGCCCTGGAACAGCCTGTCCAGACGCTCGATCAGTTCTCTTGGCGGACGGGTGAAAAACACACCCTGGCTGGCCGCACGCGTACCCCGCAGGAACAGGTACAACGCACCGCCGACATGCCGGTCGTAGTCGTAATCGGCGAGCCGCGCCTTGAGCTGGCGATGCAGGGCCAACAGGTACAACACGTATTGCAGGTCATAGCGGTTGTCGAGAATCGACTGCTCCATGGCCGGCAAGGTGTAGGCCGCATCATCGGCGCCAAGCCAGTTGGATTTGTAGTCGGCAACGTAATAGCGGCCGTTGTGCTCGAACGTCAGGTCGATGAAGCCCTTGAACATGCCGTTGAGCAGCACCGGTTCGGCGGCCACCCGGGCCACACCGTCATGAGTGTACTGACACACCAGCGCATCGAGCTTGAGCACATCGACCTTGTGGCTGGCGAACCAGAATTCCATCTCGACCTGGTATTGCGTCAACTGCCCGAATATCACCGGCGCCTGATCGGCACCCAGTTGCAACGGCGACTTGAGCAGATGCTGCAGCCAGTCACTCAGCGTGGTGATCCAGCCCTCCCAGCCTCGGCGATTGCAGCGACGGGCAATGGCGTCGATCACCTCCTGGGGTGCCGCGGCAAACCCCTCGCCCCCCGCCCATTCGAGCAGACCATGGAGGAAGGTGCCGGGGTTCGGGCCGCGCGGGAAGCGATGGATATCGCCGCCACTGGCCACCACTTCCCTGGGAGCCTGCGGGTCGAGACGTTCGTCATCGAACAGTTTTTGCGCCTGCGGACTCTCCGGCGCCTCGTCCGTGCCGACACTCAGGGTGTCGCCAATGCGCAATGCGCTGTAAGAGGCGATCCACCAGTTTTCACTGGCCTTGCGTTTCGGGATCAGCGGAGCCAGCAGCGCCGCGTCGTTTTGCGGTGGCTGGTAATGCTCTGTTGTCGCATCAGGCATCTGGGCATACGCCAGCGCCGGACAGTCCTGTTGCAGGGCGCGCAACCACTGCTGCAACGCCGGGGAGTCGGCCAATGGCGCACCGCCCCCCAACAGATAACCCAAGGCCGACAGATGCAGCACCGAACCATTGTTGTTGCCGCGCTTGAGGTCAGCCACCCCCAGCCAGCAGGCGTGTTGCGCCCGGGTCAGGGCGACATAGAGCAAGCGCAGATCCTCGGCCAGACGCTCATCGTCGGCCAGGGCAATCAATTCTGCCGTTGGCTTCAAAGTGACCTGGGCATTGCCTGATTCATCGTGGTAGTGCAACGGCAGGCGACTGCCGTCCACGGGCTTCGCCGAGCAAATGAACGGCAGGAACACCAAGGGGTATTCAAGGCCTTTGGACTTGTGGATGGTCACGACCTTGACCAGTTGCTCATCACTTTCCAGACGCAGGATCTGCTCCTCGCCTGCCTGACCGGACAACGCCAGATGCTCGGACAAATGCCGGATCAGCGCTTGTTCGCCATCGAGTTCGGCGGCTGCCTGTTGCAGCAATTCGGACAGGTGCAGGAGGTTCGTCAAGACCCGCTCGCCGTCACTGCGTGCGATCAACTCCTGGGGCAGGCGGAAGTCGTGCAGCAAACGACGCAGCATCGGCAGCACGCCCTGCTTGCGCCAGACTTCGCGATAGCCACGGAACTGCATGACCCGGGATTCCCAGGCCAACTCGTCCTGATTCAGCCGCTCCAGCTCGGTCAATGAAAGGTTCAAGGTGATGCTGGCCAACGCGGCCCGTAGCGGGCGTTCGACATCCGGCTCGGCGCAGGCCTTGAGCCAGGTCAGCACGTCGTGCGCCTCCTGGGCGGCGAACACCGAGTCCTTGTCCGACAGGTAAACACTGCGCACGCCCCGCGCAGCCAATTCGCCACGCACCGCCTGCGCTTCCTTGCCATCGCGTACCAGGATGGCGATGTCCGCCGGCAGCAGGCCCCTGAAGGCTTTGCCGTCCTGGGTGAACCCCGCTTGCCCCTGCTGCCCGCCATTGAGCAATGCCGTGATTTCACTGGCGCAGGCCGCCGCCAGATGTTGCCGGTACACCGCGCCGGACAACGGTTGTTCGGCCGACAAGTGCCAGATGTTCAAGGCCGGAACAGGCTGATTATTGATATGCAGGACTTCTTTGCGGCCCTGGGAGGCCACCGGCATGAACGGAACCGGGTTATTGCCATTCGGTTCCCGAAAGAGGAATGCGCCCCGTCCCGACTCCCGGGCTTCGGCACGCTCGAACACATGGTTCACCGCGTTGACCATGCCATGGCTTGAGCGGAAGTTGGTGCCCAGGGTGTGCAGGCGGCCGGTAGTGGCCTGACGGGCGCGCAGGTAGGTATGGATGTCGGCACCGCGAAACGCGTAGATAGCCTGTTTCGGGTCGCCGATCAGGAACAGGCCGCACTCGGGGCTGTTCTCCTCAATCCGGTAGATGCTCTCGAAGATCCGGTATTGCACCGGGTCGGTGTCCTGGAACTCATCGATCAGGGCGACCGGAAACTGTTCACGAATCAGGGTGGCCAGGCGCTCGCCGCCATCGGAATGCAAGGCCGCATCAAGGCGCAGCAACATGTCATCGAAGCCCATTTCCGCACGACGGCGTTTCTCTTCCTCGAATCGCGCCCCGACCCAGCGGGCGGCATGTTGCAGCACGGCGGCATCGGGCGTGGGCAACCCGTCGAGACAGGCCTTGAGACCGGCCATGGCATCGAGCCCTGGATGTCGAGGCGCTTCGCCCTTCCAGGCTTCGGCCATGCCATCCGGGGTCAGTCGCGTGAAACCGGTGCCGATATCCAGTTGCTCGAGGGATTCGTCCTCGGCCCAGGCTTTGATTTTTTCAAACCATGGCTCGAAATAGCGTGCCTGCATCTTGCGACCGTCGACGCTCTTGCTCGCGACACCCTGGTGACAGATTGCAAGCAGCTCGTCCGCCCACTGCGGCCAGGGCTTCTTGAGTTCGACCAGGGCAGCCCGTCGCTCTTGCAAGCATTGCGAAATTATCTCGGCGGGCTCTTTCCCTTGAAGCGAATCGCGCTCACTGGCGAACAGCGCACGAATCCGCAGCAGCAGCGCCGCCGGACCGCCCCAATTGCTGCGCACCCAATTCAGCGCATCACCTTGCATCGGGTAGCAGAACAGCCGCCAGTAATCGCGCAGGACTTCCCCCAGCAAGTCGCTGTGGTCGGTTTCCAGGGTCTGGGTAAACAGGCTGCCGCTGTCGAAGGCGTGCTCGCGCAACATGCGCTGGCACCAACTGTGGATAGTCGACACCGCTGCCTCGTCCATCCATTGGGCGGCGATATCCAGGCGGTTTGCGCACCCGGGCCATTGCTCGGGCAAGTACTGGTCACGCAGCTCGGCAATCAGGCTGTCGGGGGCCGGCGTTTCATCGCGGAAAAAGCGTGCGGCCTCGGCGAGCCGCGTGCGAATGCGTTCGCGCAACTCTTTGGTGGCGGCGTCGGTAAAGGTCACGACGAGGATTTGCGGCGGCAAGAGCTCACGTCCGAAGCCACTGTCTTCGCCGCCATTGCCAAGCACCAGGCGCAGGTACAACGCGGAAATGGTGAAAGTCTTGCCGGTCCCGGCGCTGGCTTCGATCAGTTGACTGCCACGCAGTGGGAACGCCAGGGCCAGCGGTGTCTTCGTACTCATCAACGCGACTCCTCGCTGGACAGTGAACGCCAGGGTGCTTCAAGCAGCGGGCGATAGAGCGCATCACACCAGTCTGGGAAGGTTTCATCGGCGCTCAGGGCATCGTAATCGGCGAATTGGCGTGCGAGTGCCGGACTTTCGCGTCGCTCTCCGTCCGTCGTCTGCCCGTCGCCTTCATAGGCCTTGCGCGCAGCGGCCGCGGCTTTGTCCGGGGCGGTTTGCCCCAGCCACGCGAAGGCGGTCTTGACCGCGATCGGCAGAGGTTGGCGCATACCCGACTGCCAGGCCATCAGCAGATCGCCGAGAATTTTCCGCGCCGTGGACTCGTCCATCGGTGCGAGCAACAGGCTGTCGTCGCTGGCCACCAGTGCGGTGGTCAACGCCATGCCACTGGCACAGGCCACCAGATGCGTGAGCCACGGGCGCGTCAGTCGATGCCATTTGCGCGATTTGATCGAGCCGATGCTGTTGGGGATCGTCGTGACAGACAGCAAACCACCATCAGCGCGTTGATGCAGGCCACTGAGCCAGCCCTCGATGTGCAGGCCTTGCAGTTCAAGATTGACGGGCAACGCACTGCTGAGGGGTGTCGGCCACAAAGCCAGGAGCTGTTGGTGGCGTTGCAGCAAGTCGGGCAATGGTTCGATCAATTCACGTTGCAGGCATTCACCGAAACCGGCCATGGGCAGCAGCCCGCTGTTTTGCAGGCGTTTGGCCTGATCCTCCAGTGCCTGTCCGGTATTTCCCGGATCTGCCAGCGCCGCTTCGAGCAAACGGTCGCTGAGGCTGTAACGCTGCAACGCATCCAGGACAAAAGGCTCTTCATCGGCCAGCGGCACTTCGGCCGCCTCGAAGAAGACTTTCAGTCGCTGGCTGAAAAAGTGCCGTACCGGATTGCGCAGGAAATCCTGCAGTTGACCGAGGCTGAGGGGTTCGTCCTGAACGTGAGGCCCGAGCACTTCGGCGCTCGCCTGTTGCTCTGCCGTTTGATGAAGGACCTGCCATTCGGTGGCATAGCTGAACGACTCATCCCCTGCGTGAAAGTAGCGGGCGCTGAAAGGTTGCAAGGGGTGTTCCCGGGTCATGGCTTCAAGCAGGTCCTCGCCACTCTGTGCCAGTCGCCAACCGCTGGCCAGATGGTCACGCAACTGGCCGATCAATACCGACGCCGGCCTCTCGCTGTTGTCGCGGATGCTGCGGCCCACCCAACTGATGTAGAGCTGATCACGCGCCGACAGCAAGGCTTCCAGTAGCAGGTAACGGTCATCTTCGCGTCGGGAGCGATCGCCTGGCCGGTAATCACTGCCCATCAGATCGAAATCCAGCGGCGGTTGCGCACGCGGATAATCGCCGTCATTCATGCCCAGCAGACAGACCAGTTTGAACGGGATAGCACGCATGGGCATCAAGGTGCAGAAGTTCACCGCACCGGCCAGGAAGCGTTGGGACAAGCGGCCCTGATCCAGGCCTGCAAGCCAGGCTTCACGGACGACCGTCAGCGGCAACTCGTCCTGCAAGCCGACGGACTCGCAGGTCTCGAGCCAGGTCTCGCGCAGCTCTTCGAGCTGGGCCAGCAAGTAGTCATCGTGTTCGTTGCTGGCGAGGAAGAACAACTGCACCAACGCCTGCAAGCGCAAACCCCATTGGCGCGGCTGTGCAGGCTGAGAGAGTTCGTGGTGAGCCACATCCAGCGCGTCCAGCAGAGCCACCAGCGGACCTATGAGCGCAGCGTCCAGACCACCGATTTCGTCGTAGGGTTCGATGCCCTCATAGGCATCGGCGCAGCCAACGGCATAACCGAGCAACATCCGTCGCAAGCCGAAACGCCAGCTGTTTTGCTCCAGCTCATTGGGCAGCCCGAGTCCGGCACGTTGCTCGGCATTCATGCCCCAGCGAATGCCGGCACCTTCGATCCAGCGGTGCAACGTCGGCAGGTCACGCTCCTCGACACCAAAGCGGGCGCGCAGTGCCGGGACGTCCAGCAGATCGAGAATTTCACTGACGGGGAATCGGCTGTCCGGCAGCTTGAGCAGGTGCTCGACCGCAATCAGCAGTGGATCGCGACCACGCTGGCCCTGGTCAGCCAGCGTGAACGGAATGAAGCGCGGGTCCTGACGGTCGAGCTGGCCAAACACGGCACGAATGTGCGGGGCGTAGCTGTCGATGTCCGGGACCATGACGATGATGTCCCGAGGGCGTAATGTCGGATCGGCACTGAAGCGCGCGAGCAGTTGATCGTGGAGAATCTCGACTTCTCGCTGGGCGCTGTGGGCAATGTGAAAACGGATCGATTCGTCCGTGTGCAGATCGATGGCCGGCCAGCGCTCCCGAGTCTCGTTGAGGGGACGCAATTCAAGGATGTCATCCTGCAACTGGTTGAGCACATTCAGCGGCTGACCGTCACTGAACAGGTCGATGCGCCCGTCACGGAATGCCGAGCGATAGCTGTTGGGATCGTCGTAACTGTCGAGCAGGTTGATGTAGTCCCGCCCCTGTTTACCCCAGGCAGCCAGCAGCGGGTGAGCATGCTGGTGCAGGGTTTGCGGATCGATCACTACCGGCATGCCGCTCTTGCGGGCCTGACGCTTGTATTGATGACGCAACAGGTCTTTATCGGCGACGATGTCCGCCCAATGGTGGCGACACGGGTTATGTACGCACAGCAGGACCTGGCTGAATCGGGCCAGCCCCGCCAGTGCTTCCAGGGCTTGGGCAGGCAGCGAAGAAATCCCGAAAACGATCACTCGCGAGGGCAATCCCTGGGGAGCTGTTTCGAGGTTGTTGATGCGCTCGGCGAATCGCTGATGGACCCCGGCACGGCTTTGCGCCATGCCTTGCTCTCCGACATCCAGCAAGAGTGCGCGCCATAACTCTGCCTGCCAGCAGTTGGCGGGCGTCAGGGCTTTGGCCTCGCCCCTGGCGCTTCTTGTTTGATGTCGACCTTCTGCCCAGTCTTCAAGCCAGTCAGCCCGATAGACCTGGTACTGGTCGAACAGGTCCGCCAGACGCTCAGCCAATTGGTAGCGTTTGCGCAGATCGGTGTCATGGGTCAGGAAGCGCTGCAGCGGCTCGAAGTGTGGCTGGTTGATCAACTGCGGCAGCAGGCGCATCAATCGCCAGGTCAGCGGGGCTTTATCGAGCAGGGACTTGGCCGGAATTTCATCGCGCCCAAGGACCATGCGATAGAGCTGCCACATGAAACTGCCGGGCAACTGCACGTCGATGGCGGCGGCGATGCCGCAGCCGCCCATGTCGTCTTCTTCGGCATCTTCCGCCAGTGCCAGCTTCAGCCATTGGGCAATGCCATTGCTTTGCACCAACGCGATTTCATTCTCCAGGGGAGCCAGCGGGTAGCGCCGCATCCAGCTGACCACCAGGCTGCGCAACTCGTCCAGGCGATTGCCGTGAACCACCATGAATCCAGCACTGAGGGACGTGGCGTCCGGCATAAGGCTTCCTTGGAAAATGCAAATTCGAGGGACGACTTTAGCATTTGTAGGAGCGAGCTCGCTCGCGAAGGTCATCAACGATGACGCGGGTTGTCTGGGGTAACGCGGTGCCCTGAAGTTCTTCGTCGGAACGCCGCCCGGAGCAAGCTCGCTCCTACAGGGAACAGCGTTTGAGGTGTACGGAGGCGAAAAAACAAAACCCCTACCTGCATACGCAGATAGGGGTTTCGGAATTTAATCTTGACGATGACCTACTCTCACATGGGGAAACCCCACACTACCATCGGCGATGCATCGTTTCACTTCTGAGTTCGGGATGGGATCAGGTGGTTCCAACGCTCTATGGTC
>NZ_JAHUWF010000049.1:0-255 GCF_019219205.1 Pseudomonas sp. PDM27 | reverse complement strand
CTCCACAAGCACCCACACGAATTGCTTGATTCAGTTGTTAAAGAGCGGTTGGTTAAGATCTTTCGTCTCAACCGAGGCGCGCATTCTACAGCAGCCTCATTTGCTGTCAAGTGATATTTTACAGAAGCTTTCAAGGAATCCTTAACAACTTCAACCACTTGCGCTTTCGATCTCTCGTCAGCGGGAGGCGAATTCTACAGCGTTACTCGCTGCTGTCAACACCTCTTTTTCAACTTCCTTGGCGCTTCGATGACC
>NZ_JAHUWF010000048.1:0-255 GCF_019219205.1 Pseudomonas sp. PDM27 | reverse complement strand
TCATTGATCAGCGAGAATGATCTTTGGAGTCCAAAAGCAGGAGAGCACTGGCCTTTTTTAGGATTTCAATGTCCAGGTCTTTTTGCCTGAGCAACGCTTTGAGCTGCTGAATCTCCCGCTGATCGGCGGTGATTGCCTTGGCCCCCACCGGGGTCGAACCCAAGCGTTCTTTGCGAACCTGGTCGACCCAACGGCGCAAGGCGGTAGGGCCAATATCCAAACTGGCACAAACATCGGGAACGGACTGGCCCTCGT
>NZ_JAHUWF010000047.1:0-256 GCF_019219205.1 Pseudomonas sp. PDM27 | reverse complement strand
CTAGCAGTCTGACTCCACAAGCACCCACACGAATTGCTTGATTCAGTTGTTAAAGAGCGGTTGGTTAAGATCTTTCGTCTCAACCGAGGCGCGCATTCTACAGCAGCCTCATTTGCTGTCAAGTGATTATTTTCAGAAGTTTTCAAGGAATCCTTAACAACTTCAACCACTTGCGCTTTCGATCTCTCGTCAGCGGGAGGCGAATTCTACAGCGTTACTCGCTGCTGTCAACACCTCTTTTTCAACTTCCTTTCGG
>NZ_JAHUWF010000046.1:0-267 GCF_019219205.1 Pseudomonas sp. PDM27 | reverse complement strand
AGAAATTCGGGTACTGAGTCGTGGCCAGTTGGCCTCGCTTCAGCAAATTGGGTATGTGACAGCTGGTGTTTTGTGAGTTTCTCGAACTTTCGGTTCGTTTCGTCTTCACACACCGCAATCTGATGCTTCTTTCGAAGTATGCAAATTGCTTGGGTGTTATATGGTCAAGCCTCACGGGCAATTAGTATTGGTTAGCTCAACGCCTCACAGCGCTTACACACCCAACCTATCAACGTCGTAGTCTTCGACGGCCCTTCAGGGGACTCA
>NZ_JAHUWF010000045.1:0-271 GCF_019219205.1 Pseudomonas sp. PDM27 | reverse complement strand
CGCAGGCTACCACGTCTTTCATCGCCTCTGACTGCCAAGGCATCCACCGTATGCGCTTCTTCACTTGACCATATAACCCCAAGCAATCTGGTTATACTATGAAGACGACATTCGCCGAAAATTCGATCTTGCTCATAAAGAGCAACTCACAAATTTTACCTTAGCCTGATCCGTTACCAGTGAAAGTAACGTTCAGTCTATCTTTCTATCACATACCCAAATTTTTAAAGAACGAACTAGTCAAAGACTAGAAATCAACATTCACCATCGA
>NZ_JAHUWF010000044.1:0-271 GCF_019219205.1 Pseudomonas sp. PDM27 | reverse complement strand
TAACCAACGATTGCTGAGCCAAGTTTAGGGTTTTCTCAAAACCCAAAGATGTTTGAACTGAAGAGTTTGATCATGGCTCAGATTGAACGCTGGCGGCAGGCCTAACACATGCAAGTCGAGCGGATGAAGAGAGCTTGCTCTCTGATTCAGCGGCGGACGGGTGAGTAATGCCTAGGAATCTGCCTGGTAGTGGGGGACAACGTTTCGAAAGGAACGCTAATACCGCATACGTCCTACGGGAGAAAGCAGGGGACCTTCGGGCCTTGCGCTA
>NZ_JAHUWF010000043.1:0-272 GCF_019219205.1 Pseudomonas sp. PDM27 | reverse complement strand
CTCGCGAAGGCTGTGTGTCAGTCGACATCAATTCTGACTGTCCTGCCGCTATCGCGAGCAAGCTCGCTCCCACAGTGGATGTTGGTCGTGGGCTGGATTTGGTCGACGCCAAACAAATGTGGGAGCGGGCTTGCTCGCGAAGGCGGTGTGTCAGTCGACATCAATTCTGACTGTCCTGCCGCTATCGCGAGCAAGCTCGCTCCCACAGTGGATGTTGGTCGTGGGCTGGATTTGGTCGACGCCAAACAAATGTGGGAGCGAGCTTGCTCGCG
>NZ_JAHUWF010000042.1:0-305 GCF_019219205.1 Pseudomonas sp. PDM27 | reverse complement strand
ACTCTCACATGGGGAAACCCCACACTACCATCGGCGATGCATCGTTTCACTTCTGAGTTCGGGATGGGATCAGGTGGTTCCAACGCTCTATGGTCGTCAAGAAATTCGGGTACTGAGTCGCGGCCAGCTGGCCTCGCTTCAGCAAATTGGGTATGTGACAGCTGGTGTTTTGTGAGTTTCTCGAACTTTCGGTTCGTTTCGTCTTCACACACCGCAATCTGGCTTTTAAGCGCAAATTGCTTGGGTGTTATATGGTCAAGCCTCACGGGCAATTAGTATTGGTTAGCTCAACGCCTCACAGCGCT
>NZ_JAHUWF010000041.1:0-323 GCF_019219205.1 Pseudomonas sp. PDM27 | reverse complement strand
CGGCGATGCATCGTTTCACTTCTGAGTTCGGGATGGGATCAGGTGGTTCCAACGCTCTATGGTCGTCAAGAAATTCGGGTACTGAGTCGCGGCCAGAGGGCCTCGCTTCAGCAAATTGGGTATGTGATAGCTGGTGTTTTGTGAGTCTCTCGAACTTTCGGTTCGTTTCGTCTTCACACACCGCAATCTGGCCTTTCGACGCAAATTGCTTGGGTGTTATATGGTCAAGCCTCACGGGCAATTAGTATTGGTTAGCTCAACGCCTCACAGCGCTTACACACCCAACCTATCAACGTCGTAGTCTTCGACGGCCCTTCAGGGGA
>NZ_JAHUWF010000040.1:0-334 GCF_019219205.1 Pseudomonas sp. PDM27 | reverse complement strand
GGTCATCGAAGCCGAAAGGAAGTTGAAAAAGAGGTGTTGACAGCAGCGAGTAACGCTGTAGAATTCGCCTCCCGCTGACGAGAGATCGAAAGCGCAAGTGGTTGAAGTTGTTAAGGATTCCTTGAAAGCTTCTGAAAAATATCACTTGACAGCAAATGAGGCTGCTGTAGAATGCGCGCCTCGGTTGAGACGAAAGATCTTAACCAGCCGCTCTTTAACAACTGAATCAAGCAATTCGTGTGGGTGCTTGTGGAGTCAGACTGCTAGTCAACAGATTATCAGCATCACAAGTTACTCCGCGAGAAATCAAAGATGTAACCAACGATTGCTGAGC